>CALMEG010000315.1 GCA_937863185.1 uncultured Paracoccaceae bacterium | reverse complement strand
CTGGCCGCCGACCGCGAACTGGCCGAAGAGGCCTGGGCGGGCGACATCATCGGCATCCCGAACCACGGGCAGTTGCGCATCGGCGACGCGCTGACCGAGGGAGAGGTCCTGCGCTTCACCGGCATCCCCTCTTTCGCGCCCGAATTGCTGCAATCGGTGCGCGCGCTTGACCCGATGAAGGCCAAGCACCTCGACAAGGCGCTGATGCAATTCGCCGAGGAAGGCGCCGCCAAGGTGTTCCGCCCGATGATCGGCTCGGGCTTCATCGTGGGCGTCGTCGGCGCGCTTCAGTTCGAGGTGCTGGCCAGCCGGATCGAGATCGAATACGGCCTGCCGGTGCGTTTCGAGCCCTCGCAATTCACCTCGGCGCGCTGGATCAGCGGCCCGAAGGCCGAGATCGAGCGGCTGATCAACATCAACAAGCAGCACATCGTTACCGACCACGACGGCGACCCGGTCTTCCTGACGCGACTGCAATGGGACATCGACCGCGTCCAGCGCGACTATCCCGAGGTCAAGCTGAGCGCGACGAAAGAGATGATGGTGTGACCCGGGGGGGGGGAGCCTCAACACGTGAGCCTTGGTTCGACGGACTCAAGGCGTTGCTGATTACTCTCGTGGTTATCGGCCATGTGCTAGAAAGCTGGATTCTTCACTCCGGTATCGCGCGCACCATCTACAACGCGATTTACATGTTTCACATGCCGGCGTTCATCGTGCTTACGGGCTCTTTTTCCGGGCGCGGCGATGTGCTCTCCAAGGCACTTCGCTTCGCCGCTTTATATGTTCTGGCACAAACGGTTTTTGCACTTTGGTATTCATATATCGAAGGTGGAGGGGCTGCTCCGGTTACCTATCCAGTTTTCGCACTTTGGTTCCTGCTAGCCATGCCTTTCTGGCTGCTGCTTACCCCCTTAATGCTGCGCTTTGGGATCTTTGCAGTTCCCCTCTCTATCGTTCTTGCACTTTTGGCGGGCTACGTTCCGCAAGTCGGCCATAATCTGTCATTATCGCGCTGCCTTGTATTCTTGCCTTTCTTCGTTCTCGGCGCGCAGATTGGACCTGAGCATCTCGCACGATTACGAATGCTCCCTCTCGCGGTTGCGGTCATCGGACTCATTGGATTGCTGGCTCTTAGTTGGATGACCATTCCAGAAAGCTTTGCATCGGCACTGTTTCTGCACAAATATAGCTATACCGATCTGGGACTTGGCGGCGTTTACGGACCAGTGTGGCGTATTTGGGCGCTGGTTTTGGGTTTCCTCGCAGCAGCATTCATCTTTGCTCAAGTCCCTGACCGGCAACTTCCTCCGTTCGTAGAACGAATCGGGAAAAATACTCTGCCAATCTATATTTTTCACACGGTTATCGTCGGCACCTTACAAAGAACAAAGCTGCTGTCGCAGTCGCCTGACAGCGCAGCGGTTATTTTCGGCTTCAGCGTTACGCTACTTTGCTTGTGGGGATTTTCCCACCCAACATTCGTGCACGCAACGCGCATCCTTTGGTCGCATCCGGCACGCTAGTTGCGCGCAATAAAGCATTGTCGGCTTCGGACTCGCCTCGGGTCGTGCTCCATCACATTCAACCCACCGTCAGTTCCATCCCCAGATCGCAGGCCAGCACGCGCGAGACCGGGCAGCCGGCCTTTGCGGCCTCGGCGGCCTTGCGGATCACGGCCTCGTCACCCTGGCCCTGCACGCGCACATGCAGCATCGATTCCTTGATGGTGAAGCCACCGCCGTCCTTGACCATCGTCACCCTTGCGGTGGTGTCGATCCCCACATCCTTGACCCCGGCTTCGGCAAGCCCGGCCGAAAACGCCATCGAAAAACACGCCGCATGCGCGGCGGCGATCAGCTCTTCGGGGTTGGTGCCGGGGCGGCCCTCGAAGCGGGTGTTGAAGCCATAGGGCTGTGCGGCAAGCGCCCCGCTTTCGGTCGAAACGGTGCCCTTGCCATCCTTCAGCGCACCTTCCCAATGCGCAGAACCTGATTTCACGATCATGCCATCCTCCTGTCTTGCAAGGACGGAACGCGCCTTTGATCGGGCGGTTCCATCATCCGGATCCGGCCTTTGGCACCTTGGGCATATCGCCGCGCGGGCCAGCGGGACGGAACTAGCGCTTTGAAAGAGACGCCCGAACAGGATAAACCCGTGGCGTTGTAAAAGAAACGGGTGCTTTAATGATGACTCTTGGGTTCAATCGCCGCCACATGCTTACGCTTCTTGCCTTGGGGGGGACCGCCGCCCTTGCCGGCTGCGGAGGCGGGCAATGGCAGACCGAGTATCAACCGGCCGGACCGTCCGCGAAGAACTGGTCGCTGGCGGGGGTGGACGTTATCGTTCCGCCCACCCTGACCGTGTCCGAGGACAACTCGGTCTACGTTCCCAAGGCCGATATCGTCTGGCAGGCCGAGGCCGCGGGGGACCGGCGCGCGCAAGTGTCGCGCATCCTGCAGGAAGGGATCGCGGCGGGGTCGCGCGGCCTGGAAGGGCCCCCGCCGCGGCGCCTCCGCGACAGGCTGGAAACCTTCCACGCGCTCAACATCAAGTCGCGCAAATCGGCCCCGAAAGGCACCGGCGTGCATGACATCCGCTACCTGATCGAGGTGGTCGACGCGGCCAGCGGCGCGGTCCTGGTGCCCGCGCAGCGTATCGCCGCCGATTTCCCCGCCTATACCGGCGCCGAGGCCGTTGCGGCCGAAGCGCGTGGCGAAACCCAGCGGGTGCGCATCGTGGCACATCTTGCGGCCACGACGGCGGGCTGGCTTGGCCTTGGGCCGGACAATCGCACCACCTTCTCGCGCATGGGCGGCTGAGCCGCGCCGGGCCGGGGTCCGGTCAGCTATCGGACCCCAGAAGCCGGTGATATTCCTGAATGGCGAAACGGTCGGTCATGCCGGCCACATAATCCAGCACGACCCGCGCAAGCGCGGTGCGGTCCGCCGCGCGGGCGACCTCGTCCTGCCAGTCCTCGGGCAGCAGCGCGGGATCGTCCAGAAACAGCGGGAAAAGCGCGTTGACCATCGCCGTCACGCGGCGGCGTTCCTCCACCACGCTTGGCGCGCGATACATGCGCGTGAACAGAAAGCTCTTGAGCGCCTTGAGGTTCTGGTAGAGCGGCTTGGAAAAGCGGATGATCGGCCCCTCCATCGCGCGGATGTCGTCGGCGCTTTCGGGGCAAAGCGAGACCAGGCGGTTCTGCGCCACGGCGATCACATCCTCGACCATCACGCCAAAGACGCGGCGCAGCGCCTCGTGGCGGCGGCGCGTGGGGTCAAGCCCCGGATGCAGGCGGTCGACCTCTTCGAAGCAGGGGCCGATGGTGGGCAGCTCCATCAGATCCTCTTCGCTGAAAAGCCCCGCGCGCAGCCCGTCATGCAGGTCATGGTGGTTATAGGCGACATCGTCGGCCACCGCGGCCACCTGCGCCTCGGCCGAGGCGTTGGTGTGCAGCTCCAGATCCCATTCGGCATTCACCTCGGCCAGGGCATAGGACAGATCGCCCGTCACCGGCCCGTTATGCTTGGCAATGCCTTCCAGCGTTTCCCATGTAAGGTTCAGCCCGTCAAAGCCGGCATAGTGCTTTTCCAGCCGGGTCACGATGCGCAGGGCCTGCGCGTTATGGTCGAACCCGCCGAAGGGCTGCATCAGATCGGCCAGGGCATCCTCTCCGGTATGGCCGAAGGGCGGATGGCCAAGGTCATGGGCAAGCGCCACCGCCTCGGCCAGATCGGTATTCAGCCCAAGCGCGCCCGCGATGGTGCGCGCGACCTGTGCCACCTCGATCGTGTGGGTCAGGCGGGTGCGGTAATAATCGCCCTCATGCTCGACGAAGACCTGCGTCTTGTGCTTCAGCCGCCGGAAGGCCGAGGAATGGATGATCCGGTCGCGGTCGCGCTGAAAGGGCGAGCGGAAGGTGGACATGCTTTCGGCATGAAGCCGCCCCCGGCTGTCCTCCGGCTGACAGGCATATGGTTGCAGCAAGGCCCGATCCCCTCGTCTTGTCGCGCGTTTTGCGCCATCCTATATCGAGGGAGACAGGAAAGAACAGGTCCGACGATGCTTAACATTCCGCCGAAGGTCACGCCGCGCGCCTTTTCCCGGCTGGCCCAGATCAACGAAGCCGCCGAAGCCCCGCGCGCCCTGCGCGTGGCGGTCGAGGGGGGCGGCTGCTCGGGCTTTCAATACGAGATCACGCTGGAAGACGCCCCCGCCCCCGAGGATCTGGTGCTGGAAGGCGAAGGCCAGCGGGTGCTGATCGACCCGGTTTCGCTGCCGTTTCTGGAAAATGCGGTCATTGATTTCTCGGATGAGCTGATCGGCGCGCGGTTCGTGGTAGAAAACCCCAACGCGACCAGTAGTTGCGGCTGCGGGATTTCGTTCTCGATCTAGCGCCCCCGGCCCCGGCCCACCCGCTTTCGGCAAGTTTCCGCCACCCGGTTTTGGTGATCTGCCAAACCGGGTTTAAGCTTTGTGCGACGGGGGATCACAAAATGACCAATGTGCTGATTCTGGGCTCCGGCCCCGAGGTGGTGCAGGCGCGCGACTGGTCGCGCGACGGCATTGATGTGATCGTGGCGATCAACCATGCTTGGCAGGTGCGCGCCGACTGGGACGTGCAGATCCACCCATGGGATTTCCCCGCCGACCGCCTGCCCCCCGCCGACACTCCGGCCAGGATCGTGACCGAGGCGGAATTCGTCCCCGCGCAGAACGCCCATGGCGGCTTTGTCTACGCTGGCGCAACAATGGCCTTTACGGCGGGATATTGGGCGCTGAACGAATACAAGCCGCGCTGCATCGCCTATTTCGGCTGCAACATGATCTACCCCTCGAAGGGGCGGACGCATTTCTACGGGCGCGGCCACCCCGATCCGCTGCGCCGCGACATCACCCTGCAAAGCCTCGAGGCAAAATCCGCGCGGCTGCGCATTCTGGCCGCGCAACGCGGCACCGCCGTCGTCAACCTCTCGCACGAGGACAGCCGCCTGATGCTGCCCCGCGCCCAGATCGGCGCGCTGCCCGGCGCCCCCGCACCCTATGACACCACCGCCGCCACCCTTGCACGGCGGCGCGAGGCGGTTCTGGACTATTACGTTCCCTCCGGGCGCTATTGGGAAGAGATCGAGCGTTTCGATCCCGCCCAGCTTGCGCGTCTCGATGCGTTGTGGCTGCGGGCCGGTGCGCTTGGCAAGGCGGCCGTCGCGGCCTAAGAAGGGGGCGCAGGCAGCCGGAGGCCCCATGAAAATCGCCACGTTCAACATCAACGGCGTCAAGGCACGCCTGAACGCCCTGATCGAATGGCTGGACGAGGACAAGGCCGATGTCGTCCTGTTGCAGGAAATCAAATCCGTCGACGAGGGCTTCCCCCGCGAGGTTCTGGAAGATCGCGGCTGGCGGGTGGAAACCCATGGCCAGAAAAGCTTCAACGGCGTGGCGATCCTGTCGAAGCTGCCGCTTGAGGGCATCACGCGCGGCCTGCCCGGCGACGCGGCCGACGAACAGGCGCGCTGGATCGAGGCCACGGTGATCGGGGATCGCGCGGTGCGCGTCTGCGGGCTTTACCTGCCCAACGGCAACCCCGCGCCGGGGCCCAAATACGATTACAAACTGTCCTGGATGGCCCGCATGCGCGAACGCGCCGCGGCCCTTCTGGCCACCGAGGAACCCGTGGTCATGGCGGGCGATTACAACATCATCCCGCAGGACGAGGATGCCGCCCGCCCCGAGGCCTGGCGCGAGGATGCGCTTGCCCTGCCCGAAAGCCGCGCCGCCTTCCGCCGCATCCTCAACCTGGGCTTCACCGAGGCCTTCCGCACCCGCGTCGCGGGGCCGGGGCATTATTCCTTCTGGGATTATCAGGCCGGCGCCTGGGAAAAGAACAACGGCATCCGCATCGACCACCTGCTGCTCAGCCCGCAGGCGGCGGACCTGTTGCGCGACGTGCAGATCGACAAGGAGGTGCGCGGGCGCGACAAGCCCTCGGACCACGTTCCCGTCTGGATCGAGCTTGCGGCCTGAGCGCAGCGCGGCCTAGCGGCCCGCGCCCCCCGTCACGTCATGGCCGTAGATCCAGTCGAACCGGTCCAGCAGCTTGCCCGGCGCCAGGCGCGAGGCCGCGCGCAGCCCCAGGTGGGCCACCCCGCGGCTGATCCCCGACAGGTGATAGTTGCGCGCATTGCGGTTCGCGGCCTCGACGATGGCCGCGCAGCGCGGCGCGCGGGCGGCCTGATAGGCCGCGAAGGCAGCGGCGTCGCTGTCATGCCCGGCAAGGGATTCGGCCAGAACCCAGGCGTCCTCCATCGCCATGACCGCGCCCTGCGCCAGGAAGGGCAACGTCGGATGCGCGGCATCGCCAAGGATCGCGGCGCCATGGCCATGCCAGCGATGCGCGACCGGGTGGCGAAACAGCCCCCAAAGCCAACATTCGTCGATCTTCGCCAGCCAATCCGTGACCTGCGGGCAGAAATCCTCGAAGGCGGTGCGCACGGCCAGGGCATCGTCGCGCATGTTCCAGCCCTCTTCAACCCAGCGGCGGCGTTCCTCGACGGCGACGATGTTGCGCAGCCCCCCGCCAAGCGGATAGCTGACCACATGGCGCCCCGCCCCCATGAAGACCTGCGCCACGCGCGGCGCATCCTCGGCACAGGGCACCAGCGCGCGCCAGGCCACCTGATGGGTGAAGAAGGGCGCGACCTTGCCGTTCAGCGCCTGACGCACCCGCGAATGCAGCCCGTCCGCACCGATCAGAAGATCAGCCTCTTGCGTGACGCCCTGATGATTGGTCAGCCGCGGCGGGTGATCGCCCAGTTCCACCTTGTCGATCTGTTGCAGCAGGCGGATCTGCACGCCGGCCGCGCGCGCGCCCTCGGCCAGAAGGTCGATCAGCCGGGCGCGATGCACGAAGCGGTATTCCTCGCCCGGACGCAGGCGCGCCATGTCCAGCCGCGCCAAGCGGCTGCCGGTTTCGCCGTCGATCATCTCGACCGCCTGCGCCACCAGCCCCGAGCGCGCCAGGGAATCACCCAGGCCAAGCGCCCGTAGCACCCGCGCCCCGTTGGGCGAGATTTGAAGGCCCGCGCCCACTTCGCGGATCGCCTCGGCCTGTTCCAGCACGGTCACCTCGGCGCCGCGCAGCGCAAGCGCGCGCGCCACCGTCAACCCGGCCACGCCCCCGCCCAGCACGGTCACTTTTCTGGCTGTCAGCACAAATCACCCCCCGCGAAAGAAAAACCACCGGAACCTTACGGCCCGGTGGTCCTTTGTCCTTGCGTCAGATCAAGCCGTCCGGGCGCCGGTCAGTCGTCACGATGCACGCGTTCGCGCCGCTCGTGGCGTTCCTGCGCCTCAAGCGTCATCGTCGCGATCGGGCGCGCATCCAGCCGCCTGAGGCTGATCGGCTCTCCCGTCATCTCGCAATAGCCGTATTCGCCGTTGTCGATCCGGCGCAGCGCCGCGTCGATCTTGCTGACAAGCTTGCGCTGCCGGTCGCGGGTGCGCAACTCCAGCGCGCGGTCGGTCTCTTCCGAGGCGCGGTCGGCGATGTCGGGCACGTTTCGGGCCGATTCCGCCAGACCTTCAAGCGTTTCTGCCGACTGCTCCAGCAGCTCGTGTTTCCAGGCCAGCAGCTTGCGGCGGAAATACTCAAGCTGGCGGTCATTCATGAAAGGTTCGGTTTCGGCGGGTTTGTAATCCTCGGGGAGGAACGTTTCAGGCTTCATTTCTGATCCCTTGTTGGCGCCGGTATGTTCTGAAGTGTCACTGGTCATCTGGCGCTCCTCGCCGCGTGCCATACCCGATGTGGTGGGGGATGTCACTACCCACATTCCATCTTGGGCAGCCCGGCACGACGCCTTGCGGGCATTTGTGCACGCAGATAATGTTTGCGCCGCAAGAACAGACGAAAGCAGATCCGTGCGCTTCCAATCCACCGAATCCTATGTCGCCCCCGAGGATCTGACCGTCGCGGTCAATGCCGCCGTCGCGTTGGAACGCCCGCTTCTGGTCAAGGGCGAGCCCGGCACCGGCAAGACCGAGCTGGCCCGCCAGGTCGCCGCCAGCCTTGGCCTGCCGATGGTCGAATGGAACATCAAGTCCACCACCAAGGCACAGCAGGGGCTTTACGAATACGATGCCGTCAGCCGCCTGCGCGACAGCCAGCTGGGCGATGCGCGCGTCAATGAGGTGAAGAACTACATCCGCAAGGGCAAGCTGTGGCAGGCCTTCGAGGCGCCGGGCAAGGTCGTGCTGCTGATCGACGAGATCGACAAGGCCGATATCGAATTCCCGAACGACCTTTTGCAGGAACTCGACAAGATGGAGTTCCACGTCTACGAAACCGGAGAGACGATCCGCGCCACCCACCGCCCCGTGGTCATCATCACCTCGAACAACGAGAAGGAACTGCCCGACGCCTTCCTGCGGCGCTGCTTCTTCCACTATATCCGCTTTCCCGAACCCGAGGTGATGCAGCAGATCGTTCAGGTCCACTTCCCCGACATCAAGCAGGCGCTCCTGTCCACCGCGCTCACGCAATTCTACGAATTGCGCGAAACGCCGGGCCTGAAGAAAAAGCCCTCCACCTCGGAAATCCTCGACTGGCTGAAGCTGCTTCTGGCCGAGGACATGGCCCCCGAGGACCTGAAACGCGACGGCGCCTCGCTGCTGCCGAAACTGCATGGCGCGCTGTTGAAGAACGAACAGGACGTGCACCTGTTCGAGCGGCTGGCCTTCATGGCCCGCGCGCGGCGCTAGCCGGGCCGCCGCATCCGGGCCATGGGGGGTCGCGCGCAGGCATTGCGCCGCCCGGCGGGGCGCTTAAGACTTGTCGCAAAGAGGATTATGGAGAATTCCCATGTCAGCGCAAGAGCCGCAGGATGCCCTTGTCATCTTCACGCCGTCGGGCAAGCGCGGGCGCATTGCCATCGGCACCCCGGTTCTTCAGGCCGCGCGCCAGCTTGGCGTCGATCTCGATTCCGTCTGCGGCGGGCGCGGGATCTGCTCGAAATGCCAGGTTGCGCCGGGCTATGGCGAATTCGCCAAGCACGGCGTCAGCGTCGCGCCGGACGCGCTGTCCCCCCGCAACGCGGTCGAGGACCGCTATGACCGCGTGCGCGGCCTGAAAGAGGGCCGCCGCCTTGGCTGCCAGGCCCGCATCATGGGGGATGTGGTGCTGGACGTGCCCCCCGAAAGTCAGGTTCACCGCCAGGTCATCCGCAAATCCGCGACCGAGCGCGTGATGCAGATGGACCCCGCCACCCGCAGCTATTACGTCGAGATCGCCCAGCCCGACATGCACGACCCGACGGGCGATTTTCAGCGCCTTCAGGCCGCGCTGGAAAAACAGTGGCAGATCAGCGGATTGCAGGCCGACCTGCAAATCCTGCGCGAACTCCAGCCGGTCCTGCGCAAGGGCAACTGGACCGTGACCTGCGCCATCCACCACGATCATGCCGGCCCGCCCCGCCTGACCGCGATCTGGCCCGGCTATCACGACGCGCCCCTTCTGGGCCTTGCGATCGACCTCGGCTCGACCACCATCGCGGGGCATCTGGTCGACCTGACCGACGGGCATGTGCTGGCCTCCTCGGGGCTGATGAACCCCCAGATCCGCTTCGGCGAGGATCTGATGAGCCGCGTGTCTTACGCCATGATGAACCCCGGCGGCGATATCGCCATGACCGACGCGGTGCGCGACGCGCTCGCCACCCTGGCAAGCGCCCTCGCCACCGAGGCCGGCGCCGACCCGGCCGCGATCGTCGAGGCCGTGGTGGTCTGCAATCCGGTGATGCACCACCTGCTTCTGGGCATCGACCCGGTCGAACTCGGTCAGGCGCCCTTCGCGCTTGCCACATGCGACAGCCTCTCGCTTGGCGCCGCCGAAATCGGGCTGAACACGATCGCCCCGGCCGCGCGCGCCTATCTTCTGCCGCTGATCGCGGGCCATGTCGGCGCGGATGCCGCCGCGGTCGCACTCTCCGAAGCGCCCGAGGCGCGGGACGCGCTGTCGCTCGTCGTCGATGTCGGCACCAATGCCGAAATCCTGCTGGGCAACCGCAAGGGCGTTCTGGCCTGCTCCTCGCCCACCGGCCCCGCCTTCGAGGGTGCGCAGATCTCGTCGGGGCAACGCGCCGCACCCGGCGCCATCGAACGGCTCGAGATCGACCCGGCCACGCGCGAACCCCGCTTCCGCGTCATCGGCTGCGATCTGTGGTCCGACGATCCGGGCTTCGCCGCGGCCGCCCCCGCCATCACCGGCCTCTGCGGCTCGGGCATCATCGAGGCGGTGGCCGAAATGCGCATGAGCGGGCTGATCGACGCCTCGGGCCTGATCGGATCGGCCGAACAGACCGGCACGCCGCGCTGCCAGCCGATGGGCCGCACGCATGAATATGTGATCCATGACGCCACCGCCTCGGGCGGCCCGCGCATCTCGGTCACCCAGGGCGACATCCGCGCGATCCAGCTTGCGAAATCCGCGCTCTATGCCGGCGCACGGCTGCTGATGGACGAAATCGGCGTGGACCGGGCGGACCGCGTCGTCCTTGCCGGGGCGTTCGGCGCCCATATCAGCCCCAAACACGCGATGGTGCTGGGCATGATCCCCGACGTGCCGCTCGACGCCGTCACCTCGGCGGGCAATGCCGCGGGCACCGGCGCGCGCATGGCGCTCTGCTCGGTCGCCGCCCGCCGCGCGATCGAGACGCAGGTGCGCCGCATCACCAAGATCGAAACCGCGATCGAGCCGCGCTTCCAGGAGCATTTCGTCGCCGCCAATGCACTTCCCCACGCGACCGACCCGTTCCCCGAACTGGCCAGGATCGTCACCCTGCCCGATGT
>CALMEG010000314.1 GCA_937863185.1 uncultured Paracoccaceae bacterium | reverse complement strand
GAAGGGGGGGGGAGGATTTGGAGACCAGCATGCCATTCACCATCCCCCCCCCCGCCGGGCGGTCCCCGAAACCCCCCGTCCCGCGCCTCCGCCCCCCCGCCGCGCGGACGGTGCATGACGGGGCCGCCAAACACATCGTTCAGCAGCCCCGCCATGCCGTCGAAGATCGACGTCATCAGGTGGTGGCCGTCGGCGCCGAGCCGTTCAGGCGGACACGGCCGATGGCGGAGGGGTTCGCGGCAGCGGCAACGGCCACCCCGATGAACACGTTGCCCGCCGTGGTGGCCGTGGTGGCCTCGCCAGAAGTCGGGTTGAAGTAAATCGCCGCACCGACGGTCCAGGCCTGCGCCGAGGTTTTCGGCACATCGAATACGCCGGTCAGGGCCAGTTCGGCCGGATCGCCGGAAGCGGCATCGTGTTGGGCCCCACCCACCAGCACGCCGACCCTGACCAGATCGCCGCTGTTCACATCGGTCGGGGCGGGCACGCTGACGGTTTCGCCCCGCTGAATGAAGTTCTTCGCCATTGGATTTACCTTTCTGGATGATGAAAACGACGAAGGGCGCCCGCAGGCGCCCATTCGTCAGGTCATGTCAGCGCCAATCAGGCGCCGGCGTTCTTCCAGCCGCCGCGGTAATCGATCGCGCCGACACCGAAATCGTGTTCGAGGCTGATCTGCATGCCCTGGCGGCCGAACGGCTCTTCCATCCGCGCACGAGGGGCCGATGCACCCTCGAGGTAGCCGTAGACGAAGCAAGGCGCGTCGGCAGGGTCGGCAAAGAGATACCACGCGTTGCCGGTGATCTTCGCCGTCGCGACGACCTCGAGACGGCCCGCAAACGGGTTCACGTTGCCAGCCTGATCCGCCTGAATCGGCGCGACGATCTGTTGCGCTTCCGTCAGCTTGTTGGGACCGACCAGGAGGATCGCAGGCAGCAGCCCCAGATCATTCCCATCAACCGATTGCTTGGTCATGATCGCGGCGCGGCCAGCGGAAAGCGAGGCGATGCTGATCGCGGCGGCCGCACTGGCCTTGGTCTTGTCCGTCGTATTGAACACCTGGCGCGCGGTTTCCGTCAGGGTCGGGCCATCGCCATTCGCGCCGCCAAGGGCCATCTCGTAGAAGGTCTTGTCTTCCCACCGCGTCACTGCCCGGCCCTGATCGGCGATCATGTCGGCAATGGCGCCGATATCGTCGTTGATCAGGGTCTGACGGCTGATCGAGATGGCGACACCATAGGGCGCCAGCGCAACGGTTTCGGCCTTTTCACCGATGGTGCCATACTTGATTTCGCCACCCTCACCGACCGGCTGAAGCATCGGGAAGTCACCGGGGCGGATCATCGGATGCGGGCGAAAATCGCGGAAGGTTTTCTGGCGCGCGATCCGACGATAGGTCGGCTCGGCTTCGCGGTAGCGGTTGTCGAGCTCCTTGTTGAGCGCGTTCTGCAGCGACAGCGGGAAGTCACTGGTCGTATGCATCGCCATGAAGACCTGCTCACGCTCGTAGGCGGTGCGCATCGAGCCTTTGTAACCGGTGCTGATCGCTGCCATTTCGACCAGAGACATGGTCATGAAGGGCCGCGCCCGGTCATCCTTGGGATCGCGGCGGCCGATCTGTGCGGCAAGCGCCTCAGTCATGCCGATGCGGCGGGTTTCGCGCTCATCGCGCGTGATCCGGGCGGTCGCACCGCCGGGCTTGTGTTTGGTCACGCTCGGTCCTTTCTTGCGGTAGTGGGCGACCACGGTCGCCACGCTGGCGTTGCTGGCAAGGAAATCGCGCGCGACACCGATCGGGTCGCCGTGCATTTCCACCAGGTCCATGATGGCAACGGCATCGTCGTTGCCGTCCTCATCAGGGTTCTCCTCGTCACCGTCTTCTTCCTCCGCCGTGGTGTCCTCGGCGTCGGTCTGCTCTTCAGCGGTGACCTCATCTTCGGTTTCGGCCGTGGTCGAGGTATCTTCCTCTTCTTCCGCGGCGGTGACTTCATCCTCGTCCGCAGCGGTCGAGGCCGTGATCCTGCCCTTCGGGGCGGGTTTGGTTTTCGCCATGGCTTTCGCTCCTTTGGCTGGTTGCGTTGCGGCTCCCGCCATCATGGCGAAGACCTCGGCTTGGGTCCGCTGGCGCTGGATCGCACCCGCGGCGGACAGCAGGCGCGCGGGCGCATGCTGGTAGATGCGGTAATCGAAGGCGGCAGGCGCAGCTTCGTCGCCGTCTTCGTCGATTGCTGTCGCGAAGCCGGCGTCATAGGCGCCCTGCGGATCGTAATAGGTTTCGGCTTTCATGATCGCGCGGGCATCATCGACGCTGATCCCGGCATGCTTTGCGTAGATTCCGGCATAGGCATTGGCGATAACGCCCAGAGTTTGGGCCGCCTTGAGGTGGTCATCTTCGGTGCCGCGCCCTTCGATATACCAGCTGGCCGGGTCATGGATCATCATGAGGGCACCCGGCGTCATGGTGATCGTGTCACCGGCCATGGCAATCAGACTTGCGGCCGACGCGGCAACGCCCTCGACGATGACATCAACCTGCCCGTCGTAGCCACGCAGCGCCGTGTAGATCGCCTGACCCTCAGTCGCGATGCCCCCGCCCGAGTTGATGCGGACAGTCAAAGGCCCCGACATTCCTGCCAGGGCCTCTCTTACGGTCTTCGCCGTGAAGAACTCCTCGTCCCACCAGGACGATCCGACCGTGCCGTAAAGCAAGAGCTCATTCATTTTTCTGTTCCTCGTCTTGTTCAGCCTTGGCGGCGGAAACCGCCGGCGCCTTCAGAGCAGCCAGCGATTGGCGAATTTCTTCATCGCGGCGGATTTCCACATCGACTTCGGCAGGGTCATAGCCAAGCTTGCGGATTTCAGCCGGTCGGCTGGACAGACCTGCCTCGATTTTCTGAACGGAGACCTGCGTTTCTGTCTTCGGGTCAGCAATCACCGGCGGCGGTGGCGTCCAGCCAATGCTTGCCGCTTTCAGTGCCAGCCCCGAGCGCGGATCCTCGCGCAGCCAGGAACGCAGAAGCTCGCGCGCGATCGCGTTGCAGAGAACCGGGATCACCAGCGACCATTGCCATGCCTCGACATTCTGGCCCATCTCGATCCGGCCGAGGCGGCCCGACGAGAAATTGACACTGGTCAGATCACCGGTCAGGGCCTCGTAGGTAATGCCAAGCCCGCCGGATACCCGGCGCAGATGGATCCGGGCGAAATCGTCATAACCCGTAACATCAGGCGGATTGGCGAAGGACACTTCGTCATCCGATCCGATCTGCTGAATAAGCCCGGGCGCCAGCTTGGTCGGGACACCAGACGCACCTGGCTCCTTGTCGGTTCTCCAGAAGGCGGCGAAACACGCGGCGATCTTCTGGCGCATCAGCTGCGCTTCGTCGTTGTCTGCCAGGGCGACCAGATCGTCCAGCACCGGCGCGAACCAACTTACCCCCCGCCGCTGTCCCGGCCGGTCGGAACGGTAAAGGTGCACCACGCGCGAAGCGTCTACCCGCGAGGATGTCATCCCCTTCCAGTCCTGATGCCAGACCGCACTGCCGGGATGCTCATCATAGATGTGATAGGCCACCACGCGGCCGTCAGGCCCATATTCGATCCCGTCATAGATGTCGTTGCCGGTTTCGGCCCAACGGCTCTGCACCCGATCGTCCAGATAATCTGCTTCGAGGACCCGCACCCGGAACGACTGGCCGTTGGTGAGCGGATCGGGGAACAACACCAACGCTTCGCCATCCACCACCATTGCCCGCACGGCCATGCGCTGGATCCCGGCAAGCGTGGACCTGCCATCAGCGTCAATCACGGTGCTGTCGAGCATCCGCTTCACCGCGGGCCAGCCAGCGCGCAGACCGTCATTGTTCGAAATGAGCTTCGGTTCGATCCCGGTGCCGACGATATTATTGACCAGCACTTGCACGGCACGCTCGGCCACCGCGTTGTTGCGGACCACGTCGCGAGCGGCCAGCATGATCTGACGCCGGGCGAAGGTCGCTACCGCGTCAGCATCGCCAGCAACAGGCCTGATCGACCCGCTCCGCCGCGTGATGGACCCGGCCTTATAATGCATCATGGCATCGAGCGACGCGCGCGCCTGCGCGCGCCGCAACCCGGCCCTCGGACTGAAGGCTGCAATGGCTCGATCAAGCAGGTTCATGTCAGGGCCGCTCGACGAACTGCGGATAGTGCTGGCGACTGGCTGAACCCGCCCCGGCTACCGAGGCTTCCATCTCGGACAGCAGGGAGCGCATTTCGGCTAGGCTGCGGAACGTCACCTGTTCTTCGCCCATCTTCACCTGGCTCGCGCCCTTGGCAATGGCCGCGCGCAGTCGGGCGATATCTTCGGCGGTGTAGCTCATCTGTCGCCCTCCTAAATCCAGTCATCCTTGGTTTCGCCTATCCAGCCGCGCCGATCTTCTGGCACCGGCTTCGGATCAGGTTTCCGCTCCCTTTGGACCGGAGCCTCGCGCGGCTCCACAGGCATCGCCTGCTCCGAAAGCGGCACGGCCGGCATCGCCGCATCGAACAGATCGGGCTGCGCATCAGGCTGCGCGATCCCGCGATCCGCCTCGAGCTTGCCCCACTGTTCGTCGGTCATTGCGGCCCACCCCTTCTTACGGGCAGCCGCCTCGGAATAGTTCATGGTGTCGAGGCATTCGTTCCGCCGGGTGCTTTCGACAAGCTCCCATTTCGACACCATGGTGCCCGACGACGTGCGCTTCAGGACGCGCACTTCGGACGTCACCTGGCGGTAGTATTCGTCGCCCATTCCGACCGCGAAGGCGACGAACCCGCGCTCTTGCGGATCTTCCTTTGCAAGCCAACCGTAGAAATCAGCCTTCAGCTGACTGACATTTGCGATCCAGCGGCGGCGCTGAACCCGCATCGCGCGCCCGCTGTCCTTGCGATCCTGCTGCGGGCGCAGCACCGGACCGTTCGCCGAAGATCCACCCTTGACCATGATGACCCGCGTCCACGGGTGCCGCTTGGCCCAGTCCTTCACGTCGGCCGTGAACGTTCCTTCGTCGACCGCCATCATATCGAGCGGCAACCGCAACCCGAGTTCCGTGCGCCAGGTTGCCTTCAGGAGCGCATCCAGCGCTTCGCGGCCCTCCTGGTCGCCGATGTAATGCGGGATCACGATATGATCGACCACCCATCGGCGGTAGTTCCTGCCATATGCGCAGATCGTCACCTCGATCCGGTCGCCCTGAAAGTCCACGCCGGCGGTCAGCAGCACGCCGCACGCTGGCACGATCCCCTTTGGCAGATACTGGCCTTCTTCGGCATTTTCTACGCGGTCGCGCAGTTTCTCCCAGTCCGGACCTTTCGATGCCTGTTCGTAGGGTAGCCCCAGCACATCGTTGAAGAACGTCTGCTCGGTCTCGGCCTCGACCTTGTCCTTGGCCTCTTCCTCGGTTTCGATCCGCGCCTGGACGCCGGTCCACCCCATCACCTGCGCGTATTCGACGGCGATCGAGGCCCAATCCCGCTGTGGAACATAGGCGCGCCAGAGATGGAAACCCGGATGATCTCCACGCGGGTTGTGCGCCACCCACCTTCCGGCCGCGACCATGGCGACCTTATGCTGATGGCCGATGACACTGCCGCAGCTGTCGCAGGTGAAGCAGGCTGCGTGCAGCCGTTCCGGGTCAATGTTGCGCCGAAAGTTCTCCCAGGTCAGGGGCGCCATGTTCCCACAATGCGGGCATGGCACATGGTAGAACCTCTGGTCCGATCGACTGAAGGCCCGGGTTATCCGGCAGGTGCCCGCGATCTGCGGCGTCGATATGCGCGCGATCTTCGCGTCTTCGAACCCTGATGCCCGGCTTTCGGCCAGTTTCTCCGGGTCGCCCTTCGGGGTCATCTCGAATTTCGCAACATCGTCCATCGCGACGAACTTCCGCGTGGTGCCGGCCAGATCGTCGGGCGATCCGGCGCTGACCACCTTCAACGTGCCATCCCTCCGGATGGTCTCCTGATTGTGCAACGTGTCGGTCTGCTCACCGCGGCCATCGCCGAAGATCGCGCGAAGGCTTGGCGCTGACCGCCGCATCGGCATCCATTTCGTGCGGACCCACTCCGTCGCGGCCGAGGTGGTCGGATGGACGACCAGGCTGTCGAGCGGACCATATTCGTGCCACGCCGCCAATGCAGGGTTCAGCACCGATACGGTCTTGCCCCATTGGGCGCTTCCCCGAACAGTTACTTCGCGTGCGGGGTGTTCCGGGCTCAGGACTTCGTGGATCTCCCTCAGGAATGGGAACCGGTCAATCCTGAAGTGCCCGGGAAACGGCGACCTCTCGTCAAAAACGATATTCTCTTCACACCAGCGCGTAATGTCTGGCGGCGGCGGCGGGTCCATCGCATCTGCGATTCCATGCAGCACCGCGGCCTCGGCCGAAGAAAGGAACCCCATGTCAGACCGTTGCGTCTTTCTCGGCATTGGACAGGTCTGCCTGTCCGGCCGCCTGCCTAAGCCCGTCACGGCGGGATCCGCGATGCTGGCGCCCTTGATCCATCATCACCTTGCGCACCTCGCGGAAATCGACACCGAACTGATCGGCAACGGCTCGGGCCGCATCACGGATAACCGTTTCGAATTGGCCGATCTCCCTCGAGATGGCCCGGGCGGTGTGTCGCTGAACCTCTTCGGCCAGCACCCACCGCCCTTCGTCCCGCTCGTTGTCCCGGCGGCGGCGGCGCGCCTCTTCCTCCTTGATCTGGATAGTCGCCAGTTCAAGTCGATCAGGATCGCGCGGTGACAGCTCACCACCATCCCGAAGCGGTGCAGCAGACGGCGCATCATCATTCTCGATGTCGCGGATCGCACGGCGCGTAGAAAGACCGTTGCCAGTCATCTGGCCCAGGTCGAGCTTCCGTCCCAAGGCTTCGGCCACCTTTGACAGATCGAAGCGCCGGGCCCGGCCGTCGCCCGAATAGCAGCCCTCCAGCTTCCCCTCGGCAACATACTGGCTGACCCTGGCCTTCGAGACGGACAGCCGTTCTGCCAGCTGCGTCGTGTTAAGATCAGCCATCTTCCTTTCCGATCAATGGTTAAGCTGGTTAAGGCTTTCCGTTTCGTTTAGCGGGGCGGAACCCCCGGGGCGCGAATTACCCGCGTGCCGGTCCCGCCAGGAAGGACCCGCGCGGGTCATTTGGCGGTTCTGATCGCCTCGGCCAGCCTCTTTTCGAGGTTCTTTCGGAATTCAGCCTTGGCCTTCTTGTCGGCAGCCCCGTAGAAGTCGAGGCGCTTGGCCTCATATGTGGCGCTACTCTCGAATGCGACCAACATCTTGATCGTCGAGCGTTTCTTGTCCTTGCCCTGCCAGTTGTTGCCCTTGGTGCCATACTCGCCACCACGCGCCGCGGACTTGCTTTTCCGCTTACCCTTCTTGCCCCTCTGATAGATGCCCGGCGGCAGGTGCTTCGTCTTTGGTGCCCCTTCGGATGCGATGAAGACATCGGGACGCGCCAGCATCTTGGCCAGTGCGCCCTTGCGCATGTTGCCATAAGCATTGCGCACCACGCCGACAGGCACCGGGATTGCCCGGCGCTTGGGCCCGCGCGTTCCGCCCTTGACCTGCCAGACCAGGTATCCGGCCTGTATTTTCTTTACCCCGACTTCCACCACCAGCTTCGACTTGCTGGCCCGTGTCTTGTAGATGCCCCGTTTGGTGAAGCCGATCGGCCGGTCGATGCTCTTCTCGATCTCTTCCTCTTCGGCAATCTTCACGTCTTCCGCCGTGTCGTTCAGCGCCATTGCTGCCGCGAACGGCACCTGCCGCGCGGTGAAATCGTCCAGACCTTTCAGGACCTCGTCGAGGTTTGAGGATATGTCGAAGCGCACGGCATCCCCCTGCCCGACAGATGGCCAGCCGCCCCGCCGCTGCAGCTGGCCGAGATATCCGCGCCTGTCGGCGGGCGCGCCGGAGAATGCCAAGAATACCAGACCGCAGGTCTTCGGGACCGGCAGGCCGATACAGAAAGCGCCCGAACGGTCTTACCGTCGGGCGCACCTGTAGATGATGACAAGGAAGATGCACGCGACGGGTTACCGAACAAGTCGAAAACTACATCGCTCATGAAAAAAATCTCCAAGTGGGGGAGCGCACCGGTCTAGGGCCGCGGGGTATCAGACTTCGACCCACCCCCTCCCCCGCTGGCGCGGCGCTCGTATCTCTGCTTCTGACTGTCGTGGCACCGCTTGCACAGGCACCACAGGTTCTCGGCATCCCAGAACATAGCCTCATTGCCCCGATGCGGGCGCCTGTGGTCCGCCACAAGCTGTGACGTGTCAGCCTCGGTCCGGCCGCACCCGGGCGCCACTGGCATGTAAACAGATCAAGCCGAAGGATCTGCAACCTCAGCCGTTTCCAACGTGCAGTCTTATACCACGCGCGCCATCCTAGCCTCTGATCACGCGCCCTCGAAGCGGCCGCCTTGTCCTGGCTCAGATATCACACCATAGGCGCGAGCCTCTGGCACTGGCTCTGGAGACGCCGCAAGCCCGCCACAACAACACCGCCATGTCTGGAAAAGACTGCGCCCGGAGACCGCTTCTGGTCTCCGGGCGCAATTCGTCTAGTGCAAACTGTCAATGAATTGAATTTATGTCAAGCGCCTTCGTCGCTCCGCCATGGATGGAGCGGCGGCATCTCCATCGTGACCTCGATGTCCGAGAGTATGCCCAGCCCGCGCAGCTCTGCAGAGAGATGGAGCAGCGCACCCCACCAATCGAGATAGTTCCGGCGCGCGGATGCGATCTGCGCCGCGCTCGGACGATAGGTCACAGGACACGCCACGATGTCGCGCCGCGACTTCCTCCCACGCCAGACCAGATCGACCGAACCCACCACCTCCGTCTTGGCGAACCTTCCCTCTTTACGCTTTGCCCATTCGCGCGGCACGCACCGCTGCCGCGCGCCAATCATGCAATCCGGCCGCATTCCGGCCCGAGCGAGGCCTGCGATCTGAACTGCCATGCCGCGCCCGCC
>CALMEG010000313.1 GCA_937863185.1 uncultured Paracoccaceae bacterium | reverse complement strand
ATGTGGCGATCTCTCGAAGCAGAGCCTCCGGGTCTTTTTCCCCCGGGGCCGGCCCCGCCAGAACCGCCTCTCCCAGCCGGTCGAGTTCCGATGCGCGTGTCAGGTGACGCCGCCGGATTTCCTGCGGCACGACGCGGCTTAGCGGGACGCCGGGCCGCAATTGCGTGACAAGCTTTCGGACGGCCTTTTCCTTGCGGTTCGGCATGATCTGCACCCCCCTGCAAATCCGGCGGAATCTGGCTTTTCTAGAATAGGTAGAGTTCTCCGAATTTGACCTAACGTCAAGTTCGGAGTAGGATTTCCGAATAGTGACGCCAATTTCACTGATTTAGTGATGATATTCACGATCAGGCGCCTCCGGATTGACTAAACCTGGAGAAGATTAAAATGCGTTATGCTTCGCTTTCTGCATTACTTCTTGCCGCCTCTTTCGGCGCCGTTCCGGGTGCTGCTCAGGCTGCGACGAAAACCGATTCCGACGATATGTCGGTGCTGGATTGCGCGCCGTTGCATGGCGGGCATGAGGGGCTTGGCCGGACCGTCTGTGCCGATGTCGTCGCGCTGGATCAGGCGCTGGTCTATAATCGGTTCGGATCGTTCAATCCCTTCGGGATGATCTTCGCGTTGCGCCGGGACGTGGTGCCGATGACTGTAGCGCCGACCGCTATCAACGCCGACGATTGCGATGCGATGCTGGGCACGGAAAGCCTCGATGCGCCGCTCGAGGCTGGGGCGGTGCGGCTGAAGGATTGCAAGCGGCCCCGTCCGCTGACGTTGCGCGCCAATGTCGGCGACTTGCTGCATATTCGCGTCACCAACCTGTTGCGTCCCGGTCAGCCGGGCTTTTCACAGACCTTCTGCCGCATGCCCGCGGCCCATCCCGGCGCGCTGTTCCAGACCCTTCGGGACTGGGTTTCCTGGGGCGACTCGGCCGAGGTCCAGCATGGCGAAGCAGCTTGCGATACTGCACAGGCGGCGCAGCCTGCCCAGGATGTCGACGGCACGGATCCGCTTTCCGCTGATGGTGATTGGCCTCGCACGCGCGGGGTCAGCTTTTCGTTGCAGGGGCTGACCCCGGTTGGCCGGACCGCGGATGCAATGCCGGACATGCGTTGCACCGGGTTTGGCGCGCTTGCCCCCGGCGAAGCGGTGGATTGTTTTTATGCGGTCAAGCGAGAGGGGCCGTATTTCATGGCCTCGAACGCGGCGCCCTCGGGGGGTGAGGGCGGTGGTGGCTCGATCACGCATGGCCTTTTCGGTGCGGTCGTTGCCGAACCGGGCGGAACGCAATGGTATCGCAGCCAGCTGACCCGCGCGGCCTTTGCGCATGCTTGGCAACTGACGCGTACCGCCGATGGACGGCTGGACGCGGTCGAGAACGCCCAGGATCTTGCCGCCTATGAGGCCGCGCAGGACGGTATCCCCATTCTCAACATGTTGCGTGATGCAGGTGCGGGCGCTTACGAACTGGTGCATTCGGACCTGAACGCGATCGTGCATCGCCCGCCCGAAGGCACGCGCGAAGGGGTTATCTTCCGCGAGTTCTCGGTTTTCTTCCATGATGAGCTGAAAACCTTCGTTACCCGCAATTTCGAAGAGTTGAACGACTTTGCCGAGGGCCAACTGGCCGGAGTGCGCGACGGGTTTGCGATAAATTACGGTGCAAGCGGCATGGGGGCGATGCTTCTGGCCAATCGCAAGGGTATTGGGCCTGCGGCCGACTGCATCGAATGCCTCTATGAGGAGTTCTTCCTGACATCCTGGGCCAATGGCGACCCCGCCCTGCTGGAACAGTTCAGCGACGATCCGTCGAATGTCCACCACTCCTATCTCAACGATCCGGTGGTGTTTCGCAATTTTCATGCGGGCCCCAAAGAGACGCATGTCTTCCACCTTCATGCGCATCAATGGTTCAGCGGCAATGACGCCAATCGCGGGGCCTACCTCGATTCGCAGACGGTGGCGCCGCAGCAAGGCTTCACCTATCGCATCTATGGCGGCGGGGCCGAGCTGTATCGCCGTGGAACGGACGGGGCGCAGGGATGGTATGACACGCTCGGGGCAGGAAATCGCAACCGCACGGTGGGCGATTCCATTTTCCATTGCCACCTTTACCCCCACTTCGCCCAAGGCATGTGGGAGCTGTGGCGCGTGCATGACGTTCTGGAGGATGGCAGCCGCAAGCTGCCCGATGGCCAGCATGAGCCCGCCCTGTCACTGGCTGAGATGAGCGCCGAGACAAGGGCGATGAAACGCAGCGGTTCGGTCGATCCACAAAACGGGGTCTGGATCGCGCCCGCCGAAGGTGCTGCAAGCGCGCTTGGCACCCCGATACCGGCTGTCGTTCCGCTTCCGGGGCAGCCTTGGCCGATTCTTCCCAGCTATGGAAATGTGCCAGAAATCGCTGGAACAGAGCCTGAATCACTTGATGCGATGCCGGGTTATCCGTTCTATGTCGCGGGCCGACCGGGGCATCGCCCTCCGCAGGCGCCGATGGACCTTGCGCGCAATGTCGATCCGACCGGGGAGGACGGCTTCCTTGATGGCGGTCTGCCGCGCCATGTGGTTGCGGGTGGCACGCGGGTTTTCCCCTTCTCGGTGCCCGAACTGCCGGCTGTCCCCGATGCCGGGGCCATGTCCGAGGCCCGCAACGGCGGTCAGAAGACGCCCCGCGAAAAGCAGCTTTCGCAGATCGTGGCAAAGGCGCTCGCGCTTGGGGACATGACGATGCACCCCGAAGAGCTGGAGCTGGAGCTTCTGCCTTATGACGGTACCGCGCTGGAGCGCGCGGCCATGGCGTTCCATGCCGGGGCGGCGGGGCCCAACCTTGCGCAGCCCGACGGCACTCCGTCGGTGTTTGACAGGCTGTTGGGGGGCTATGCTTCGGCCGGCGGGGTTTTCGCGGTGAATGGCGCGCCTCCCAAGCCTGGTGCTCCCTTCGCCGACCCCTGCGGAGCGCCCGACAGCCTTGCGACCCTGACCGAAGAGGCCGATGGTTACAGTCATCAGGGCCGCCCGGTCTTCTTTGCTGCGGCCGACACCGATCCCGCCGGCATCCCCGAGGCAGAGCGCGTGCGTGACACACCGCGGGAAGTGTCGAACTGGGTGCGCAAACTGCTGCCCTCCGAGGCAGACCGGCCAATCCTCTATACGGTGAATTCCGGTGTAACAGAGCCGCTATCCGGCCCCGTCCTTCTGCATGAAGCCGATCCGTTCGTGACCGGAACGGATCTTCCGGCCAGCTTTACCTCGGACCCCGGCGTGATCGGATACAGGCGCTATGCGGCCTCGGCTGTGCAGCTCGATCTGGTGACCAATCGCGCGGGCTGGCACGATCCGCAGGCGCGCATCAACGTACTGACGGCGGTTTCGGACAGCTACAAGGAAGGCACGGGCCGTATTTCGCCGCGTATCAGTGCCGGGGAGGAACCGTTCTTTTTCCGCGCGCTCTCGGGCGAGTGTATCGAGTTCCGCCACACCAACGAACTGCCCAAAGACCTTGAACTGGACGATTTCCAGGTCAGAACCCCGACCGACACGATCGGCCAGCATATCCATCTGGTGAAATTCGACGTGACCTCTTCGGACGGCTCGGGCAACGGCTTCAATTACGAAGACGGCACGTTGGCCGCCGATGAGATCGCCGCCCGGATTTGCGCCGCGAAAGAGGCCGGGATGACCACCAACCCCGCCCGCGCGCCCTTCGCGCTTGAACTGCGCGAGGTGGCGGGGCTTTGCACCGAGGCCACGGACCCTGAAAGTGGCACCACGCATTGGGTCGTCTCGGACGGGTTCAAGGAAATCTGGCGCCGCCCGCGCGGTGCCGATCCGCGCCTGTTCCAGACCACGGTGCAGCGCTGGTTCGCCGATCCGATCCTCAGCGCCACGCGCGCCGATGGCGACGGGACGGGCGGACAGGCGGACCGGACGCTGAAGACGGTCTTCAGCCATGACCATTTCGGCCCCTCCTCGATCCAGCAGCACGGTTTCTACACCGCCCTGGTGATCGAGCCACAACGCTCTCAGACCTGCCCGGACAGGGGCGACGGTGCCTGCACGGCGCAGCGCAATGACCGCGCACTTGTGGTGGCGGGTGCGGGCGATGTGGGTGCGCGCAAGGTGATCCTCGATCCCGATGCGATCGACGGGGATGACCGCAGCTACCGCGAGTTTGCCCTTGCCGTGGCCGATTTCGCCACGCTCTACGATCCGCGGGACAAGACGACCCCTGCCGCGCTGGAGGCGGCACTTTCGGGTGGAACAGGGTCGGAAACGACCCTCAAGGGCATGGCCACGCTGGCATGCGAACTGCGTCATGCCGGCGATCCGCAGGCGTTGAAATCGGTGTGCGGCGCGGCTGTCGAGGTCGGAGCCGCGACCAGCCACGGCCTTGCCGGAAATCTGCCCCCGGCCTGGCTTGCGGCGGGGCGGCCCGGCGATCTCGCCGCGCATCGCGATGGGCTGATTCCCGATCTTGTGACCGCTGCCGAGGCCGCCGCGCTGGAACAGCACCTGCTGGCCTATCGCCAGAAGGCCGCGGGCTTTGCGCCTGCGCCCACGGCGCCCTTGGCTCGCCCCATCGCCGCCCCGCAACGGCCTGAAAGCATCTCGGTCGATCACCACGACCCCTATCTTGTGAACTATCGCGGCGCGCCCATTCCGCTGCGCATTGGCGAGGGGTTGTCGGAAGGCGAGGATTGTGCGCTCAGGCCGCTGGAACATTGGGTCGAGGGGCTTGCCCAAGGCGTGGAGGAGCATTGTTCGGTTCACCGCCAGAGGGCGGGTGCGCAGGGTGATATGGCCAATGTCTTCCTGTCGGCGTTGCACGGTGATCCCGAAACGCCGGTTCTGGAAAGCCTGTCGGGAGACAAGGTGCAGTTCCGCCTGATCCAGGGCGCACAAGAGGTTCAGCACAGCTTTACACTCGAAGGTTTTACATGGCCGCGTCACGTCGATCAGGCCTTCGCCGCGGCGATGCCCCCGCTTGAGGATGTATCGTCCGGCAACACCCTGACGCAGGCCTGCGAAGGGTTGGCCGCCGCCCGCGCGGGACGGCCCGACCAGTATTCCACCTGGCTGCGCCATGGCTTTGGCCCGGGCGGGGTCGGGGCGGCGGATGCGCCCTTCTGGCACCGGCACGAGGCCTTCCTGGCCGAGTGTTTCAATGCAGAGGGCAGGATTGCCGCGCAAGAAGTGGGTATCTCGGAGCATTTCGAGTTCAAGAGCGCTTTTCGCCAGGACATTACGATCGAACGCGCCCTGCGTCCGCCGCAGGCCACCGCTCCGCAAGACGGGCCGAGCGATACACTGCTGCATTTCGGATCGGTCGACGCGCTTTGGAACGGGGCTTGGGGGCTGTTTCGTGTCCATGCCGGCCGCACGGCCGCCCTTGCCCGGACCGAGCAGGCATGCGCGGCGGAGGCAGGCGAGGACTCCGCGGCGCGCGCCGCCTGTGTTGCTGCGCGCAAGATTCCCACGCTCGATGAAGTGGCCGCCCGCGCAGGTATCGCGCGGACCGGTGGCGGGGCCGAGGCCGCCAGCCCGACCCCCGCGCGGGAGCCGGTGAATATCGTCGCGGGTTGCGATTATCGCGCCCCTGTCGTTCATGCCGCCGCCGTTGCGATCGAGGTCGCGGCCGTCTTCTCGCCCTTCCCCGAAACGGGCGCCACGGGCACCCCTTACGCGCCGGGGTTGTTTGACCGCAACGGGCTGTTTCTGGCGCTGGTCGATCCGCGCACCCTGATCGCGCCGGGGGCCGAGGCCGGTGTTTCCCCCGCCATGCTTGAAGATCCCGCAAGCTGGCAGAACATTCCGTTGTCGCGCGTGCGGGCCGCGGTACGTGCAGCCTATGCCCGGCCAGAGCCTTTCGTATTGCCCGTCAATGCGGGCGATTGCGTGAAGCTTGCCGTGCTGAACGCGTTGCGCGACACGGGGGAGGGGCGCAGCACAGGGCTTCTGGACGATCTGGGCGATGCTCCGATGCCGAAGATCGTGCCGCTGAACATCGAGCCGGACTGGTCCGGGCCCGAGGGCGAAGGGAACCAACCCGCCACCTTCGTGCAGCAGGATGCCGCGAATGTCCGGCCTTCGGCGCGCTTCGCACTTGTGCTGCCGTTGCCGGTGCTGAACCATCGCCAATCGGTGGCGATGCCCTTCGGTGCAAATGCGACTTGGGCCCTTGCGGGGATTGGTCTGGCGGCGGGGCCGGATGCGCCGCTGTCGATGGTGCCCGATGCTCCCGACGCGCCGCGCAGCGGCCAGATCGAGCTTCTGAGCTTCTATGCGGGCCGCGCCTCGGCGCCCAGGGATTACGATCCCGTGGCGGTCACGAATACCGCCTTGCAGGCCGCGTTCCAGGCGCCGTCGGGCGTGCCGCATCCGCTGGTTGCAAGTCTTGGTGCATTGGGCGCGATCAGTGCCGAGATCCGCCCAATTCCCGCACCTGACCCCGCTTTTCCGCTTTTTGCCGCCGGCCGGCCGGTTGCCATGACCGTGTTGACAGGGGCCGGGCCTTCGGACGGGGCCGCGCTGGTGGCGCAAGCCGATCGGGGGAACATGGCCCTGCTTCTGGCGAATTTCGCCGCGGGTGCGGCATCAGGCGGGATTCACTTCATTCCCTATGCTTATGGGGCACTGCCGCTCAAATCCGCGGGCGATGTCATCGGGCATGGCACGCACGGGCTTTTCGGTGCGGTGAACGTCAATCCGCAAAGCGCCGAGTTGTCGGGGGACGTGTCGCGGATCGAGCTTGAGGGCGGGACAGATCTTCTGCCGTGCGAGGCGGGAGAGGGGCCGAACGGTTGCCGCGATTTCGTGCTGGTTCCTGGACCCGACAGCAAACCTTGGGAAAGCCGGATCGTGACCCGCCCCGAGGCCGGTCAGGAACACCGGATTCGCCAGTTCACCCTGTTCTGGCAGGATGGGCTGAACCTGCGCGACAATGGTTCTGCCGACCGGTTCGAGGGTTATCTGCCGCCCGCCATGACGCAGGCGGTCTTCCCCCGTCTGGTTGCGAATTGCCAGGTCTGCGATGACAGCTATGACTGGGGTGAGCAGGGCGTGAACTATCGCAGTGCAAGCTTTGCGCGTGCCTTGCGTGGCACGCAGGGCAATGGCGCCCTGGCCGAGCGGCACTTCAACCTGAATGCGTTCGATTTCGGTGCGGGCGTGTTCCGCAAGGATCAGCCGGTCCCAGTGTTGCGGGCAGCCGCCGGCGAAGAGGTGGTGATCCACCTCGTGCATCCGGGCGGCCGGGCGCGCCAACGGGCCTTCATCACCATCGGTCAGGATTACAACGATCTTTTCCCGGGCTTCGGGTTCCCCCATGCCGCACTGCTGGCGCCCGGAAAATCCCTGACCGCGTCGCTGCATGAGTCGATGCGGGAGGGCTGCTATCTGTGGCATGATGGACCCACGCATTTGCGCGCGAGCGGCACCTGGGGGCTTCTCGATGTCGTACCAGAGGCGGAGTTCGGCAATGCCGATGCGTCCAGCTGTCCCTGAGGCGATCCGCGCGGCGATGATTGCCGCCCTAGTCTGCTTGACGCCAGGCGCGGCGCGGGCAGAAGACCGCGTCGCCAGCCTGACCGCGGGGCTGGAGTTCTTCGATCCCGATACCGGCGCGGTGATGCGGCCCGAAAGCGGCCGCCCGGTGGGTCTGCGGGTGACGTTGCGCGACGCCGTGACCGGACGTGCACCGCGCGGGGTTGCGCTTGCGGGCTGGATTCGGCCCGATTCCGCGGGGAATACAAGCTGCGAGGATGCCGCACGCGGCTTTCGTGTCACACGGCGCATTCCCCTTGGTGCAACGGATCTGAACGGTGTGCTTTTGCTTAGTGCGAACCGGGACGGAAGCCTTGGCGTGATCGACCCGAAGCTCAATCTGCAAAGTTCGAACATGATCGCGGCGGCGGTGCAGACGCAGGTGCCGGACACGATTGCGGTCGATACTGCGCGGATGCGTGCGCTGTTGCGCTTTGCCGGGAAGGACGGTCTGACGGCGTTTTCGCTGCTGACGGGTGCGGTCACGCCGGTTGCGCCGGATCTTTCGCAGCCTTCGGACATTGTCGCCTCGGACGGGATCGGGGTCTGGGCGGCTTCCGGGGATGGCACCATCCGTCGCATCGGCGGCCCGGCACTTGCGCCGATTGCGGTTGCCCCCGGTCCCGGGCCGGTGGAATTGCGCCTGCCCGCTGATCCCGATGCGGGGTTGCTTGCGGGTTTTGGTCGTGGGGGCGGCCTTGTGGTCGTCGAAGGGGCGACGGGCAGGATCGTGTTGTCCGATCCGGCCCGCGCGCCCTTTGCCGATCTGGGTGTTCTGCCCGATGGCACCGTGCTTGGCCTGTCCGGGGACGGGCGTCAGGGCCGGATCCTCTTTCCCGACGATCCGGGACGCGAGATCACGGTTCCGCTCGGCTTTAGGGCCGCGCGGCTGCGGATAAGTCCCGACGGGCGCTTTGCCGCGGCCTTCGCCCCCGGCGGGCGCGGCATCGCTCTTCTTGATCCGGCGCGTGCGCAGGTTCTTCAGGCACTTGAGCTGACCGACGGCGGGGTGACGGATTTCGTCTTTACCGATGATGCAGGTTACCTGCTTTCGCTTGATGGCGGCTTTGCCGGGTTGATCGACCTTGGCTCGATCCGTCAAGGGGTGGGGGCTCAGATCCGCAAGGTTGATCTGGGCCGAAAATCCGCCACCCCGCCCGCCGGCGCGCAGCTTCTGATGCCGCTTTGGCCTTCGCCGCAAGTTCTGGCAGTCGATCCCGAAACCCAGACCGGCTGGATCCTGCATGATGCGCAGGCTGTCGGAGAGATGCCTCCGATGGAATCGCTGCGCCTGCGCAGCGGCATTCCACAGAAGGTTGCCGTGGCCGATCGCAGCTTTCGCGAGGTGCAAGGCGGTGTTTTTGAAACTGTCGGGGTGATCGCCGGCGGCCCGCATGAGCTGATCCTGACCACCGGGATCGGTGGGCTGACCGCCTGCCTTGGCTTCGACGTGCGGGGCGGGGCAGATCGCGCACAGGCCCAGGCGATCATGCTTAGCGTTGTCTCGGCCGACGGTGGCTATCGGGCCGGACGGGAAGAGGCGTTGAGCTTCATCTTCCAAGACATCTCGGGAACACCTATCCGGGTGGAACGGGCCGAGTTCGTGGTGCCCAGCCTGTCCACCTCATGGGTGGGGCGGCTGGTGGCGCGCCTTGGCCCGGACGGGCGTTTGCAAGCGCGGTTGCGCTTTCCACATGCCGGGCCCTTTGCCGTCTATCCCGTGGGCCTGCCGCCCGATCTGAAGCTCGGCAGTGCCGTCTTGCTGGAGGTGAAGTGATGCGCAAGATCGTCAGGAATACGATCGGCCCCGTTCTGGCCGGGCTTGCCGTCCTGATTGCCATCGTGGGCACGGCCGTGCTGACCCTTTCGGGGGCGCCGGTCGCCAGCGACAATTTCCGTCAGACCCGAATCGAATTGCCCGATGTCGAATTGCTGGATCGCCATGCACGGCCGGTGAAACTGGCCGCGCTGTTACCCGATGATGCCCTTGTCGTGGTCAATTTCAGCTACACGACATGCGAGTCGATCTGCCCGCTTGGCAATCAGATCCTGCAATTCGTGGACGAACGCCGGACCGAGGTCGGTCAGCCGGTCAGGCTTGTCTCGATCACCATCGACCCCACGACCGACACGCCCGAACGGATGGATGCGGCCGCCCGCAGCTTCGGCGCAAGCGCCGACTGGTACTGGTTGACCGGCAGCGGGGCGGCCATTGACCGGGTGCTCAGAAGTGCGGGGGCGAACGTGGCCGATATCCAGCTTCATGATCCGATTTTTCTTGTGGGAAACCCGGACTCGGGGCGATTCTATCGTTCTCTCTCGATGCCGGATGCCGATGAGCTGATTGCGATGCTGACCAGCCTGCGGTCATGAAAGCCGTATTTGTTGCGCTTGCCGTTCTTTGCCTGGCGCATGCCGTGCGGGCCGAACCGCCCTCTGCGGGCCGGGCGTTGTTTGCCGGCCTTTCCGGCGCGCCGGGCCAGGCGCTGCTCGGGAATCCCCCGACCGAGGCCACGCGTTTTGCCTGCCGCAACTGCCACGGGCGCGACGGAGCGGGCGGGACGGAAGGCGATGTGCCGCCGATCACCTGGGATGTTCTTGCGCGGCCCGCGGCCAACCGGCCGCAGTATGACGCGCGCGCCTTTGCGCGGCTCTTGTCGTCGGGTGAGGATCCGGCGGGCCGCGCGCTCAGTCGGCAAATGCCGCGATACAGGCTGGATGATCCCACAGTTTCGTCTCTAATCCAGCATCTTTCAACCCTGCCTTCGCTGGAACGGCGCGGGATCCTGCCCGATCGGATCGTCCTTGCCGTGCCGATTCCCCCCGACAATGCGGCCCGCGCCACGCAGATCGCAGAGGCCTTGTCGCGCGCCGCCGAAGCCGTGCCCGAGGCAGGCATCTTTGGCCGCCGGCTTGAGATCCGGAGCATTGCGGGCGGGCCGGACACGATGATCCCGACCATTGCGAACGAGGCGGCGGCGATGGTCGGTCTTGTGCCCTCGGACAGGATCAGCCTGACGGTGGCAAGTGGTGCGGGGCTGCCCGTGCTTTTCCCTTTGCCCGCCCTGAGCGGGGCCGAGGATCCTACGGTGCTTCGCAGCCTTGCCGCGACCGAGGCCGAGGTCATACAGGCCCTTGCCGCGCGGGCGCTGGATGATGGCGATGGGCCGGTGGCGGTTTTACTGGTTGGAGATCCGGCATTGACGGGGGCCCTTCTGGCCCGGCTGGGTGGCCGCGCCCTGCCCGTCGCGCCGGGGGGGCGGGTTACGACGGCGGCGGGGGCGGTTCTGGCCGCCGAACTTACGTCCGACGATCTTGCCCGCCTGCCGTCCGGTATTCCGCTTTACGCCCCGCTCGAGGCCGTTGCACAACATCGCCCGGTGCTACAGGCGCGCGGTGTTCCCGTGGTGGCGGGCTTTGGCGGTGGCGCCCTTTTGCGTGCCGGGGCGGTGCATCCGGGCTCCGCCGAAGAGGTCTATGCCGGGCTTGTCGTCCAGATCCTGACACGGGCACTTGCCGAAGGCGGGCGCGATCTGACGCGCACAGGGCTTTTGCGCGCGCTTGGCCGCGCGGATCTTGCCGATCTGGGCCTGGATTTTGCGGACGGGCGGCTATCAGGCCAGCCCGGGATCGTCTTTTTCAAGGATTGAGGGGGGTCAAAGCCGCGACAGGTAGGCCCCGTAGGAGTTTTTGGAATAGCGCGCGGCCTCTTGCAGAAGCTTTTCGCGCGTGATCCAGCCCTGCATGAAGGCGATCTCTTCAGGACAGCCGGTCTGCATGCCCTGCCGCTGTTCCAGCGTGCGCACGAAATTACCCGCGTCCAGAAGGCTCGCATGGGTGCCGGTATCAAGCCAGGCATAGCCGCGGCCCATCCGCTCTACCGTCAGGCTGCCATCGCCCAGATACATTTCCAGCAATGTCACGATCTCAAGCTCGCCCCGATCCGAGGGGCGCACGTCGCGGGCGCGGGCGGGCGCGCTGCCGTCAAGGAAGTATAGCCCCGTCACCGCATAGTTCGAGGGCGGCACGGCGGGTTTTTCGACGATCGCGCGGGCGGTTCCGTCGGCATCGAAATCCACCACGCCATAGCGTTCCGGGTCCGAGACGCGATAGCCGAAGACGGTGCCGCCCGTGTCGCGCGCATTCGCGCGGGTCAAAAGCTCGGACAGGCCATGGCCGAAGAAGATGTTGTCGCCCAGCACCATCGCCGAGGGCGCGCCCGCCAGGAACTCTTCCGCCAGGATATAGGCCTGCGCAAGGCCTTCGGGGCGAGGCTGCACGATCCAGGTGAAGGACAGGCCCCACTGGCTGCCATCGCCCAGAAGGCGCTGGAACTGCTGCTGATCCTCGGGTGTCGTGATGATGGCGATCTCGCGGATGCCCGACAGCATCAGGACCGAGACCGGATAATAGATCATCGGCTTGTCATAGATCGGCAGAAGCTGCTTGGAGATGCCAAGCGTGATCGGGTAAAGCCGCGATCCGGTGCCGCCCGCCAGAATGATCCCCTTGCGCTGCATCCTACACCTCCAGTTCACGCAATACATCGGACAGCGCCTTGCGCCAGTCCGGCCGTTCAATTCCGAAATCCGCCAGGATGGCGCTGCAATCAAGCCGCGAGTTCAGCGGCCGCCGCGCCGGGGTGGGGTAATCGGCGGTCGGGATCTCGTCGATCGTCACGTCGCGCCCGGCCTGGGCAAAGATCTCGCGCGCGAAACCGGCCCAGGAAATATCGGGCGCGCCGGAAAAATGCCAAAGCCCCGAGGGCGCGCCGTCGCGCAGCCCTGCCGCGATGCGCAGCACCGCCTGCGCGATGGCCGCCGCCGGGGTCGGCCCGCCGATCTGGTCCGAGACGATGCCCAGCCGGTCGCGGCTTTGCGACAGGCGCAGCATGGTCTTCACGAAATTCGCGCCATGGGCCGAGAACACCCAGGAGGTGCGCAGAATGGCATGCGTGCCGCCCGCCGCGCGCACCGCCGCCTCGCCCGCCAGCTTGGAGCGGCCATAGGCCCCGAGCGGCGCGGTGGGCGCATCTTCCGCGCGCGGCCCGTCGCCCGTGCCGTCGAAGACGTAATCGGTCGAGATATGGACGAAAGGCACGCCCTTTTCGGCCGCCGCGCGGGCCATTGCGCCGGGGGCGTCGGCATTGACGGCAAAGGCCTCGGCCTCGGCGGTTTCGGCCGCGTCGACGGCGGTCCATGCGGCGGCGTTGATGACGCAGCCGGCATCGCTGTCCCGAAGGGCGCGCGCGCAGGCGGCGGGATCGGACAGATCGGCCCGGTCGCGGCCAAGATACTGCGCATCGGGCGCAAGGCGCTGCAATTCACGCGCGACCTGCCCCGTTGCGCCGAAAACCAGCAGCGTCATTTCGCAACCCCAAGCCGTTCGCCCACGCCCTGCCGTGCCTGAAGCGGGCGCCACCAGTCCTCGTTCGCAAGATACCAGGCGACGGTGCGCGCCAGCCCTTCGGCCAGCGTGACCGAGGGCCGCCAGCCCAGCTCTTCGCGGATGCGGCCGGGGTCGATCGCGTAGCGCCGGTCATGGCCGGGGCGGTCGGTGACGAAGGTGATCAGCCGCGCATGCGGTGCGCCGCCGGGGCGCAGCCGGTCCAGCTCGGCGCAGATCATGTGCACGAGGTCGATGTTGCGGGCTTCGTTCTCGCCGCCGATATTGTAGCTGCGGCCGACCTTGCCCCGCGCAAGCACCGTCAGCAGGGCATCGGCATGATCCTCGACGTAAAGCCAGTCGCGCACATTGCCGCCATCGCCGTAAACCGGGATCGGCTTTCCGGCCAGGGCATTCAGGATCACCACCGGGATCAGCTTTTCGGGAAAGTGGAACGGCCCGTAATTGTTGGAGCAATTCGTCACCAGAACCGGCAGCCCGTAGGTTTCGGCCCAGGCCCGCACCAGATGATCCGACCCCGCCTTCGAGGCCGAATAGGGCGAACGCGGATCATAGGGCGTGGTTTCGGTGAACTTGCCCTCGGCCCCGAGCGAGCCATAAACCTCGTCGGTCGAGATGTGGTGGAAGCGAAAGCCCTCGGGGCGGCCCCTGTCCTGCCAATAGGCGCGCGCGGCATCGAGCATGTTGAACGTGCCCACGAGATTGGTCTCGATAAAGGCCGCCGGGCCGTCGATTGAGCGGTCGACATGGCTTTCGGCGGCAAGATGCATCACCGCGTCGGGCGCGTGTCGCGCGAAGATCGCGCCCAGCGCCGCGCGGTCGCGGATATCGGCCTTCTCGAAGCTGTAGCCGGGGGCATCCGCCACGCTGGCCACGTTTTCCAGACAGGCCGCATAGGTCAGCGCGTCAAGGTTGACCACCTCATGGCCCATTCCGATGGCGCGGCGCACCACGGCCGAACCGATGAAACCCGCCCCACCCGTAACAAGTAACTTCATACCTCTACTCCGCCATGGCGATGCAAGTTGTGCGCGATGCGCGCCCCGCTGGCAAGGGCCAGTCCGGCCGCGTCAATCCAGACAGGCGGCGCGCCCGTCCTTCAGGATGGTTGCCGCGCCGTCCTCGATCTGATGGGCGCGGCGGGAGACGAAATTCGAGGGCTTCGCGGCGCTGCGGCCCTTCGGATCGGGCAGGACCGCGGCCAGAAGCGCCGCTTGGCGTGCGCTCAGCTGATCGGGGGTGGTGCGGAAATAGCGGAAGGCGGCGGCGTTGATGCCGAACACGCCCTCGTCGAACTCGGCCACGTTCAGATAGACCTCCACGATGCGCCGCTTGGACCAGATCGCCTCGACCGCGGGGGTCAGCGCGGCCTCCAGCGCCTTGCGAAGCCAGCTGCGCCCCTGCCACAGGAAGACGTTCTTCACCACCTGCTGGCTGAGCGTCGAGGCGCCCCGCGTGCCGCCATCGTCCATTGCCTTGCGGATTTCCTTCATGTCGAAACCCCAGTGTGCGCAGAAATTCGCATCCTCCGCCGCCACGACCGAACGAAGCATGACCGGCGCGATCTCTTCGATCGGGGTCCATTGCCGGTCCACCGTGCCAAGGCGGCGTGCCTCGGACAGGATCGTCAGGGTGGTGGGCGGGTTGACGAAGCTGAACAGCACGATCAGCGCCAGCACCCCGGCCGCGATGGCAAGCCCGATCCGCGTGGCCCAGTGGCTCAGCCAGTCGACAAGCGGCCGGACGAACAGGCCGCGGCTTCGGGCCCGTTTCGATTTGCGAGAAGAAGTTTTCGTTTTTCGCGCCATGCGGCCATAAGTCATGCGCCTGCGCGATGGTCAAGCGGCCAGGCAACGAAGTTCCGCCCCACGCGCAACCGGCCGCGCGGTTTGCCACTCTTCCGGGGGGCACATCGCCTCCAGGAGGGGGAAAAGCGCGTTCAGTTCGGCGCGGATCGCGCGATCTCCGTCAAGAATGACATCGCCGGGAAAGAAGCTTTCCGTGGGTGCGCCGTTCGAGGTGACGATCTGATGGCGGTCGAACATCAGGTGGATATAGTCGATGCTGTCCTGCGGTGCGCGGGTGATCTGGTGGCCGTCGACGAGATGCTTGGCGGCAACGAAAACCTCGGCGATGCCGCAGGCCAGTTCAGCCTGCCACCCGGTGACCAGGATGCGGTGCTGCGGCGATACAAGAAGCGGGCGGGAATTCCCGATGATGCCCGTCGCAAAATGGACCGGCGCGAAATCCCCCGTTGCATCGACCCGGCGCCTGCCGGTCCAGCGCAGCGGCCGGGCCCCGTCATCGCGCGTCATGACCAGATCGCCGGGCGCCAGATCCTCGACCGGTACCTCGCCCGCGGGGGTCAGGATCATCGTGCCCGGCGTAAAACAGGGCGGGCCCAACGCACTGACCGGAACCTGGGTCGACGTGCTGACGTAGTTCGAGCTTCTGTATGTGGCAGTCGACAGGATCGTGCCATCGGTGGGTGTGAAGATCGCCTGCCCGCCGCTGAGATAGAAGGTGACGCCGGTGATCCATTGCAACGTTCCGTCCATCACCACGCGGATCTGGTCGCCAAACCAGACCGAGGTTACGGTCAGCCCGTTCACCTGGTCGCCGACCCCGACAGAGATCAACCCGTCGTCGTTCTGATCCAGCAGGCCATAGTTCTGAACCGTCAGCGTTGTGCCCCGCGGAGGAGGGTTCCCGGGGTCGATAATGAAGAACTGGTCAGTATAACTCGTGGGCATGGCGATGGCTTCCGCTTCACCGGGATACGCTAACAGACACAAAAAATATGGCCCGTGGATGACGCCGCCGGGGTTATTTTCGGCACGAGCCTATCGGAAAAACGCTGCCGCGTCGAATCGCGGTTGTCGGCTGCGCGAAAGGTTGCGCAGGCGCTCGGACAGCAGGGCCGGGGGCGGGTGCGGCCCGAAGGCCGCACCTTGGGATACGCAGGGGATCAGAACGGGCTGTCGGGGAAGTAGTAGTTCTCTGCATTCTCGGGCGTGACGATCTGCGAGCCGATGATGAAGCGGCCCGAAACCGGCGTGTTGGACACCAGCCCAAGCGCCGTCAGCTCGATCGCCGTCGAGATCTGCGCCGGCGGGTAGGTCACGTTCACGGGCAGTTGCGGATCGCCGTCCATGATGCGCTTGATGATCTCTTTCATCCCGGCGCCGCCCACGACCCACATCTCTTCGGTCCGCCCCGCCTGCGCGATCGCCTCGAGCACGCCGATGGCCATGTCGTCATCGGCCGCCCAGACCGCGTCGATGTGATCGTATTTCGACAGGAAATCCTGCATCACGTTGAAGGCGTCGTCGCGGTTCCAGTTGCCGTGCTGCATGTCGAGCACCTCGATGCCCGAGCCGTCGATCGCCGCCATGAAGGCATCGACGCGTTCGTTATCGAGCGTGGTGGGAATGCCGCGCAGCACCACGATCTTCTGCCCCGCCTCCAGGTTCGCGGCGAAGTACTCGCCCGCCGTGCGGCCGAAGCCGGGATTGTCGCCCGCGACATAAAGATCCTCGATCCCCGGAACCGAAAGGCCCCGGTCCACCACGGTGACCCAGATGCCCTGTTCCTTGACCGCCTGCACCGGAGAGGTCAGCGGCTCGCTCTCGAAGGGCAGGACGACCAGCGCGTCGATATTGCGGGTGGCCACCATGTCCTCGATGTCGTTGACCATCTTGCCGGCCTCGCCTGCCGTCGCCAGAACGAAATCCAGCTGCGGATAGGTTTCCTCTAGCCGCTTGATCGTCTCTTGCGCGTGGAAGTTCAGCCCGCCCATGAAGCCATGCGTGGCCGAGGGGATGGCCACGCCGATGGTCTTCGTCTCGTCCTGGGCCAGGACCGGGGCCGCGGTGACAAGCGCCGCCGCAAGCGCGGTTCCGGTCAGGAAATGTCTGCGTTTCATGATCTCGCTCCCTTCAGGTTTCGCCGCTACTCAGCGGCCTTGTTCTCCCGCTGCAACACGACAGCGAGGATGACGATCACGCCCTGGATCGCGCCGTTCAGATAGGGGCTCACGATCGAGGCGAGGTTGAGGATGTTGTCGATCAGGCTCAGGATCAGGACGCCGACCACGGTGCCCCAGACCCGGCCGTAGCCGCCCTTGAGGACGGTGCCGCCGATGATCACCGCGGCGATCGCCTCCAGTTCCCACAGAACCCCGGTCGAACCCGAGGCCGAGCCGAGCCGCGGCACATACATGATGGTGGCCAGCCCCACGAGCATGCCCAGCAGCGCATAGGTCAGCATGCGCGCGCGGTCCACCTTGACGGCGGAATAGCGCGCCACCTGCTCATTGGCGCCAAGGGCCGCGCAATGCCGCCCGAAGGGCGTGTGGCGCATCGCAAGCTCGCCCAGAAGGGCGACAAGGGCGAAGACGATGATGGGCCAGCTTATACCCAGAAGCCCGTCGTAATAGACCGGACGGTAAAGCCCGCGCAGATCGAAGTTCAGCGACAGCGTGCCGCCATCGGCCAGCCATGTGACAAGGCTGCGATAGATCCCCATCGAGCCGAGCGTGACGATGAAGGCCTCGATGCGCACCTTGGCGATCAGAAAGCCGTTCAGCCAGCCCGCCGCAAGCCCGGTCAGAAGCGCCACCGCCATCCCCGCAAGGATGATCGGCACGCCTACCCCCATCACAGGGATCAGCGAATTCATCGCAAGGATCATCACCCCGGCCACGAAGGCCGCCATGGAGCCCACCGAAAGGTCGATCCCGCCCGCGGTGATGACGAAGGTCATGCCCACCGCGATGATCCCGATGAAGGCCGAGCGCGCCAGCACGTTCGTCACGTTGCCATAGCTGAGAAAGTTCGAATTCAGCGCCGCGCCAAGCGCCACAAGGGCCACCAGCGCCAGAAGCGGGCCAAGAACGTGGAAGTTGATCCTGCGGCGCGATCTGCTGCCCTGCGCCGCGTTCGTCGCGTCTGTCATGCCGTGCCGGTCCTTTCCTCGCCCAGTTCCATTGCCAGCCTCAGGATGGCGTCCTCGGTGATCTTCGGCCCCGAAAGCTCGCCCGCGATGCGCCCCGAGGCCATTACCACCACCCGCCCGGCAAGGCCGATCACCTCGGGCAGTTCGGACGAGACCACGATGACGCTTTTGCCCGCCGCGGCGAGATCCGCGATGAAGCCGTAGATCTGCTGCTTGGTGCCGATGTCGATGCCGCGCGTCGGTTCGTCGATGATCACGATGTCGGGCGCGGCCAGCATCGTCTTTGCCAGAAGCAGCTTTTGCTGGTTTCCGCCCGAAAGGCTGCCCGCGGTCATCGCCCGGTCGTTCACCCGGATGTCGAATTCCGCGATCGCGCGGTCAAGCGCGCGATCCTCGGCCCGGGTGTCGATCCGGATCCGGGCGAACTTGTCCAGTGCAAGGATGGTGAGGTTCTCGGTCAGCGATTTTCCCAGCAACAGACCCTTTTCCTTGCGGTCCTCGGTCAGGTAGACCAGCCCGGCCTCGCGCGCGGCAAGAACCGATCCGGGCTTCAGGGGGGTGCCGTGCACAAGGACCTGCCCCGAGGCCGGGCGCAGGCCGACGATGCCCTCCATCAGCTCGGTCCGGCCCGCGCCGACAAGCCCGGCAAAGCCCAGAACCTCGCCCCGGCGCAACGAGAAGCTGGCGTCCTGCACGCGCCCCGGAACGCTTAGCCCGCGCACCTCCAGCACCGTCTCGTCCTGCGGCCTTGCGCGGGCGGGGAAAAGGTCGGTCATCTCGCGGCCGACCATGGCGGTGGCCATGCGGTCCACGTCCAGATCGGCGGCGGGCGCGGTCAGGATATGGTGGCCATCGCGCAGCACGGTGATCCGGTCCGCGATCCGCGACACCTCGCCCAGCTTGTGCGAGGTATAAAGCACCGCCGTTCCCGCCGCGCGCAGCCGCTCGATCTGGGCCAGCAGGATGTCGGTTTCGCGGTTGGTCAGAACCGCCGTGGGCTCATCCATGATCAGCACGCGCGCCGCGCGGCCAAGCGCCTTTGCGATCTCGACCATCTGGCGGTCGGGCACCGAAAGATCGGCGATCCGCGCCAGGGGATCGACATCGCATTCAAGCCGCGCCAGAAGCCGGCGCGCGCCCTCCTGCATCGCGCGATGATCGAGAAACGGGCCGCGGCGGATCTCGCGGCCAAGGAAGATGTTCTCCTCGACCGTAAGCTGCATGGCGAGGTTGAATTCCTGGTGGATCATGATGATCCCGGCCTCTTCGGCCGCGCGCTGGCTGGAAAACTGCACCGGCGCGCCGTCCAGCCGCAGCGTGCCGCCGCTGGGCGCCAGATAGCCGCCCAGGATCTTCATCAGCGTGGATTTTCCCGCCCCGTTCTCGCCGATCAGGGCATGGACCTCTCCGGCGTTCAGCGCGAAATCCACGCCGTGCAGGACCTCGATCGGGCCGAAGCACCGTGTCACCTGATGCGCGGCAAGAACCGGATGGGTCATCTTGGCGCCACCCATGCCGCGTTGCGCGCCGAAGAGCGCACGCAGGCATCGACGAAGGACACCCCTTCAAGCCCGTCGGCAAGGCCGGGAAACAACACCTCGGGGGGGATGTCGCGGCCGTCCCTGCGGGCGCGGATGGCCTGGGCGACCTCGGCATAGATATTGCCGAAGGCTTCCAAGAACCCCTCGGGGTGGCCCGCGGGGATGCGGGTCAGCCGGGCGGCTTCGGGCCCGGTTCCGGGGCCGCCGCGGGTCAGGCGGCGCGCCGGTTCGCCAAGCGGCGTGAGCCACATCTCGTTGGGGTTTTCCTGCGCCCATTGCAGCCCGGCCTTTTCGCCATAGACGCGCAGGCGCAGGCCGTTTTCATGGCCGGTGGCGACCTGGCTGCACCACAGGATGCCGCGCGCGCCGCCTTCGAAGCGCAGCATGACATGGGCATTGTCATCCAGCGCCCGGCCCGCGACGAAACTTTGCAGATCGGCGGCAAGCGCCTCGAGCTTCAGCCCCGTGACGAACCGCGCAAGGTTGTAGGCGTGGGTGCCGATATCGCCGGTTGCCCCGCCCGGCCCGCTGCGCGCGGGATCGGTGCGCCATTCGGCCTGCTTGTTTCCCGGCGCGGCGGGCATGGCCAGCCAGTCCTGCGGATATTCCACCTGTACGACCCTGATCCGGCCCAGATCGCCGGCCTGCACCAGCGCGCGGGCCTGCCGGATCAGCGGATAGCCGGTATAGTTATGCGTCAGCGCGAAGATCGCGCCCGAACTTTCGGCCAGCTGAACCAGCTTGCGCGCCTCGGGCAGGGTGGCGGTCAGGGGCTTGTCGCAGATCACATGGATGCCGCGCTTCAGGAATTCGCGCGCGACGGGGTAATGCATGTGGTTGGGCGTGACGATCGCCACCGCCTCGATCCCGTCCTTGCGGCGGGACCCCTGCCCGGGCCACCCCGCGGAAAAGCCATAAAAAAAACCCGCCCGCACCCCCCGGGGCTACACCCAAGCCCGCGCCGGCGCGGG
>CALMEG010000312.1 GCA_937863185.1 uncultured Paracoccaceae bacterium | reverse complement strand
TCGGTGGCGATGTTCCACCTGTTCACGCATGCCTTCTTCAAGGCGATGCTGTTCCTTGGCGCGGGTTCGGTGATCCACGCGATGCATCACGAGCAGGACATGCGCAACTACGGCAACCTGCGCAAGAAGATCCCGCTGACCTTCTGGGCCATGCTGATCGGCACGCTGGCGATCACCGGGGTGGGCATTCCGCTGACCCATATCGGTTTCGCGGGCTTCCTGTCGAAGGATGCGGTGATCGAAAGCGCATGGGCCTCGGGCCACGGTTTCGCCTTCTGGGCGCTGGTGATCGCGGCGATGTTCACCTCGTTCTATTCCTGGCGGCTCATGTTCATGACCTTCTGGGGCAAGGAACGCGGCGATCATCACGCGCATGAACATGCCCATGAAAGCCCGACGGTGATGCTGGTTCCGCTTGGCGTGCTGGCGATCGGCGCGGTGTTCTCGGGGATGGTGTGGTATAATTCCTTCTTCGGCGATCACGCCAGGGTCCTGTCCTTTTTCGGCATGCCGAGCCATGAGGTCGCCGCCTCGGGCGATCATGACGCGGCCGCCCCCGCCGAGCATGCCTCCGAGGCCCCGGCCGAGGCCGAGCATGCCGCCACGGATGCGGGCCATGGCGCGGTGGCCGGCACCGCCCCGCAGGGCGCGATCTTCATGGCCGAGACCAACACCGTCATGGACGATGCGCATCATGCGCCGGTCTGGGTGAAGATCTCGCCCTTCATCGCGATGCTGATCGGCCTTGCCACGGCATGGCTCTTCTACATCCGCAGCCCCGCGCTGCCCGGCCGGCTGGCCGAGGCGCAGCCCGGACTTTACCGGTTCCTGCTCAACAAGTGGTATTTCGACGAGCTTTATGACGCCATCTTCGTGCGTCCGGCGAAATGGCTTGGCGGGTTCCTGTGGAAGAAGGGCGACGGCGCGACCATCGACGGCGGGCCGGACGGCGTGGCGATGGGGGTCATTCCCTGGTTCACCCGGCCCCCCGGCCGGGGGGCGTCCCGCTATGTGGTCCACTACGCATTCGCCATGATCATCGGCATCGTGGTTCTTATGTTCTGGGTCGTTCTGGCCGGGGGGTCGCACTAATGGAAAACCTGCTTTCCATCATCACGTTCATTCCCCTGGTCGCGGCGCTGATCCTGGCGCTGGTGCAGCGGGGCGGGGGGGCTGCGGCCGACCGCAACGCCAAGTGGTTCGCGCTGACCGCGACCACGGCGACCTTCCTTGTGTCGCTGTTCGTGCTGGCCAAGTTCGACCCGGCCAATACCGGCTTCCAGATGGTCGAGGACCGCAGCTGGATCATGGGGTTCCACTACAAGCTGGGCGTCGACGGGATCTCGGTCCTGTTCGTGATGCTGACCACGTTCCTGATGCCGCTGACGATCGCGGCCTGCTGGGGCGTGGAGACGCGCGTCAAGGAATACATGATCGCCTTCCTCGTGCTCGAGGGGCTGATGATCGGCGTCTTCGTGGCGCTGGACCTGGTGCTGTTCTACCTGTTCTTCGAGGCCGGCCTTATCCCGATGTTCCTGATCATCGGCATCTGGGGCGGCAAGGACCGCATCTATGCGGCCTTCAAGTTCTTCCTTTATACCTTCCTCGGCTCGGTCCTGATGCTGGTGGCGATGATCGCCATGTATCTCGATGCGGGCACGACGGACATGGTGGTGCTGCTCAAGCATGAGTTCGCCTCGGAAAGCTTCCGCATTCTGGGCGTGCAGGTGGTGGGCGGCATGCAGACGCTTCTGTTCCTGGCCTTCTTCGCCTCTTTCGCGGTGAAGATGCCGATGTGGCCGGTGCATACCTGGCTGCCCGACGCGCACGTTCAGGCGCCGACGGCGGGCTCGGTCGTGCTGGCGGCGGTGCTGCTGAAGATGGGGGGCTACGGCTTCCTGCGCTTCTCGCTTCCGATGTTCCCGGTCGGCTCCGAGGTTATGAGCGGGCTGGTGCTGTGGATGTCGGCCATCGCGATTGTCTACACCTCGCTCGTGGCGCTTGCGCAGCAGGACATGAAGAAGCTGATCGCCTATTCCTCGGTCGCGCATATGGGATATGTGACGATGGGGATCTTTGCGGTGAACCAGCAGGGCATCGACGGCGCGATCTTCCAGATGCTCAGCCATGGCTTCATCTCGGGGGCACTGTTCCTGTGCGTGGGCGTCATCTACGACCGCATGCACACGCGCGAGATCGACGCCTATGGCGGGCTTGTGAACCGCATGCCGGCCTATGCGCTGATCTTCATGTTCTTCACCATGGCCAATGTCGGCCTGCCGGGCACCTCGGGCTTCATCGGGGAATTCCTGACGCTGGTCGGGATCTTCCAGGCCAATACCTGGGTGGCGGCAGTCGCGGCGACCGGGGTGATCCTGTCGGCGGCCTATGCGCTGTGGCTTTACCGCCGGGTGGTGCTGGGCGATCTGATCAAGGAAAGCCTCCGCTCGATCACCGACATGGACCGCCGCGAAAAGGCGATCTTCGCCCCGCTGGTGGCCATGACCCTGTTGCTGGGCGTCTATCCCAGCCTTGTCACCGATATCATCGGGCCTTCGGTCGCCCAGCTGATCACCGACTATAACGCAAGCCTGCCCGCCGCCGGAATGGCGATGGCCGGGCACTGAGGGAGAAACAACCATGACTTCTGCGGATTTCTCCACGGTCCTGCCGGAATTCCTGCTGGCGCTTTTTGCGATGGTGGCGCTTCTGGCCGGTGTCTGGACGGGCAAGGACCGGGTCGCGGGCCTTGTGCTGTGGATCACGGTTGCGGTGCTGGTCGTGCTGGCAGCCTGGATCGGCCTGAACGGCGGCGGAGCCCGGCAGGCCTTTGGCGGGCTGTTCATCGACGATGCCTTCGCGCGCTTTTCCAAGGTGGCGATCCTGATCTCGGCCGCCGCCGTCCTGGCGATGAGCGCCGATTACATGGGGCGCCGGGGCCTTCTGCGCTTCGAATATCCGATCCTCGTGGCGCTTGCCGTCGTGGGCATGATGATGATGGTTTCGGCCGGGGACCTGATGGCGCTTTACATGGGGCTGGAACTTCAGTCGCTGGCGCTTTACGTCGTGGCCGCGCTGCGCCGCGACAGCGCGAAATCCTCGGAGGCCGGGCTGAAATACTTCGTTCTCGGCTCGCTCAGCTCGGGGCTGCTGCTTTACGGCGCCTCGCTGATCTACGGCTTTGCCGGCACGACATCTTTCGCGGGGATCATCACCGTGGTCGAGGAAGGCCATCTGCCGATCGGCGTGCTGTTCGGCATGGTCTTCATGCTGGTGGGGCTGTCGTTCAAGGTGTCGGCCGTGCCCTTCCACATGTGGACGCCGGATGTCTACGAGGGCTCGCCCACGCCGGTCACCGCCTTCTTCGCCACCGCGCCGAAAATGGCCGCGATGGCGCTTCTGGCCCGGCTGGCGCATGATGCGTTCGGCCAGGTGCCGGGCGACTGGGGGCAGATCATCGGCCTTCTGGCCGTGGCCTCGATGCTGCTTGGGGCGGTGGCCGCGATCGGTCAGCGCAACATCAAGCGCCTGATGGCCTATTCCTCGATCGCGCATATGGGCTTTGCGCTGCTGGGTCTGGCTGCGGGCACCGAAGAGGGCGTGCAGGCGATGCTGATCTACATGGCGATCTACGTCACCATGAATGTCGGCACCTTCGCCTTCATCCTGTCGATGGAGCGTGACGGCCAGCCCGTGACCGAGATCGCCGCGCTGAACCTTTATGCCCGGCGCGAGCCGCTGAAGGCGCTTGCCATGCTGGTGCTGCTGTTCAGCCTTGCGGGCGTGCCGCCGATGCTGGGCTTCTTCGCCAAGTTCGCGGTGCTGAAGGCCGCGCTGACGGCGGGGTATGTCTGGCTGGTGGTGATCGGGGTGATTTCCTCGGTGATCGGGGCGTTCTACTACCTGCGCATCGTCTACTTCATGTATTTCGGCACCGAGACCGAGGCGCTCGATACCCGCATGCCGGCGGTGCAATGGGCGCTCCTGATGGTGTCGGCCTTCATCATGGTGGCGGGCGTTCTGAACCTGTTCGGGGTCGAGGGCGCCGCGGCGGCGGCGGCAAGCGCACTTGTCCGCTGAGCCGTCCAACTGGCCCGAAGGCGTGGCGCGCCACGTCCTCGGGCGGGTGGACAGCACCATGTCCGAGGCGGCGCGGCTGGCCCCGCAACTGTCGGGCCGGGCCTGGATCATGGCACGCGAACAGACCGCGGGGCGCGGCCGCCGCGGCCGCGGCTGGCATGCCCAGGGCGGGAATTTCGCGGCGACCCATGTCCTGCGCCCCGGCGGCGGCCCGGCCGAGGCCGCGCTATATTCCTTTGTGACCGCCCTTGCGCTGGACGAGGCGCTTGCCCGCGTGGCCGGCCCCGCGGCGCGGCTGTCGATCAAATGGCCCAATGACGTGCTGCTCAATGGCGGCAAGGTGGCGGGGATCCTGCTGGAAAGCCTTGGCACCGGGGGCACGCTGTCGCATCTGGCGATCGGGGTGGGGGTGAATCTGGACCAGGCCCCCGGCACCGAGACGCTTGACCCCGGCGCGCTTTCGCCGGTCAGCGTGCTGGGCGAAACCGGCATCCGCGTGACCCAGGACGAATTTCTGCCCGTCCTCGCAGAGGCCTTCGCGCGCCATCAGGCCCGCTTCGTGACCTATGGCTTTGCCCCGATCCGCACCGCATGGCTTGCACGCGCCGCCCGGATCGGCCAGACCGTGCGGGCGCGCACCGGAACCCGGACCCATGAAGGCGTGTTCGAGACCATTGACGACAGCGGGGCGATGATCCTCAGGACGCCGGAAGGCCGGCTTGCCATCACCGCCGCCGAGGTCTTTTTCTGAAAGGAGCAGCCATGCTCTTGTGCATCGATTGCGGCAATACCAACACGGTGTTCTCGGTCTGGGACGGGGTCGAATTCACGGCGACATGGCGGATCGCCACGGATCACCGGCGCACGGCGGATGAATATTTCGTCTGGCTTTCCACGCTGATGGCGCTGAAGCGGCTTGATGCGCATATCTCCGAGGTCATCATCTCCTCGACCGTGCCGCGCGTGGTGTTCAACCTGCGGGTCCTGTGCAACCGCTATTTCGACTGCCGGCCACTGGTGGTGGGCAAGCCCGAATGCGCGCTTCCCGTCGCGCCGCGCGTCGATGCCTCGACCACGGTCGGGCCGGACCGCCTTGTCAATACCGTTGCCGGGTTCGACCGCTTCGGCGGCGATCTGATCGTGGTCGATTTCGGCACCGCCACCACCTTCGACGTGGCCGCGCCCGATGGCGCCTATATCGGCGGCGTGATCGCGCCGGGCGTGAACCTGAGCCTCGAGGCGCTGCACATGGCCGCCGCCGCCCTGCCGCATGTGGATGTGACCCATCCCGAGAAAGTCATCGGCACGAACACGGTTGCCTGTATCCAGTCGGGGGTGTTCTGGGGTTATATCGGCCTGGTCGAGGGCATCGTGCGCCAGATCCGGCGCGAGCGGGACCGCCCGATGAAGGTGATCGCCACGGGGGGCCTGGCCGCGCTTTTCGATCAGGGCTTCGATCTGTTCGACGCGGTCGAGGACGACCTGACCATCCACGGGCTGCGGCTCATCAACGATTACAACAAGGGGTTGAGCGCGTGAAAGACCGACTGATCTACCTTCCTCTGGGCGGCGCCGGCGAAATCGGCATGAACGCCTATGTCTATGGCTACGGTCCCGAAGGCAAGGAGCGGCTGATCGTCGTCGATCTGGGCGTGACCTTCCCCGACATGGATACCACCCCCGGTGTCGACCTGATCATGGCCGACATCGCCTGGCTGCATGAAAACGCCGCGCGGATCGAGGCGATCTTCATCACCCACGCGCATGAGGATCACATCGGCGCGCTTGCCCATTTCTGGCCGAAGCTGAAGAAACCCGTCTATGCGCGCGCCTTCACCGCGCTGATCGGGGCCTCGAAGCTGGAAGAGGCGGGGCTGCCCACCGACGATCTGCATGTGGTCGAGCCGCGCCCGCACACGATCGAGGCAGGCCCCTTCCGGGTGCAATTCGTGCCCGTGTCGCATTCCATCCCCGAAAGCTCGGCCCTGGTGATCGACACCCCGGCCGGGCGCATCGTGCATAGCGGGGATTTCAAGCTCGACGGCAATCCCGTGGTGGGCGAGGCCTTCGATCCCGTCCTGTGGCACGAGATCGGCCGCGAGGGCGATGGCGTCAAGGTGCTCACCTGCGATTCCACCAATGTCTTCTCGCCGCATCCGGGGCGGTCGGAGGCGACCCTTGCCGCCCCGCTGACCGAGCTGATCGCCGCGCAGGACGGCATGGTCGTGGCCACCACCTTCGCCTCCAACGTGGCGCGACTGAAAACCCTGGCCGAGGCCGGGCAGGCCGCGGGCCGCTCGATCTGCCTTCTGGGGCGCGCGATGCGCAAGATGACCGCCGCCGCCACCGAGGCGGGCGTGCTGAGCGGATTTCCCGCCACCGTGCCGGTCGAGGAAGCCGCCGAGATCCCGCGTGCCAACCTGATGCTGATCGTCACCGGCAGCCAGGGCGAACGCCGCGCGGCCTCGGCACAGCTGTCGCGCGGCAAGTATCTGGGCCTCCAGATGAAAGAGGGCGACAGCTTCCTCTTTTCCTCCAAGACCATTCCGGGCAATGAACGCGGCGTGATCCGGATCATGAACGCCTTCTCGGAGATGGGGGTCGAGGTGATCGACGATCGGGGCGGGCTCTATCACGTCTCGGGCCATGCCAACCGCCCCGACCTCGAGGCGGTGCACGACCTTC
>CALMEG010000311.1 GCA_937863185.1 uncultured Paracoccaceae bacterium | reverse complement strand
AGATGTATGAGGCGCATGACGCGCTGATCTGCATTGCCGAGGGCGCCTATGTCGACCAGCAGGAGCCGCGCCGCCGCCTGACCCCCCAGCACTATTTCAAGAGTGCCGAGGAAATGGCGGCGCTGTTTGCCGATCTGCCCGAGGCGCTTGAGAATACCGTGGAAATCGCCCGCCGCTGCACCTTTGCCGCCTACAAGCGCAAGCCGATCCTGCCGCGCTTTGCCGATGACGAGGTGGAGGAGTTGCGCCGTCAGGCCTGGGAGGGGCTGGAGGCGCGGCTTGCCGTGATCCCGCATGCCGCCCCGGTCGAGGAGTATCGCGCGCGGCTGGAATTCGAGCTGGGCATCATCGAGCAGATGGGCTTTCCAGGCTATTTCCTGATCGTTGCCGATTTCATCAAATGGGCCAAGGCGCAGGGGATTCCGGTGGGGCCGGGGCGGGGTTCGGGCGCGGGGTCGCTTGTGGCCTATGTGCTGACGATCACCGACCTTGACCCGCTGCGCTACAGCCTGCTGTTCGAGCGCTTCCTGAACCCCGAGCGGGTGTCGATGCCGGACTTCGACATCGACTTCTGCATGGATCGCCGCGAAGAGGTGATTCACTATGTCCAGGGCAGATACGGGCGCGAGAAGGTGGGCCAGATCATCACCTTCGGCGCGCTTCTGTCGAAGGCGGCGGTGCGCGATGTGGGGCGCGTGTTGCAGATGTCCTTCATGCAGGTGGATCGGCTGTCCAAGATGATCCCCGTTGAAGGCGTGAAGCCCGTCAGCATCGAGAAGGCCCTTGCCGATGAGCCGCGCCTGCGCGAGGCGGCACGCGCCGAAGAGGTGGTGGAGCGGCTTCTGAACTATGCCCAGCAGGTCGAGGGGCTGTTGCGCAACGCCTCCACGCATGCCGCCGGCGTCGTGATCGGGGACCGGCCGCTGGACGAGCTGGTGCCGCTTTACCAGGACCCGCGCTCGGACATGCCGGCCACGCAGTTCAACATGAAATGGGTGGAGCAGGCCGGGCTGGTGAAGTTCGACTTCCTGGGCCTGAAAACGCTGACGGTGATCCAGAACGCGCTGGACCTGTTGCGCCTGCGCGCGGTCGAGGTGGACATCTCGGCCATTCCCTTGGACGATGCCGCGACATACGAGCTTTATGCCGCCGCGCGCACGGTGGCGGTGTTCCAGGTGGAATCCACCGGCATGATGGATGCGCTGCGGCGCATGAAGCCCACCTGCATCGAGGATATCGTGGCGCTGGTGGCGCTTTACCGCCCCGGCCCGATGGAGAACATCCCCACCTATTGCGAGGTCAAGAACGGCCTGCGCGAGATCACCTCGATCCACCCCACGATCGACCATATCCTGGCCGAGACGCAGGGCATCATCGTCTATCAGGAACAGGTGATGCAGATTGCGCAGGTCATGGCGGGCTACAGCCTTGGCGGCGCCGACCTTCTGCGCCGCGCCATGGGCAAGAAGATCGCCGAAGAGATGGCCAAGGAGCGCCCGAAATTCATCGAGGGCGCCAAGGCCACCCACGGGATCGACGGCAAGAAGGCCGGCGAGGTCTTTGACCTGCTTGAGAAGTTCGCCAATTACGGCTTCAACAAATCGCATGCGGCGGCCTATGCCGTGGTCAGCTATCAGACGGCATGGCTGAAGGCGAACCACCCGGTGGAGTTCATGGCCGCGGTGATGAACTGCGATATCCACCTGACCGACAAGCTGGCCGTCTACAAGCGCGAGGTCGACCGGCTGGAGATCGAGACGGTTCCGCCCTGCGTCAACCGCAGCCTTGCCACCTTCACGGTGGCCGCGGGGCGCGTGGTCTATGCGCTTGGTGCGCTGAAGAACGTGGGCGTGGAGGCGATGCGCCTGATCGTCGAGGGGCGGGGCGAGGCGCCGTTTGCCGATCTGGTGGATTTTGCCCGGCGCTGCGACCTCAAGCGTATCGGCAAGCGGCCGCTGGAGATGCTGGCGCGTGCGGGCGCCTTCGACCAGCTCGATCCCAACCGCAAGCGCGTCTTCGACAGTCTCGATGCGCTGTCGGCATGGTCGGCGGCGGTGGCCGAGGCCAAGGCCAGTTCCCAGGTTTCGCTGTTTGGCGAGGCGGGCGAGGATCTGCCCCCGCCGCGTCTGGCCGATACCGACGACTGGCTGCCCGCCGAGCGGCTGGCCGAAGAGCACCGCGCCGTGGGGTTCTACCTGTCGGGCCACCCGCTGGACGATTACATGCCGGCGCTGAAGCGCAAGCAGGTGATGACGCTGGCCGAGATCACCGCACGCGCCGAGGGCGGGCCGCTGGTTGCAAAGATCGCGGGCAATGTCTCGGCCCGGCAGGAAAAGAAATCGGCCAAGGGCAACCGCTTCGCCTTCGTGTCGCTGTCGGACCCGACCGGGCTTTACGAGGTGACGGTCTTTTCCGATACGCTGGAGGCCGCGCGCCAGTTCCTTGAACCCGGCATGGCCGTGGTTCTGACGGTCGAGGCCAATCTGGAGGGCGAGACGCTGAAGCTGCTGGCCCGCGCGGCGCAGCCGATCGACAGCGTGGCCGCCGATGCGGGCGGGGCGGGGCCGGGCCTGCCCCCCTGAACACCCCGCGCGGGTGCCGCCGGCGCCGGGGCTTCTGGCCCGGTTGTTGAGCAAGGGGAAGG
>CALMEG010000310.1 GCA_937863185.1 uncultured Paracoccaceae bacterium | reverse complement strand
AACGCGGGGCGGTTCAGGCTGGCAAATGCGCCCAGCCGGTCGAGCGCCCCTTCCTCGGCAAAGACATGGGCCGGCAGCTGCATCGTATTGGTTGCGGTGAAGCAGCCCGCGCAGCCGCAGGCATGTTCCTTCAGGTGGTCGGCATGGGGGGCGCTGTCGGTGCCGAGGAAAAAGCGCGCATCGCCGCTGGTCGCGGCCTCGCGCAGGGCCAGGCGGTGGGTCTCGCGTTTGGCCACGGGCAGGCAGTAGTAATGCGGCTTGATCCCGCCCACGAGAATGTGGTTGCGGTTGATGATCAGGTGGTGGGTGGTGATCGTCGCGCCCAGATCGTCGCCCTGGCTGCGGGCGTAGTCCACCCCGTCGCGGGTGGTGATATGTTCCATGACCACGCGCAGCCCCGGCGTTGCGCGGCGCAGCGGGTCGAGCACGGTGTCGATGAAGACGGCCTCGCGGTCGAAGATGTCGACCTCGGGCGTCGTCACCTCGCCATGCACGCAAAGCGGCAGGCCGATTTCGGCCATGGTTTCCAGCACCGCACGCACCTTGTCGAAATCGCGCACGCCCGAGGCGGAATTGGTCGTGGCACCCGCGGGATAAAGTTTCACCGCCTTCACAAGCCCCGAGGCGGCGGCGGCCGCGACGTCGGCGGGGGCGGGCTCTTGCGTGCGGTAGGGCGTCCTCCGGCGCCCGGCAGTTCTGCCTTCGGGCAGGGCGGCGCGGATGCGGTCCCGATAGGCCTCGGCCTCGGCGGCGGTCACCACGGGCGGCACCAGGTTCGGCATCACGATGGCGCGGGCGAAATGGCGCGTGGTTTCGGGCAGTACGCCTTGCAGCATCGCGCCGTCGCGCAGGTGCAGGTGCCAGTCGTCGGGGCGGCGGAGGGTGATCTGGGTCATGGCTATTGGCCTACACCGGCTCTGGTCCCGAATCCAGAGGCGGATTTGCGCCCGCGCGGATTTGCGGGGCTTGCGATGTGCGGTCGGCGGGGGCAACCTCTGACCAGCCCGTGACCCGATCAGAGAAAGGCCGTCAGATGCGCCGCTACATATTGCTATTTCCCTTGCTTGGCGTGACCGGCTGCAACGATCCCGGCTTTACCGGGGTGGGCGGCGTCCTGGCAGTCGAGGAAGGCGAGGTGGCCGCATGCCGGCTGGTTTCGCATATCTCGATGGAGCCCGGCGTCTATGGCCCGGTTCTGGCCGAACAGGGGCTGCGCTATGCGCGCAACAAGGTGCTGGAGCAGGCGCGTCAGGACGGCGCCAACCGCGTCGTGTTCGATCGTGTCGAACCCGGCGCCGATGTCTACGAGGTCCGCGCGCGCGCTTTTGCCTGCTGAGGGACGTTTGGTGGGCCGTGCATTTGCTGCATGGCGGCGTTGCGGAAATGTCGATTGTTGCGGCAGGAATGCCATACTATTCCCTGTCGCAGGGGGGAAACTGTCCTGTCCTAATCCATCAGGGGTTTCCAAATGGCACATACGTCCGCTGTCGCACCGCGCGAACAAAGCTTCTTCAAGGCCATAGGCCTGAACACCGAGGCGATCACCCGCTTCATCAATGCCTATTTCGAGCGTCGCTGCCGCACCGGCGAGATCGCGCGCCTTGAGGCGATGAGCGACGAGGAATTGGCAAAGCAGGGTATCCGCCGCGACCAGATCGTGCTGCATGTCTTCCGCGACCGCCTTTACGCCTGAACCTGCGGCACCTTATCGCTTGCCCCGCGATTGCGGGGCGCCGATACTCTGACCGATGGTCCGTCAGTCGGGCCGGGAAGGAGAGGCCATGTCCAGCGATGCCGAACCCAGAAGCCTGACCGAAGTTCGCGGGGATCTTGTCCTCGCAGCGCTTTGCGTAGGGCAATTCCATGCGCCCTGCCAGATCGAGGAGGATTGCCTTCTTGTCAGGGCGGATGCGAGCCTGCTCGAGTCGCTGCGGGCCCTGGGGCTGCGGCTGCGTCAGGTGACACGCGCCTTCAATCCCGCGCCGATGTTTGCGCCCACGGGGTCGACGGCAGGCCATGGGCGGCGCTCGGTGCATCACCATGTGTCGCATCTGCATCCCGAGGATGACGAAAGCGAACCGCCCGCCTCGAACGCCTGATTGCGTCAGGCGCGCGGGCGTGACGGGGGCAGGACTGTCCCGAATTCCTGCAATTTCTGCTCAAGTTGCGTCAGCCGGGCGCGGAAACGCGGCGCGTTCAGCCGTTCAGCGACGTTGCGGCACAAAAGCGCGTTTAGCAACGGGCGCTGTGCCTCTTCCAGCCGGGCAGACAGCGCGCGCAGATAGCGCGGCAGGTTGCGGCGCGTGCGGTAATGGCGCCAGAAGGCGAGCGCGTCGAACCGCCCGGCGCAGGCATCGGCAAGGATCGGTTCCAGAATGCCCATCTCGGCCAGAACGGCGGTTGCCGGTTCGCCAAGATGGCGGCAGGGCAGCAGCGTGACATGCGTGCGGTAGAACAGCGCGGCGTGCATCGCATCGAAAGGCAGATCTGGATCGAACAGGATAAAGGCGGTTTCGGCCCCCTCAATCATCTCGGGGGCAAAGCCGTAGCGGCTGGTAAAGTCGATGCGGCGCATGTCACGAAAGCGCGTGTCCCAGCCCGCCAGACGCGGATCAAGCGTCGCCTGCGGTTGCAAGGCGATCACTGTGCAGCCCGGTGCGGTGACGGAAAAGGCCGCCGCCGCATAGCCGCACGAACCTTCGCCGAAAAAGATCACGCGCTCGAAATCATCGTAGAACCCTTCGTCCACGAGGCGGTCGAAGAAGGCAAAGACCTCGGGGGTGCGGAACCAGCTGACCTCGTCGGCGATCAGCGTAAGGCTGGAGACGCCTTCGCCCTGCGCGACGGAATATCCCAGCGGGATCTGGTCGTGCCGCCGCGTGCGGATGTCGGCGCGCAATTCGAAGCTGACCAGAAGCACGGGGCCGCGCTCGGCAAATATCGCGCGGTGAGATGTGCCGAGCGGCGTATGAAAACCGGCTTTGTTACCGATCTCTCGCAGCCGGTCATTCCATTCGGCATCGTTATATTCGCGCATTTTGGTCCCGGTCTTTCCTGAAATAACCAACCTCATGTCCACCGGGTCGGGGCCTGACCGGCGGTTTAACTTCTTATCTGCCTGCAAACAGGGCAAAAATTCGATGTTGTCTGGTTTTATGCGTGGACTGTCTCCGAACCGCCTGACAATTGTCAGGTCTGGCTCAATTTGTTTCCTGTGTGGCTTCACGGGCACGCAGGCCCAGCTCGGTCATCCGCGCGGCCCCCTCCGCCGACAGCGGCTGGCTTGGCGGGGTCAGCATCAGGCGGCCGAAAAGCGCGCGGAATGGTTCTTCCAGCATCAGCCGCGCGAACCTGTCGTGACGCCAGGCCACGGCGGCGGTGTGCAGGGGGCCAAGCACCGGGTCGGCGTGCAGCTCCGCCAGCCCCTGGGCCGTGGCCTCATCGTAGCGGCGGATCGTCGCGTCCAGCTCGGAGCAGAAGTTCCGCTCGACCCAATAGGACAGATCGAAGGCCGAGGCATCGCGGTTGGCCCGCCCGCGATCGCATTTCAGCACATAGCTTTCCATCGCGCCAAGCGCGTAGTGGTTGATCTGCGCAAAGCGGTAATTGTCCTGCCCCGGCACGGAAAAGACCCGGCCGTTAAGGAAGGCGGCAGGCAGTTCGCGTCCCGAACCGTCGAACCAGCGCGGTGCGCCGGGATGGTCCGGGTCAGGATTGCGCGGGCGATGGACACCCAGTTTGCGGTAACGTCCGTTGTTGCGAAACAGCGTCTTGAACATCACCGCCCGCCACGGCCAGAGCATCCGCGCGGGCGCCGCGCCGGGAAAGCAGGCGGTGACGGGCGTATCGGTGAACCCGACCACGCCGCAATTCCCGAACAGCCGCCAGGTCAGCGGGATCGCGTCGGCCTTTGGCAGGGCGGCCAGAAGGTCGTCCAGCCGGCCCGCGCCGGCATGGATGTTCACGAATTCGTCGATGTCGAGGCTGATCGCCCAGTCGGCGGCGCGCAGGGCAGGGTGCTTTGCGGCCAGCTTCAGCGCCGCCCATTGCGGGCCGCGCGGCCATGGGCCGGGATTGGGGATGTGCACGATGCGCCCGGTTTGCGCCAGCCGGTCCAGCATCCGGTCGGTGCCGTCGTCGCAATCGTTGGAAAAGACAAGGAAATCCGTGAACCCCACCGCAAGGTGATGGGCCAGCCATTCCAGCAGAAAGGCGCCTTCATTCTTGACTGTCAGAACCGCAAGAAACCGCATGGCGCACCATGTCACGCCGGGGGCGTAATGGGCAAGGGCGCGCTCAGTGGCGGGCCCCTCCGGCGCGGCGGGCGGGGGAGAAAAAAACAGGCGGCAGGGCGCCCAGCTGCAGGGCAGGGGGGGT
>CALMEG010000309.1 GCA_937863185.1 uncultured Paracoccaceae bacterium | reverse complement strand
AACCGTCTCGGTCTTCGTGAAGGCAACCCCAACGGCGAAATTGCGCAGGCTGAACAGCGCCACGGTCAGGAAGGTGGCGGCAACCTGCGCCCCGCCGCCGAAACCCGCAAAAAGCCAGAAGCGCGCCGTGAATCCTGGCATCACTTCGGGCGTGCGCGCCAGCAGCAGCGCCGCGGCCATGGCCGCAAGCGGCGCGGCAAAGACGAACCGCGAAAACGTGGCCCCCCCGGTCGACAGCCCGACACCCTTGAGCTGTTTTTGCAGCATGAAGCGCACCGTCTGCATTGCGGCCGCGCCAAGCGTGATCCAGATCCAGAGCGTCATGACAGCGCGCTACCGGGGGGCGAAACGGGCAGGATCGTAGCCGTTGAAGGCCAGAACCTCTTGCGCCGCGCGCATCAGGTCGGGGCGCGGCGCGGGGCTACGCGACAGCACCATCCCCCACTCGCCCGAGGGCGTGCCAAGCGCCGCGATACGGTAGCCTTCGTCGACCCAAAGCACATAGACCGGCTGGCGCGCAAACGCGCTTTGCGCCGTGATCCGCCCACCGGGCCCGGTCACGACCGCGCGGCCGGCAAGGGCGGCAGGCGCCGGGCCCGCGCAATCCGTGCCCGACAGGCTGTAGCTGCCGACGTCTTCCATCCGCCAGTCCTGCACCGCACCCGCGCATCCCGCCGCATGGCTTTGCACCACATGCCAACGCCCCGCGAACCGGGCCGCATCGAACAGCGCCGCCGAGGAAATCCGCGCCGCGGGGTCACGCCGCCCCGCCCCGCGATCTGGGGACGCGCACGCGGCGAGAAGCATTAGAGCGGTCAGGGCCGCAGCCCGCATCACTCCACGCATTCGCGCACCCGCAGACCGGAAGAGGTGATGACCTCGTTGCATCCAAGAAGTGGCTTGACCGGCGCGCAGGTCATCGAACGGGCAAGGCACACGCCCGCGCAATCCGCCCCCGTCCGGCAGCTTTTATCCGCATCGGGCAGCCGCATCAGGCAGACCCAGCCGCCCGCGCCGGCCTTGCGAAACTCTCCTCCGCGCTTTTCGCAGGCCGCGCGCTCCAGCGCGACGCGCGCCTCGCCGACCGGGGGAAGCGGGGCGGCGGGCGGTTCCCGCCCCGGAATACATCCGGCCAGAACAAGGCCAAGAAGGACACAACTGATGACAAGACGCGGCATCATACCTCCTCAGAACGGCATGGAATGGGCACGATAGGCGCGCAGGATCGCCTTGGAAACCGCCTCATCAAGCACAAGATCCGCCGCATCCAGCGAACGGTCAAGCTGTTCGACCGACGTGGCGCCCACGATCGGGATCACCGGGAAGGGCCGCGACATCACCCAGGCCACCGCCATCGTCACGGGATCAAGCCCGGCCTCGGCGGCAATCGCGGTATAGGCCTCGGTCGCGGCCCAGGTGCGCGCGTTCACCCGCCCCCCCAGTTCCGGCACCAAAGACCGGCGCGAGCCCGGCGGCACCGCCCCGTTGGCATATTTGCCGCTCAGCAATCCGGCGGCCAGCGGCGAATAGGCCAGCAGGGTCACGTCCTCGTTCACGCCAAGCTCGGCCAGATCGCCGTCATAGTAGCGGCACAGCAGCGAATATTCGTTCTGGATCGCCACCGCGCGCGGCCCGTGCCCCTGTTCGGCCAGGCGCAACCACTGCGCCATGCCCCAGGCCGATTCATTCGACAGACCGAAATGCCGGATCTTGCCCTCGGCCTGCAACGCCCCCAGCGTTTCAAGGCAGGCGGTCATGTCGGCAAGCGTGGCCGCCCGGTCCTGCCCCGAGGCATCGAACCCCCAGATCTGGCGGAAATGATAGCTGCCACGGTTCGGCCAGTGGAATTGGATCAGGTCGATATGGTCGGTCTGCAACCGGCGCAGCGCCCCCTCGACCGAGGCGCGGATGGTCTCGGGCGAAATCGGCGCGCCGCCCCGCACCGCCTTCAGACCCTCGCCCGAGACCTTGGTGGCCAGCACGACATCATCGCGCCGCCCGCTTGATGCAAACCAGGTTCCGATGATCTCTTCGGTGCGCCCGATGGTCTCGGCGCTGACGGGATTGACCGGATACATCTCGGCCGTGTCGATGAAATCCACGCCCCTCTCCAGCGCCCGGTCGATCTGCGCATGGCCCTCGGCCTCGGAATTCTGTGTGCCCCATGTCATCGAACCAAGGCAGATCGCCGAAACGGAAATCCCGCTCCGGCCCAGGGGCAGTTTCTTCATCGTCAACTCCGCATTCCAGTGTCGGGCAGACCCTGCCACAGCCCCGCCTCGGAAGGAAGGGGGCCGGGGCATGCAGGAACGCCCCCCGGAACAGACGGCCCGGCACCGCCGGACCGCCCGCAGATCCGCTTACCTGCTGACGAATTTCCGGATCTCGCCGGATTTCAGCCGCGCGCGGTAAGAGGCCAGCTCGGCCCGGACGATGGGCATGAGCACATAAAGCGCCGCGATATTGACCACCGCCATCGCAAAGATCGCCGCATCCGAAAAGTCGATCACCGGGCCAAGGCTTGCCGCCGCCCCGATCACGACGAAGACGCAAAAGAGGATCTTGAAGGTCAGTTCGGTCGTCTTGCCCTCGCCGAACAGGTAGGTCCAGGCCTTGAGCCCATAATAAGACCACGAGATCATCGTCGAGAAGGCGAACAGGATCACCGCGACCGCCAGCACATAGGGGAACCAGCCGAACCCCGTGGCAAAGGCCGCCGAGGTCAGCGCCACCCCCGAGACATCGCCCACCGTCTGGATCGAACCTCCGTTCACGATGTAATCGCCCGTGGCCGGGTCGACCATCAGATGGCCCGAGATGGTGATGACCAGCGCGGTCATCGTGCAGATCACCACCGTGTCGATGAACGGCTCCAGAAGCGACACGAAGCCCTCGGTGATCGGCTCCTTGGCGCGCACCGCCGAATGGGCGATGGCGGCCGAACCCACGCCCGCCTCGTTCGAGAAGGCGGCCCGCTTAAAGCCCTGGATCAGCGCACCGACCATGCCCCCCGCGACACCGGCCCCGGTAAAGGCCCCGTCGAAGATCTGCCCGAACGCCCAGCCGATCCTGTCGAAATTGACCAGCAGGATGATCACCGCGGCACCGACGTAAAGGATGCCCATGAAGGGCACGACCTTCTCGGTCACGCGCGCGATCGACTTGATCCCGCCCACGATGACCGCAAAGACCAGCGCGGCGAACAACAGCCCGGTGATCCAGCCCGGATAGCTGCCGAAGATGCCCGAAATCTGGGCATGCGCCTGGTTGGCCTGGAACATGTTGCCCCCGCCCAAAGACCCGAGGATGCAGAACACCGCAAAGAGCGCCGCCATGAACCTGCCGCCCGGCATCCCGCGCTCGGCAAAGCCCTTGAAGATGTAATACATCGGGCCGCCCGACACGCTGCCATCGGGATACTCGTTGCGGTATTTCACCCCCAGCGTGCACTCGGTGAACTTGGAGGCCATGCCAAGCAGGCCCGCCAGGATCATCCAGAACGTGGCCCCCGGCCCGCCGATCCCGACAGCGACCGCGACCCCCGCGATATTGCCAAGCCCGACCGTGCCCGAAAGCGCCGTCGCAAGGGCCTGGAAATGGCTGACCTCGCCTGCGTCATTGGGGTCCGAATAGTCGCCCCGGACCAGCTCGATCGCGTGTTTGAAGGCCCTGAACTGGATGAAGCCGAAATAGATCGTGAAGATCGAGGCGGCCACCACCAGCCACATCACGATCCACGGGAACGCCGTGCCCGGAAGCGGCGCGAAGATCAGGCTGACGAACGGGCCCGTCACGGTGGCGAAAACCTCGTTCACGGCCTCATCGATGGTTCTGCTTTCCTGTGCGGCCGCCGACGTGGCGGCACCGGCAAGCAAGATGAGGGCTGCGGGAAAAAATGCGTGTTTCATCTGTTCTCTCCTTCAGCCGACGACCGTGACGGGCACGCTTGCATGCATCACGAGATTGGCGGTGGAGGATCCGAAGATCCGGCGCTTGATGCCCCCTTCCGAGGTGCGTGCGACGATGATCTGATCGGCGCCGCGCTCGACCGCGATGGTATTGAGAAGATCGGCGACATCGCCGTGGCGAACCTCGCCCGATGCTTCGACACCGTCCTTCTTCAATGCATCGACCGCCGGGGACACGACGCGCTCCATTGCGGTCTTGATCTCTTCTTCCCGGCGCTTGTGGCGCTGCGCGTTTTCTTCCGCGGTCTGAAAGGAATAGGGTGACCATTCGATCACATAGACGAGGATTATCTCGCAGTTTCCGATAAGCCGGGCTACCTTTTCGGCATAGGAAACCGCGCGCGATCCCGCGCCGCTTCCATCCAGCCCAACAACGATCTTTGCAGACATGATGTCCCCCTGTGTTGGAAAAGCTATTGTTTTATTTTGATATTTTTAGAAGTTCCCGCGACAGGACCGACAGAAACAACCCTTTCATTGGACCCGCCTCATGACCCTGGGTCAACAGGCAATGCGCCGGGCCGGCAAAGACCGGCATCCGCCGGGCGGCAAAAGGCGGCGAGGACGCGGCGCCCGGCCGGCACGATTTCCGCCATCCGGGGCGCGGAATCCGGTTTGACCCGGCCTCGAACCGGACGCAGACTAAGCCACCACAGGGAAGGCATGAGCATGGGCTTGCATCGGGTTGCGATACACGGATCTTGCGTATCAAGGGACAACTTCAACACGCAGTTCAACGCGGATTACAAAGACCGATACACCGTTACCCTGCTACAGAATCAAAGCTCCATCGTCAGCTCGGCCGCCCCGCCGCTATCGGGGATTGAAGACCAGATCTCGGAACTGAACGACTGGAGCAGGACCACGGTCCTGAATGATTGCAGCAAGAACTTTCTGTCGCGTTATCGGGAATCAAAGGAAGGCATCGTAATCTTTGACAATTTTGCGGATGTCAGGTTCGGGTATTCCGAAATCCTCGATACGCGCGTCACGCATAATGTCTGGCAGATCGGCAGTTCCCGGTTCGAACAGAATTTCAAGGGCATCAAGGACCACAAGCCGACCGACAATATCCGCGCCTATCTGCCGGTCTACCGCAAGTCATTGAAACACGTCATCAAGATCATAAGGCGCGCGAATCCCGAGGCGATCATAATCCTGAACTGCGCCAGAGCCGCATCCGATGAGGTCGGCGAGGCCGGACTGACCAGAGGAAAAATACAGGATGTCGCGCTTCAACGAGGCCTGGGCGGCGCTCGACAAGGCCTTCTTGGAGATCGTTCCGGAATGCCGTCCCATCACGGTGTCCCATGATAGGATCATAGGTTGGGCAGGCCATCCCTGGGGGCCGGGCTACGTTCACTACGTCCCCGAATTCTATAACGAATTTCTGGAAAAACTGGGCGCCACGCTCGATGACGCCGCGGGCGTCCGCCGATTGGCGTCCGGCGGCAGGAAACCCGGCCTGCCGGGCGCGCTTATCAAGCGGCTTTATGCGGCGTGTTCTCGAAACCGTCTCCGGGGGGCTGCGGGGGACAAGGATTGAATATCCTGCCACCCCATTCCCTGAACGCATCCGCGGTTTCGGCGCCATGTTGGGGGAGATCGGTGGTGGCGAGGGGGGGACGCTACCAGACGTCGCAGGCGGTTGCCTGACGCCTCAAAATAGCCCAACAATCGCAATACCTTCGCCATCACCGCGTTGCCATGTGTCGCACGACGACGCCGTGAATTGCGCCCCTGCTGTGGGGCTGGCTGTGGGGCTGACTGATTGATTGAGCGGATATT
>CALMEG010000308.1 GCA_937863185.1 uncultured Paracoccaceae bacterium | reverse complement strand
TTGTCGATGGCTGCACGGCGTTGCAGCCGGACCGGCCCGCAGCCCTGAACTGGCACGGGATTCTGCTGACCGATCACCACCTGCTGATCGCCGATGGATGCCTGATCGAATCGCTCGATCCCGGCGGCATGGCCCTGCGCCCCGCGCTTGCGGCAAACGGCGTTCTGGCGGATCTGGCGGCGGCGGGAACCTTGCCGTGCCACGCGGCCCCACCCCGGCGTGTCCTGCATGAATACGAGGCCCGCACCCTGACCGCGATGCGCGCGCAGGCCCGTGGCCCGGTGGCCGCCTGACCCGGCTGCGGCTGCGCCTCAGAACGCGCGGCGCACCAGGTTGAGGCCCGTCAGAAGCAGCAAGACCAGCGTCCAGCGCCGGAACCGCACCGGGTCCAGCCGGTCCTGCGCGGCAAAGCCGGCCCATAATCCGATCACCGCCGGGATCACCATCAGCACCGACAAGGGCAGCGTCTGCGCGTTCAGAACGCCCGAGAACAGATGCGACACCATCAGCACGACCGCACCGATCAGGAAGACGACGCCCTGCACCCGGATCGTCTCTTGCTTGCCCGCCCCGGTCGACAGCAGGAACACGATCAGCGGCGGCCCCCATATTCCCGAGATCCCACCGTAAAGCCCGCCAACGATCCCCAGCCCGGCCTCGGCGCGGCGGCGATGCTCGATCCGGATGGCAAGCGACCGGCCCATCAGCTGGACGGCGGCGAACCAGATGATCGGCCCGCCCAGCAACAGCAGCATCAACGGCTGGGGAATGACCCGCACGAACGCCGCGCTGATCGGGATGAAGATCACCAGCATCGCGATATGCAGCCGGTATTTCAGCGTCGAATCCCATGCCGCGCGCATCCCTTGCCGGAAGGCCTGCGCAAGATTGGTGACCAGCGTCGGCACGATCAACAGCGCAAGCGCCGTCTCGGGCGGAAGGAACGAGCCGAAGGCCGAAAGCATGATCATCGGCATGGCAAAGCCGACCGCCCCTTTCACGAAGCCCGCAAACAGCGTCACCCCGAACGCAAGGGCCAGTTGCCAGATCTCGAGCGTGAACATGCGCGGTCCCATCCTGATTGCGCGCCTGTTCTAGCGTGACGCCGCGGCCCCCGCACCCGGAATCCGCTGCGACAGATTCCGTCTTTGCGGGCGCATAATATGAATTTTAATTGCGCTGCACCTGCGAAATACCCTAAGCATGATGCACTTGCAGAAAAGGAAACGACTCATGGCGCATGATGGGGCCGATATGCCGAAAATCGCTGTTCTGACCGAGCTGATGTCGCTGACCGAAGCGGCCCTTCCCGAGGTTGCCGCCCTGACCGCCGAGGCGACCGAAGCCCTGCGCGCCCGTGTAAGCGTTGACGGAAAGATCTCTGGCGCGGCGCTTGAGGCCGATCAGTTCGCCGCGCATACGCTGTCCTGGCTGACGACCTACAAGGAAGCGCTGGTGCAGTTGCGTGGCTGGGCGGTGCGCGTGGCCGAAAACGGCGCCCTTGGCCCGATGGAGCAGCTGATCCTGCAAATCGGCTTTGGCGAATACCTCAACCAGATCGCTGGCGGCATCCCCATGAGCCAGGGCGAGGTCGCGCGCCTGTCGGATCTGGGGCTTTCCTGGACGCCCGGCCCCGCGGCCGCGCAGCTCATGGCCAGCGGCAACACCCCGCAGGCCCGCAGCGAACTGGTGCGCCTGATGCAGGACAACCACGGCCGCGCGCTGTTCGGCGCCTCTGGCCTCGACGAAGACCTCGAGATGATCCGCGACCAGTTCCACCGCTATGCCGAGGAACGCGTGATCCCCAACGCCCATGAATGGCACCTCAAGGACGAACTGATCCCGATGGAGATCATCGAGGAACTGGCCGAACTGGGTGTCTTCGGCCTGACCATCCCCGAGGAATATGGCGGACTGGGCCTGTCCAAGGCCTCGATGGCCGTCGTCACCGAGGAACTTTCGCGCGGCTATATCGGCGTGGGCTCGCTTGGCACCCGCTCCGAGATTGCGGCGGAACTGATCCTGTGCGGCGGCACCGAGGCGCAGAAGGCGAAATGGCTGCCCGGCCTCGCCTCGGGTGAGATCCTGTCGACGGCGGTCTTCACCGAGCCGAACACCGGCTCGGACCTCGGCTCGTTGCGCACCCGCGCGGTGAAAGAGGGCGACGATTGGGTCGTGACCGGCAACAAGACCTGGATCACCCATGCGCAGCGCACCCATGTGATGACGCTTCTGGCCCGCACCGACCCCGGCAGCACCGATTATCGCGGCCTGTCGATGTTCCTGGCCGAAAAGACGCCCGGCACCGACGACAACCCCTTCCCCACCCCCGGCATGACCGGCGGCGAGATCGAGGTTCTGGGCTATCGCGGCATGAAGGAATACGAGCTGGGCTTCGACGGCTTCCGCGTGAAGGGCGAGAACCTTCTGGGCGGCGAAGAGGGCAAGGGCTTCAAGCAGTTGATGGAAACCTTCGAATCCGCCCGCATCCAGACCGCCGCCCGCGCCGTTGGCGTGGCGCAGGCCGCCTGCGAGATCGGCATGCAATATGCCATCGACCGCAAGCAGTTCGGCAAGTCGCTGATCGAGTTCCCGCGCGTTTCGGGCAAGCTTGCCATGATGGCGGTCGAGATCATGATCGCGCGCCAGCTGACCTATTTCAGCGCATGGGAAAAGGACCACGGCCACCGCTGCGACCTTGAGGCCGGGATGGCCAAGCTTCTGGGCGCGCGCGTGGCATGGGCCTGTGCCGACAACGCCTTGCAGATCCATGGCGGCAATGGTTTCGCGCTGGAATACAAGATCAGCCGGATCCTGTGCGACGCGCGCATCCTCAACATCTTCGAGGGCGCGGCCGAGATCCAGGCCCAGGTCATCGCGCGGCGCCTGCTGGGCTAGGGGCGCACAGCGCCCGCCCCGCCCGTCAGCCGGCCGGCGGGGCCAGACGCTCCAGCGCGGCCACAAGCCGCGCCCGCGCCTCGGGAAGCGGGCGGGTGCCCAGATCGGGCGCCAGGTGGTGTTCCAGGAAATAACCTGTCAGCACCAGCCCCTGCCGCAGCTCGTCCGGCGTTGCAGGCCCCTGCCCCAGAAGGCAGGCGGGCAACGGCAAAAGCCGCGCCGCCCAGTCGCCCGCGCCCGCCTGGCTGACCGCGCGGCCCGAACGCGGGCTGACATAGGCCAGATCCTCGCGCGTGCCCGTCGCGGCACAGCTTGTCAGGTCCAGCCCGTAGCCCAGCTCTTCCAGAACGCCAAGCTCCCACCGAAGATAGGCCAGCGGCCAGCCCTCCTGCGCCGCGCCGAACGCGTCGAAAAGCGGCTCGGTCATGGCGAAAAGCGCGGGATGGGGTTCGCGCTCGGGCAGCGAAAAGGACAGGATCGAGCAGACCGCGTTCAGCCCCAGAAGCGCCATCCGGTCCGACAGGACACCCGCGCGGCTGGCCAGAGGCTCGATCACGGCGGCGCCGATATGCTCGTCCAGCCTTGCGCGCCAGTCCATCGCCACGCGGCTGCCGGGTTGCAACACGGCCGCCTGCCGGCGCGAGGCGCCCCCGCGCACCACCCCCAGATGGCGGCCATGCCCGGCGGTAAAGACCTCGACGATGGCAGAGGTTTCGCCATGCGGGCGCACCGACAGGATCGTGCCCTCGTCGCGCCACTGCATCTTGCGCTCCTTCCTTGCCCGGCCGGGCGGGGGCCCGGTATCGGAAAGATAAATGCGCGGCCGGGAAAGGAAAAGCCGTCAGTCGGACAGGCCGTCCTCGTCCAGAAGGGTGCGGCCCTCGCGGCTTTCGATCTCGATCACCCAGAGGTCGGGATCGAAGCTGCGTTGGCGGGCGATGGCGGCGTCGATCTCGACCTCGGCCCCCTCGGCCAGAACCACCCAGGCGCGCGCGCCCGTCATCAGGTCGAAGCTGCGCTGCCAGGCCTTGGCGCGCCCGTCCAGCGTGGCGCATTTCACCAGAACGGCGCCGGCCTCGGCATGGCCATGCGCGGTGACATAGGCGGGGATGAAGTTCATCTCCAGCCGCTTGAGATAGGCGCGCACCCAGACATCCGAGGCGAGCCGCGCCGCCATCCTATTCGCCGTCCTTGAAATCGAGCCCCATCTCGGAATAACGCTCGGCCTCTTCCAGCCAGTTGGGCCGCACCTTGACCTGAAGGAACAGATGCACCGGCCGGTCGAGGAATTCGGCCAGATCCTCGCGCGCGGCCTTGGAGATCGCCTTGATCGTCTCGCCGCCCTTGCCAAGAAGGATGCCCTTGTGACCGTCGCGCGCGACATAGATCACCTGGTCGATCCGGGTGGAACCGTCCTTGCGATCCTCCCATTTCTCGGTCTCGACGGTCAGCTGATAGGGCAGTTCCTCATGCAGCCGCAGAGTCAGCTTTTCGCGCGTGACCTCGGCGGCGATCACGCGCAGCGGCAGATCGGCGATCTGGTCCTCGGGGTAGAACCACGGCCCCTCGGGCAGGTTCGCGGCCAGCCATTCGCGCAGGTCGTCCACGCCATAGCCCTTCTCGGCCGAGATCATGAAGGTCTTGGCGAAGGGATAGGCGGCATTCAGCGTTTCGGCCAGCGCCAGCAGGGTTTCGGCCTTCACCCGGTCGATCTTGTTGATCGCAAGCGCGACGGGGCGGCCGCCCACGCGTTCCTTCAGCGCCTCGATGATCGCCTGCACCCCGTCGGTCAGGCCGCGATGCGCCTCGACCAGAAGCACGATGATATCGGCATCCGCCGCGCCCCCCCATGCGGCGGCAACCATCGCCCGGTCCAGCCGGCGGCGCGGCCGGAACAGGCCGGGCGTATCGACGAAGACGATCTGCGCATCGCCCGCCACGCAGACCCCGCGAATGCGTGCCCGCGTGGTCTGCACCTTATGCGTGACGATCGACACCTTGGCGCCCACCATGCGGTTCAGCAGGGTGGATTTCCCGGCATTCGGCTCTCCGATCAGGGCCACGAAACCGGCATGAGTCCTGTCAGTCATCCTGTGTCTCCATCCGGATCAGAAGTGCCTTCGCGGCGGCCTGTTCGGCCTGCCGCTTGGCCCCCGCACTTGCCCGCTCGGCCTCGCCCGAGATCAGTTGCGCCTCGATCGTGAAGACCGGCGCGTGATCGGGGCCATCGCGCGCGACGGTCACATATTTCGGCGGCGGAAGGCCGCGGGCCTGCGCCCATTCCTGCAAGGCGGTCTTGGCGTCGCGCGCATCCTCGGCCACGCCGTCGATCCGCGCGCCCCAAAGCCGCAGCACCAGCGCGCGCGCCACCTCGAGGCCGCTGTCAAGATAGACGGCGGCAATCACCGCCTCCATCGCATCGCCCAGAAGTGCCTCCTTGCGGCGACCGCCCGTCATCATCTCGGACCGGCCAAGCTTGAGCACCGCGCCAAGGTCGATCTGGCGCGCGACATCGGCACAGGTCTCCTTGCGCACGAGCGCGTTGAACCGCGGGGCCAACTGCCCCTCGGTCGCGCCGCGATCGGCAGCCAGCAAGACATCGGCCATCACGAGGCCGAGAACGCGGTCGCCCAGGAATTCCAGCCGCTGGTTGTCGGGCCGCGTGGGCGTCGAGATCGAGGCATGCGTCAGCGCGCGCAACAGAAGTTCGGGGCGCGCGAACTCATGCCCCAGGCGTTTCATGAACGCCTGTATGTCCGCGGCCAGCTTCACTCGACCGCCTTGAAGAAGCGATCCCCGCGCCATGTCCAGAAGAAGAACAGCGACCGGCCCGCGGATGAGAACATGATGCGGTCCGCACGCCCGATCAGGAATTCCGCGGGAACGAAGCCCAGCCCGCCGGCGGCCGCGGGAAAGCGGCTGTCTTCGGAATTGTCGCGGTTGTCGCCCATGAAGAAGTAATTGCCTTCGGGAACCGTGAAGACGGGCGTGTTATCCGCCACCCAGCTGTCCGAGATATTGATGATCGAGTGGCTCTTGCCGCCCGGCAATGTTTCGATCTGGCGCGGTTTCTCGCACAGGCCGCCCTGACCCACGGGATCGTTGGCGCAGCGCGGCATCAGGCCCTGCGGACCCTGAAGCTCTTTCGTCTCGGTGAAGGTGCCGCCATCGGCAAGCCCGACCGGCGCGCCATTGATCTGCAACACCCCGTCCTTCATCTGCACCGTGTCGCCCGGCAGGCCCACCACGCGCTTGATGAAATCGACCCCGCGCGTGGGATGACGGAACACCGCGACATCGCCGCGTTCGGGATCGCTTTCCAGGATCCGCCCCGGAATCGGGCAAAGCGAGAAGGGGCAGGAATGGCGCGAATAGCCATAGGCCATCTTGTTCACGAACAGGAAATCGCCGATCAGCAGCGTGTCCTTCATCGAGCCGGACGGAATCCAGAACGGCTGAAAGAACAGCGTGCGAAACACCCCGGCGATCAGAAGCGCCCAGAACACCGTCTTGATCGTCTCGACGATACCGCTTTCAGCCTTGCCTGCCATATCCTGCCCGTTCCCTTGAAGAAATCCCGCCTTCCTTGCGATGCGCGCGCGCCCGAGTCAAGGAAGCCTGCGTGCCTCGATTACCACGAAGGCCTGCGCCCAGGGGTGATCGTCGGTCAATGTGACGTGAACAATGGCCTCGTGCCCCTCGGGCGTCATCTCCTCCAGCCGCTTTGCGGCCCATCCCGTCAGGTGCATCACCGGCTGCCCGCTGCGCAGGTTGGAAACCGCCATGTCGCGCCACGAGATCCCCATCCTGAGCCCGGTCCCGAGCGCCTTGGAACAGGCCTCTTTCGCGGCCCACCGCTTGGCATAGGTGCCCGGCGTATCGGCGCGGCGTTCGGCCTTGGTGATCTCGGTGGGGGTGAAGACACGGTGGCGGAAGCGATCGCCGAACCGCTCCAGCGTGGCGGCGATCCGCTCGATATTGGCCAGGTCGGTGCCGATCCCGAGGATCATTTCCGCCCCGCCCCGCGCGCGGCAAGACGCTCTTGTCCGCGCAGATAACCCTTGGCTCCCAATTCCACGAAAAACCACGACAGCGCGTAGACAACAAGAAGGATGCCCAGCCGCACCCCCACAACCAGCCCCGGGGCCCCCCCAAAGAACACCGCCGCAATCCCCGGATCGATCATGCTCATGCCCGCGATGTAGACGGCCGCCATACCGATATTGATCGCCGTCGCGATCATGGCGAAGCGGCGCCGTTCGGCCCCCGGCGGCAGCATCCTGCGCTGCTCGGCGTATTTGTGCCCCTCGACAAGTGCGGCGATCATGACCGGGACAATCCCCGTCCAGCTTCCGCCGACAGGAAGCAGATAGCCAAGAACGGCCAGCCCGAGCGTGGCCGCGATCAGGATGATCGTATAGCGAAGGTAGTTCATGCAGACCTCGTGAAAGACGTGCCGGAGGGATCAGCCGCGCGCCGCATCCATCAGGTGTCGCATCTGGCGGATCGCCGGCTCCAGCCCAATGAATACTGCCTCGGAAATCAGGAAGTGCCCGATGTTCAGCTCCCGCAGCTTGGGGAAGGCCGCCACGGGGCCGACGGTGTCGAAGGTCAGGCCGTGGCCCGCATGCACCTCGAGTTCAAGCGAGGCGGCATAGTCCGACGCCACGCGTAACGCCTCCAGCTCGGTGTCGCGCTCGGCGAAGCGGCCTTCGTGATGCAGGTCGCAATAATGCCCGGTATGCAGCTCGATCACGGCGGCACCGACACGCGCGCTCGCCTCGATCTGGCGCGGATCGTGGCTGATGAACAGCGACACCCGGCAGCCCGCCTCGCGGAGCGGACCGATGAAATCGGTCAGCCGCGCAACTTCCGCGGCAACGTCAAGCCCGCCCTCGGTGGTGCGCTCTTCGCGCTTTTCGGGCACGATGCACACTGCATGCGGGCGATATTGCAGCGCGATCGCCTGCATCTCGGGGGTGGCGGCCATCTCGAAGTTCAGCGGGCGCTGCAAGGTGGCCATCAGCGCGGCGATATCGGCATCGCGGATATGGCGGCGATCCTCGCGCAGATGCGCGGTGATGCCGTCGGCCCCGGCCTCTTCGGCCAGGCGCGCGGCGCGCACGGGGTCGGGATAGCTGGCGCCGCGCGCGTTGCGCAGCGTGGCGACGTGGTCGATATTGACACCCAGTCGCAGGCGATTGGCGGTATGCGGCATCGGTCCCTCACGGCTTCCGGGCTGTGCGTCCAGCCCCTGTCACGATATTTGCGGCAAGACCCTTTCGCGCTCAACCTTCCTGATCGCGGGGGGCTTGCCGGTCCGGTTTGTCATCGCGTTTGGCATGCAGCTTGGCGCGCAGCTTCTCGAGCCGCGCCTTGAGCTTGTTACGCCGCCGCCGCTGATAGGCTTCGATGATCGGCAACGAGAAATAATAACAAATCAGCCCGGCGATCACGCCGGGGATAATGCCCCCGACAAGATAGGGAAGCCAGACCTCGGAGAAAAAGCGCGACAACCCGCCCCAATGCGCGGTTGCGGGCGTAAAGACCGCAAGCAGGTTGTGCTTCAGGTCCTGCCCCGCAGCCAGGAAGGTCGCGCCAAGGGTTTCGGCATGGGCCGGATTGAACCGCTGGCCCAGCATCCAGTTCCCGAGCTTGGTCGAGAACACCGCGATGATCGGGAAGGTGATAGGGTTGCCGAAGAACGTGGCCAGAAGTGCCGCAAGCACATTGCCGCGCATGATGAGCGCGATCCCCGCCGCGCTGAGGAAATGGAACCCGAAAAGCGGCGTGAAGGATACGAAGACCCCGGCAAACACCCCCCGCGCGATGCGGTGCGGCCGGTCGGGCAGGCGGTTGACCCGATGCTTGACGTAATGGAAGGCGCGGGTCCATCCGCCGCGCGGCCAGACCAGCTCCCGCATCACGGTCGGTATGGAGCGTCGGTCGCGCCGTTTGAAAACCACGTCCAGTCCTTCCAGCCCCCAGCGGGGCATGCGACGATCAGGGCTTGCGCGCCAGATCGCGATAGCGTTCGACCTGCGCCACGTCACTTTCGGCCTCAAGCGCCGTCAGCACGGTGTGCAGATGCTCCATGTCACGCAACTCGACCTCTACGACAAGCGAATAGAAATCCGGTTTGCGTTCCATGAAATTCAGGTCGGAAATATTGGCCTTCTGCTGTCCGATCAAGGTGCAGATATGGCCAAGTACGCCCGCATCGTTCGAGATCGTGATCTTGAGGCTGGCCGAATAGACCGCCGGATGGCGCCCCGAATGCCAGTGCAGATCGACCCAGCGGTTCGGCTGTTCCTCGAAATCGGCCAGAACGGGGCAATCGGCGGCATGGATCACCACGCCCTGCCCGCGATAAGTGATGCCGATGATCCGCTCTCCGGGCAGGGGCTGGCAGCAGCCCGCGCGCCGGAAGCTCTGATCGGCGGGCAGGCCCAGCACGGCGCGGGCGGGTTCCACCGTTTCGGCGGGGGCGGTCGCAAGCTCGGGGTAGAGCGCCTCGATCACCTCGCGCGCGGCCAGCTCGGCCGAGCCGAGCCGCGCTAGAAGTTCGGTATCGTCGGGCAGGCCGAGGGTCTTGGCCGCGGTGCGCAGCGCCTTGTCGGTCACCTTGCGCCCGACATGTTCAAAGGCCACGCGCGCCAGCTCGGAGCCAAGCTTCACGAAGCGCGTCCTGTCCTCTTCGCGCAGGCTCTTGCGGATCGCGCCCTTGGCCCGGCCGGTCGCAACGATGTCAAGCCAGGTGGCCTGCGGGCGCTGCCCCGCGGCGGTGATGATCTCGACCGACTGACCATTCTTCAGCCGCGTCCACAGCGGCACGCGGATGCCGTCGACCTTCGCCCCCACACAGGAATTGCCGATCCGGGTATGGATCGCATAGGCATAGTCGATCGGCGTGGCGCCTTTCGGCAGCTTGACCACATCCCCCTTGGGCGAGAAGCAGAACACCTGGTCGGTATACATCTCAAGCTTCACGTTCTCGAGAAACTCGTCGTGGTCGCCCTCGTCGAAGCGTTCCGTCAGTTGGGAAACCCACTGCGCAGGATCGACCGCGAAGGGGTTCGATGCACGCTCGCCATCGCGGTAGGACCAGTGCGCGGCCACACCCGCTTCGGCGACCTCATGCATCTGCCGGGTGCGGATCTGCACTTCGACGCGCTTGCCGTCACGCCCCGAAACGGTGGTGTGAATCGAGCGGTAGCCGTTAGATTTCGGCTGACTGATGTAATCCTTGAAACGGCCCGGCACCGCGCGCCAGCGTCGATGGATCAGCCCCAGAACGGCATAGCAATCGGCCTCGTTGCGGGTGATGACACGAAAGCCGTAGATGTCGGACAGGCGCGAGAAGGAAAGCTGCTTTTCCTCCATCTTGCGCCAGATCGAATAGGGGCGCTTGGCGCGGCCGAAGACATCGGCCTCGATCCCGGCCTTTTCCAGCTCCAGCCGGATATCGGCGGTGATCTTGGGGATAACGTCGCCGGTTTCCTTCTGCAGCGTCACGAAACGGCGGATGATCGAGGTGCGCGCTTCGGGGTTGAGCACCTTGAAGGCCAGATCCTCCAGCTCTTCACGCATCCATTGCATGCCCATGCGGCCCGCCAGCGGCGCATAGATCTCCATCGTCTCGCGCGCCTTCTGGGCCTGCTTCTCGGGCCGCATCGAACGGATCGTGCGCATGTTGTGCAGCCGGTCGGCCAGCTTCACGAGGATCACCCGCAGGTCCTTGGACATCGCCATGAACAGCTTGCGGAAGTTCTCGGCCTGCTTGCTGGCCGAGGACGACAGCTGAAGATTGGTCAGCTTGGTGACACCGTCGACCAACTCGGCGACATCCTGGCCGAAAAGCCTGGCCACCTCGTCATAGGTAGAGCGGGTGTCCTCGATCGTGTCGTGCAACAGCGCCGTCACGATCGTGGCATCGTCCAGCCGCTGTTCGGTCAGGATCGCGGCGACGGCCACGGGGTGGGTGAAATAGGGCTCGCCGGAATGACGCAGCTGGCCCTCGTGCATCTTCATGCCGTAATCGTAGGCACGCCGGATCAGATCTGCATTGGTGCGCGGATTGTAGATGCGGACGAGCGCGATCAGGTCCTCAACGTCGATCATTCCCGCGCGCTCTGCCCCCCGAAGATCAGTCGCGGCCCTGCGCGTCCATCAATGCGCGCAGCATCCGCTCTTCGGACATGTCGTCATCGCGCGGGCGATCGACCTCGCCGCCCATCAGAAGCGCCATGGAATCGTCTTCGGGTTCGTCGACCTCGATCTGGGTCTGGTTGCTCTCGATCAGACGCTCGCGCAGATTGTCGGCCGACTGGGTTTCCTCGGCGATTTCGCGCAGGGCGACGACGGGGTTCTTGTCGTTGTCGCGGTCGATGGTCAGCGGCGCGCCGGCAGCAACCTCGCGCGCACGATGTGCGGCAAGCATTACCAGCTCGAACCGGTTCGGAACCTTGTCAACGCAATCTTCAACCGTCACGCGGGCCATCGGCATCTCCAATCGGACTTGGGAGGTGTGAACGGCCTATTTAGGCCCATCCAAGGTGCTTGACAAGCGCCCTTCCCGGTCAAAAGGCCGCGAAAAGGGGCGCAAGGCCGCTTTTTCCGCCTCCGGCAGGGCGGCAGCCATCGTGGCCACGTCAAGCCCGGTGACCGGATGGCGCCAGTCCGGCGCGATTTCCGCAAGGGGAATCAGCACGAAAGCACGCTCGGCCAGACGCGGATGGGGCAGGATCAGGCCCGCGGGCCAGTCGCGCATCTGGGCCGCGAGCGGCAGGCGGCGCCAGTGTTCCTCGGTCGCGCGGTCCGGCGCGATCCGCTCCCCCGCCGCCAGCAGATCGAGATCCACCCCGCGCGAGGCCCACCGGCTTTCACGCTGCCGTCCCAGACCGGCCTCGATCCGGTGGCAAAGCGCCAGAACCTCCTCGGCGCTGCCATTTCCGCTGACTGACGTTACGGCATTCACATAATCCGGCCCGGACCCGGCCGGAAAGGCCGCAGAGCGGTAAAACCGACTGACGGCACGGATATGAAATCCGTTTTTACTCAATTCTTTCAAGGCATAAACCAGTGTGTCGGCAGGCATTCCGACATCCGAATTCAGGTTTGCGCCCATACCGATAAGGAACGTGCTATTATCCATTTATACAAATACCCAAGTGTTCCGGCGTTGGGCTACTCCGTCAGTCATGAGAAACCCCGTCTCTGTCCGCGTCGATTTTCGTATCGTTACTTTTGTTTCAACAGGTTTCCAGTTCCCATTGGCGCTTTTCAATCGGATAAGGGGTGTTCTGGAAAGGAACTTTTTATGTTTTACAAGGACGAACGGCTTGCGCTGTTCATCGACGGATCGAACCTTTATGCGGCTGCCAAGGCACTTGGGTTCGATATCGACTACAAGTTGCTGCGACAGGAATTCGAGCGCCGCGGAAAGCTTCTGCGCGCCTTCTACTATACGGCACTTCTGGAAAACGAAGAATATTCCCCCATCCGTCCGCTGGTCGACTGGCTGAACTATAACGGCTACGCCATGGTCACCAAACCGGCAAAGGAATACACCGACTCCATGGGCCGGCGGAAGGTGAAGGGCAACATGGATATCGAGCTTGCCGTCGATGCGATGGAGCTTGCGCCGCGGCTGGATCATGTCGTGCTGTTTTCCGGCGATGGCGATTTCCGGCCACTGGTGGAAAGCCTGCAACGGCAGGGGTGCCGGGTTTCGGTGGTCTCCACCATCCGCAGCCAGCCGCCGATGATCGCCGACGAATTGCGCCGCCAGGCCGACAATTTCATCGAACTCGATGCCCTGCGCGACGTGATCGGACACCCGCCGCGCGAACCCCGGGATCAGGATGGCGACAACGCTGGCTGACACGATCGGGAAAGGGGCCGCCTTGCGGGCCCTGCCGCGCTCTGCCACAGATCGGACATGAATGATCTTCCCGCACTTCTCGGACTGTTCTTTTCTGCGATGCTCGCGGCTTCGCCGGTGCCGATGCAGTCCGAGATCGTATTCGTGGCCATGCAGACCGCCGGAGCGGCACCCGTGCCGGTGATGATTGCCGTTGCCGGGGCGGGAAACACGTTGGGCGCGCTGATCACCTACGGGCTTGGGCGCGGCGTCAACCACTGGCGCGACCGGCGCTGGTTTCCCGCCACCGCGGCGCAGATGGCGCGGGCCGAGCGCTGGTATGATCGCTGGGGGGTCTGGACGCTGCTGCTGAGCTGGGCGCCGGGCGGAGACCTGGCCTGCCTGGTGGCCGGTGTGCTGCGCCTGCCGCTGATTGTATTCGTGCCGCTGGTGGCGGTGGCGAAAACGGCGCGCTATGCCGCCGTTGCCTGGCTGACCGCCCAGGCGACGGGTCTGGGCGGGTAGCAGGCAGGAAGTGGGCTGCCCGCCCCCTCTTTGGCTGCGCCAAATTCACCCCCGGGGATATTTCCACTCTGGTGAAGAGGGATTCGTGCTGGACCTTCAACGGGCGCACGCATACCTGTGAGGAGTAGTTCCTAGGGGCGCGCGGATGGGAAAACCTGCACTCACACTCTATCTGGCGGCACCGCGCGGGTTTTGCGCGGGCGTGGACCGGGCGATCAAGATCGTCGAGATGGCGCTGCAGAAATGGGGCGCGCCGGTCTATGTGCGCCACGAGATCGTGCACAACAAGTTCGTCGTGGACGGGTTGCGCGACAAGGGCGCGGTCTTCGTCGAGGAGCTTGACGAATGCCCCAACGACCGGCCGGTGATCTTTTCCGCGCATGGCGTGCCGAAGGCCGTTCCGGCCGAGGCCGCGCGGCGGCAGATGGTCTATGTGGATGCCACCTGCCCGCTGGTGAGCAAGGTGCATATCGAGGCCGAGCGCCATCATGCCGAGGGGCTTCAGATGGTCATGATCGGCCATGCAGGGCATCCCGAGGTTCTGGGCACGATGGGGCAGTTGCCCGAGGGCGAGGTCCTGCTGGTGGAGACGGTGGAGGATGTGGCGGGCCTTGTGCCGCGCGATCCCGCGCGGCTGGCCTATATCACGCAGACGACCCTGTCGGTGGATGACACGGCCGCCATCGTGGCGGCGCTGGAGGCGCGTTTCCCCGGCATCGTGGGGCCCGCGAAGGAGGATATCTGCTATGCCACGACGAACCGCCAGGCGGCCGTCAAGGCGATCTCGGGGCGGATCGACGCGCTTCTGGTGATCGGGGCGCCGAACTCCTCGAACTCGCGCCGTCTGGTCGAGGTGGGGAAGGCGGCGGGATGCAGCTACAGCCAGCTTGTGCAGCGCGCCGACGAGATCGACTGGCGTGCGATCGACGGGGCGCGGGCGGTGGGCGTGACGGCGGGGGCGAGCGCGCCGGAGCTGCTGGTCAACGAGGTGATCGACGCGTTTCGGGCGCATTACGAACTGACGGTCGAGATGGTCGAAACCGCGCGCGAGGACATTGAGTTCAAGGTGCCGCGAGTATTGAGGGAGGTCTCATGAGCATCGAGTTTCTGATAACCGTTTTCATCGTCTGCGTGGCACCCGGGATCGGGGTTGTCTACACGCTTTCGGTGGCGCTTGGGCAGGGTCTGCGGGCGGGGCTTTGGGCGGCCGTGGGCTGCACGCTGGCGACGTTGGTGCATCTGGCGGTGGCCGGTGGGGGGCTGGCGGCGGTACTGCACAGTTCGGCCCTGCTGTTCCAGGCGGTGAAATATGCGGGTGTGGCCTATCTGATGTGGATGGCGTGGAGCACGCTTCGGGGCTCGGGCGGGCTGGAGCTGCGCGCGGCCGAGGCACAGCCTGCCGGGCGGATCGTGCGGCGCGGCGTCACGCTCAATCTGCTGAACCCGAAGATCCCGATGTTCTTCATGGCATTCCTGCCCCAGTTCATGACGCCTGCCGACGGCCCCGCGGTGATGTTCGAGCTGGGCCTAGGCTTTGCCGCCATGACCTTCGTGGTGTTCGTGGGCTATGCGGTGCTGGCGGCATCGGGGCGCGAGGCGGTGTTGTCGCGCCCTGCGGTCATGGGCTGGATGCGGCGGGCCTTTGCCGCGTCTTTTGCCGCGCTTGGGCTGCGGCTGGCGATGGAGCGGGCCTGAGCGGGGCGCTGCCCCGCACCCCGGGATATTTGGGACTCTGAAGAAGATGGTTGAGTTTCTGGCTTGGACCGATGGCGCCTGTTCGGGCAATCCCGGCCCCGGAGGGTGGGGCGTGGTGATGCGCGCCCTCGAGGATGGGGAGATCGTGAAGGAGCGCCGTCTTTCGGGCGGCGAGGCGGACACCACGAACAACCGCATGGAGCTTCTGGCCGCGATCAACGCGCTGGAGGTCTTGCAGCGCGACGTGGCGATCACCGTCACCACCGATTCCGCCTATGTGAAGAACGGTGTGACGAACTGGATCCATGGCTGGAAGAGGAACGGCTGGAAGACCGCCGACCGCAAGCCGGTGAAGAATGTCGACCTGTGGCAGCGTCTGGATACGGCGCAGGCGCGCCACCGGGTGACCTGGAAATGGATCAAGGGGCATGCCGGCCATGCGGAGAACGAACTGGCCGACGAGCTGGCGCGCGCGGGGATGGCGCCCTATAAATCCGGGCAGGCAAAATGAGCGCGCCGGAGCTTGAGGCGGCCCGGATCTGGGTTGGCGAGCTGAAGCTGGGGGCGGCGCTCGATCATGCCTCGGTGTTGATCTTTGCGCTGACCGGAGCGCTGGTGGCCAGCCGCAAGCAGCTTGACCTGGTGGGCTTTGTCTTCATCGCTGCATTGACGGCGGTGGGTGGCGGCACGCTGCGCGACCTTCTTCTGGGGCGCGTGCCGGTCTTCTGGGTGGGTCAGCCCGGATTCGTGCTGACGGCGGCCTTGGCGGCGGTGCTGGTCTTTTTCACCGCGCATCTTCTGGAAAGCCGTTACCGGGCGCTGTTGTGGCTGGATGCCTGCGCACTGTCCGTTGCGGTTTCGGCCGGGGTGGCGGTGACGCTGGCCACGGGCCACGGGCCGGTGATCGTGCTGATCATGGGGGTGGTCACGGGCACCTTCGGGGGACTAATGCGCGATGTCGTCTGCAACGAGGTGCCGCTGGTCCTGAAGCAGGGAGAGCTGTATCTGACCTGCGCGTTTGCGGGGGCGGCGGCGGCCCTGGTTCTGACCGCGCTCGGCTGGCCCGGCCTGCCTGCGGCCCTTGCCTGCAGCGGCGTGACCTTCGCGCTGCGCGCCGGATCCTTGCTGTTCGGCTGGCGCCTGCCGGTATACAAGGCGCGCCCGCCGCGCCAGTGATGGCATCCTATTGAAAGAGGGCAAGCACCCAGGGCGCGATCAACGCGGTCAGCACCGCGTTCAGCCCCATGCCGATACTGGCGAAGGCCCCGGCGGTCTCATGCACCTGGAAGGCGCGGGCGGTGCCGATGCCATGCGCGGCGACCCCGACCGAAAACCCCCTTGCGCGCCAGTCCCGTACCCCGAGCGCATGGAGAGGCGGCGGGGCGACGATTGCGCGGATGGTGCCCGTCAGCAGACCGAGGCCCGCGGGCGGCGTCGGCGCCCCGCCGAGGGATTCCGAGATGCCGATGGCCACCGGGGCGGTGGCCGATTTCGGTGCAAGCGCGGCCAGGGTATGCGGATCGACCCCCAGCAGCCATGCGATCGCAAGGGCCGAGCCGATTGCCGTAACCGACCCCGCAACCAGCGCCACAAGGATCGGCAGGGCAGCCCGGCGCACCCGGCCCAGATTAGCGTGAAGCGGCAGGGCAAGGGCCACGGTCGCCGGCCCCAGCATGAAGTGGACGAATTGCGCGCCCTCGAAATAGGCGCTGTAATCGGTGCCCGTCACCCAGAGCAGGCAGGCCAGCAGAATCACCGCCACCAGCACCGGATTGACCCATGGCTTGCGCCCCGAGGCGCGAAAGGCCGTATCGCCCGCCCAATAGGCCAGCAGCGTCACGCAAAGCCACAGAAGCGGCGCCTGCGTCAGGTAGGACCAGAGCAGAACCGGATCAGTCATCCTCGCGCCCTCCGACAAGCCGCGCCACCGCGGCAAAGCTGAGCGCCCCGACCGCGATCGCCAGCACGGTCGAGACCACAAGCGCGACCGCGATCGCCGGCCCCTGCGCCGAAAGCACCCCGAAATGCGCCACCACGCCCACGCCCGCGGGCACGAAAAGCAGCGACAGATGCGCCAGCAGCCCCTGTGCGGTGGGGCGCACGATTTCCAGGATGCGCGGGGAAAGCGAGAGGGCCAGAACCAGCCCCACCATGCCCAGGACGGGCCCCGGCAACGGCAGCCCCAGCGCGCGCGAGATGACCTCGCCCGCAAGCTGGAACAGCAGGATGATGGACAGGGCTGGGATCATTGCGGCCTCCGGTCTGGTCCGCACGACGCTAGCCTGCGGCAGCGGGTTAGGCCAGAGGCGGCGGGCGGGGGCATGCCGGGCAAAGCCGCACATATCTTGTGGATAAGGCGCAAAGATCCGCCATATCCAGTGTTTGCGCATTGACTCGTGCCCGTCCCGCCCCAAAACTGCACGACCGAACCCGAAGGAATCAGAAAGGCCCCGCCTTGCGCTTCAGCCGGCTCAGACTCAACGGCTTCAAAAGCTTCGTGGACCCGACGGATCTGGTGATCCATGACGGGCTGACGGGCGTGGTTGGACCGAATGGCTGCGGCAAGTCGAACCTTCTGGAGGCCCTGCGTTGGGTGATGGGCGAGAACCGGCCCACCGCGATGCGCGGCGAGGGGATGGAGGATGTGATCTTCGCAGGCGCCGCTACGCGCGGCGCGCGCAACTTCGCCGAAGTGTCGCTGTCCATCGACAATACCGAACGGCTGGCCCCCTCGGGGTTCAACGATGCCGACGGGCTTGAGATCGTGCGCCGGATCACGCGCGATGCGGGCTCGGCCTACAAGATCAACACGCGTGATGTGCGGGCGCGCGACGTGCAGATGCTGTTTGCCGACGCCTCGACCGGGGCGCATTCGCCCGCGCTTGTGCGGCAGGGCCAGATCGCCGAGCTGATCAACGCCAAGCCGAAGGCGCGCCGCCGGATCCTTGAGGAAGCGGCGGGGATCTCGGGGCTTTATCAGCGGCGCCACGAAGCGGAGCTGAAGCTGAACGGGGCCGAGCAGAACCTGCTGCGCGTCGATGACGTGATCGAGCAGCTTGCGCAGCAACTGGCCACGCTGGCCCGGCAGGCCCGGCAGGCGGCGCGCTACCGCGAGATCGGGACGGATCTGCGCCGCTCGGAGGGGATGCTGCTTTACCGCCGCTGGCGCGAGGCGGATATGGCGCGTGCCGAGGCCGAGGCCGGTCTGGGCGAACGTGTGCGCGCCGCAGCACAGGCCGAGCTGGCCGCGCGCGCCGCGGCCAAGGCGCGGGCGGGATGCGAGGACGCCCTGCCCCCGCTGCGCGAGGAAGAGGCCATCGCGGGTGCCGTGCTGCAGCGCCTGACCGTGCAGCGCGACGCCCTGACCGAGCAGGAAAACCGTGCCCGCGCGATGATCGAAACACTTGGCGGGCGGATCGCCCAGCTTGACCGCGACATGGAGCGCGAGGCCGGGCTGAACCGCGACGCGGGCGAAACGATCAAGCGGCTGGAATGGGAGCAGGGCCAGATCGCCAAGGCCAGCGAGGGGCACGAAGCCAGGCTGGCCGCCGCCTCCGAAGCCTCCGCCGAGGCCGCGGGTGTCCTTCAGGACCGCGAGGCGCAGCTGAGCGAGCTGACCGAGGATGTCGCGCGGCTGGCGGCCCGCCACCAGTCCGCGCAGCGCCTGCTGGTCGACAACCGCGCCACGGCCGAAAAGTCCGAAGCCTCCGCACGCGCCGCCGCCGAAGCGGCCGAGGCCGCGAAGGCGGCCCTTGAACGCGCCAGCACCGATCATACCGCCGCAGAAGAGGCGCAATCCGAGGCCCATGACAGCGCCGAGGCCGCCGAAGAGGCGCTTGCCGCCGCCGAGGAGTTGCGCGCCGAAATCCAGACCCGCGAAAGCGCCGCGCGCGCCGCACGCTCCGAGGCCGAGGGCGAGGCCGGGGCCCTGCGCGCCGAGGTGGCCGCCCTTGCCCGGCTGGTCGAACGCGAGGCCGCGACCGGCAAGCAACTTCTTGACCGGGTGCGCGTCGACAAGGGGCTGGAGGCGGCACTTGGCGCGGCCCTTGCCGACGATCTGCGCGCCCCCGAAATCGAGGGCGGAGCGAAATCCGGCTGGGGCCTTCTGCCCGATTACGACGCCGCGCAACCGCTTCCCGCAGGCGCCGAGCCGCTGGCCGCGCATGTCACCGTGCCGCCGGTGCTGGCGCGCCGCATCGCGCAGATCGGCCTTGTGGCCGACCGGGACGAGGGCGACAGCCTGCAACCGCTTCTGCGCCCCGGTCAGCGCCTGGTTTCGGCCGAGGGCGATCTGTGGCGGTGGGACGGTTTCCGGGCCGGCGCCGAGGATGCGCCCTCGGCCGCCGCGCTGCGTCTGCAACAGCTCAACCGGCTGGTCGAACTCAAACGTGACCTTGAGGATGCGGCCGCCCGCGCCGAGGGCGCGCGCCAGGCCCATGAGGTGCTGACCCGCCAGATGGCCGAGGCCACCGCCGCCGATGGTCGCGCCCGCGATGCGCGGCGCGAGGCCGATCGCCGGCTGGCCGATGCGGGGCGCGCGCTCAGCCGGGCCGAGGCGGATCGTTCGATCGCGGGCAGCAAGCTGGAAAGCGCGCGCCTTGCCGTTGCGCGCCACGAGGAAGAGGCGATGGCCGCGCGCAAGGCCCTGCTGGAGGCCGAGCGCACCCTGGCCGCCCTGCCCGATCTGGACGCCGCGCGCAGCGAGGTCGATGCCGTCAAGATGACGGTCGAGGCGGCGCGGATGACGATGATGACCCGCCGCTCCTCCCATGACGAGATCCGCCGCGAGGGCGAGGTGCGCCTGAAGCGCCGGCAGGAAATCACCAAGGAAATCTCGGGCTGGAAACACCGGCTGGAAACGGCCGAGAAACGCTCGGCCGAGCTGGCACAGCGCCGCGCCGAGACCGAGGAAGAGCTGGCCATCGCCAACACCGCCCCGGCCGAACTTGCCGCCAGGCGCGCCGAGCTGTCGGACGCGATCGAGGCCGCCGAGGAACGCCGCGCCCGCGCCGCCGAGGTTCTGGTGAACGCCGAAACCGCCCTGCGCGAAGCCCAGCTTGCCGAGCGCGATGCCGAACGCGCCGCAAGTGAGGCCCGCGAGGCCCGCGCCCGCGCCGAGGCGCGCCTTGACGCCGCGCGCGAGACCGTGGGCCATGCGGCCGAGCGGATCATGGACGAAACCGAGATGCTTCCCGCCGCGCTGCTGGAAAGCCTTGGCACCGATCCCGATGCGATGCCCTCGGCCGAAGACCTCGATATCGAGGTGGCGCGGCTCAAGCGGCAGCGCGACGCGCTTGGCGCCGTCAACCTGCGCGCCGAGGAAGACGCCCGCGAGGTGCAGCAGGAACACGAGGCGCTGGTTCAGGAAAAGACCGACCTGGAAGAGGCGATCCGCAAGCTGCGCGCCGGCATTGCCGGGCTGAACCGCGAAGGACGCGAGCGCCTGCTGACCGCCTTCGAACAGGTGAACGAGAATTTCCGCACGCTGTTCACCCACCTCTTCGGCGGTGGCGACGCCAATCTGGTGCTGGTGGAAAGCGACGATCCGCTGGAGGCCGGGCTGGAGATCATGTGCCAGCCGCCGGGCAAGAAGCTTTCGACGCTCAGCCTTCTGTCGGGGGGCGAACAGACGCTGACCGCAATGGCGCTGATCTTCGCGGTCTTCCTGGCCAACCCCGCCCCGATCTGCGTTCTCGACGAGGTCGACGCGCCCCTGGACGACGCCAACGTCACGCGCTTCTGCGACCTTCTGGACGAGATGACGCGGCGCACCGATACGCGCTTCCTGATCATCACCCACCATGCCGTCACCATGAGCCGCATGGACCGGCTTTTCGGCGTGACGATGCAGGAACAGGGGGTCAGCCAGCTTGTCAGCGTGGATCTCAAGCGCGCCGAGGCGCTGGTCGCCTGAAGCGCCGATAGGGCTTGAGGGCGCCTGCCCCGCAGCATAGCGTTCCGGCACACCGACAGGAGGGAATCATGGCAAGGATCGAAGCACGTCTGAGCGAACTGGGCATCGAGCTGCCCGCGGCACCCGCCCCGGCGGCGAATTATGTGCCCTTCGTGCAAAGCGGCCATCAGCTTTTCGTCTCGGGTCAGATCTCGATGGGGCCGGACGGTCTGATCAAGGGCCGCCTGGGCGCGGACATGGATGCCGAGGCCGGGGCGGCGGCGGCGCGGCGCTGCGGGCTTGCGCTGATTGCGCAGGCAAAGGCGGCGCTTGGCGATCTGGACCGTATCGCGCGCGTGGTAAAGCTGGTGGGGTTCGTCAATTCCACCGCCGATTTCACCGATCAGCCCAAGGTCGTGAACGGCTGTTCGGACCTGATGGTCGAGGTCTTCGGCGATGCCGGTCGCCATGCGCGCTCGGCCGTTTCAGCGGCCAGCCTGCCGCTTGGCGTCTCGGTCGAGATCGAAGCGATCTTCGAGGTCGCATGATGCCGCTGCACGCGGATTTCCTGCGCCTGCCCATCGCGCATCGCGCGCTGCACGACCGCGCGGCGGGCCGGCCGGAAAACTCGCGCGAGGCGATCGCGGCCGCCGTTGCCGCCGGCTACGCGATCGAGATCGACATCCAGCCCGCGGCCGATGGCGTGCCGATGGCGTTTCACGATTACGACCTGCGGCGCCTGACCGGCATGCCCGGCCGCATCGCGGGGCTGACCTCGGGCAAGCTGGGTGCATTGCGGCTTTGCGGCGGCGATACCGGTATCCCGACGCTGGCCGAGGTGTTGCGCATCGTGGCGGGCCGCGTCCCCCTGCTGGTCGAGATCAAGGATCAGGACGGCGCGCTCGGCCCCCGGGTCGGCGCGCTGGAACGGGCCGTCGCACAGGTGTTGGCGGAATATTCCGGGCCGGTCGCGGTGATGTCGTTCAACCCCCATTCGGTGGCGGCCTTCCACGCCGCGGCGCCGGAAATCCCGGTAGGCCTGACGACCTCGGCCTATCGTCCCGAGGATTGGGGCCTGATCCCCGCCGCCACCCGCGACCGGCTGCGCGAGATCCCCGATTACGCGACGCTTGACGCCTGTTTCGTCTCGCACGAGGCGGGGGATCTGGACCGCGCACGCATCGCCGAGCTGCGGCAGGCCGGGGCGGCGATCCTGTGCTGGACGATCCGCTCGCCCGAGGCCGAGGCCGAGGCCCGCCGCATTGCCGACAATGTGACCTTCGAGGGCTATCCGGCCGGCCTTCCCGCTTGACCCGCCCCGGTCATGTGCCAAGTTTGGGCGGATGAAGGGGACCGGCGCGCGCGAACACATGAGCGAGACCATCGAGATCACCGTCCTGTCGGGCCTGAACGAGATTTCGGCCACCGACTGGGATGCCTGCGCCTGCCCCGAGGCGGCGGATGGCGGCCGCCCGCTGGACCCGTTCACCACGCACCGGTTCCTGCTGGCTCTGGAAAGCTCGGGCTCGGTCGGCCCGGGAACGGGCTGGCAGCCGCGCCCGCTGGTGGCGCGGGCGGGCGCGGCTGTCATCGCCGTGGCGCCGGTCTATGTGAAATCCCACAGCCAGGGCGAATATATCTTCGATCACGGCTGGGCGGATGCCTATGAGCGCGCGGGCGGGCGCTATTACCCCAAGCTGCAATGCGCCGTGCCCTTCACCCCGGTCAGCGGGCGCCGCCTTCTGACCCGGCCGGGCCACGAAGAGACCGGGCGCGCGGCGCTGCTGGAGGGGATGGTCCGGCTGGCCGAAGGGGCGGGGCTGTCCTCGGCCCATGTCACCTTCTGCACCGGGGCCGAGGCGGAAGTGGCGACCGGGGCGGATTACCTGCCCCGCCTGACGCAACAGTTTCACTGGCTCAACCGCGGCTATGCGGATTTCGAGGATTTCCTGGCCGATCTGTCCTCGCGCAAGCGCAAGGCGATCCGCAAGGAACGCGCCCGCGCCCATGACTTTGGCGGCACGATCCGCGCGCTGACCGGCGATGCGATCGAGCCCGCGCATTGGGAGGCGTTCTGGACCTTCTATCAGGACACCGGCAGCCGGAAATGGGGCCGCCCCTACCTGACGCGCGCCTTTTTCGACGCGCTGCACGCCATGCGGGGCGATGTGCTTCTGGTGCTGGCCGAACGCGGGGGGCGCCCCGTCGCAGGCGCACTGAACCTGATCGGGCGTGAGGCGCTGTTCGGGCGCTACTGGGGCGCGATCGAGGACCACCCCTTCCTGCATTTCGAGCTGTGCTACCACCGCGCCATCGACTGGGCCATCGCGCACGGCCTGGCCCGTGTCGAGGCCGGCGCTCAAGGGGAACACAAGCTTGCGCGCGGCTATCTTCCCGCCCCGATCCATTCGGCGCACTGGCTGCGCGACCGCGGCTTTCGCGATGCGGTCGCGCGCTACCTTCAAGCCGAGCGGGCGGCGACGGACGAGGATATCGAAATCCTCACCGCCTATGGCCCCTTCCGCGCGGGCACGGCGGATTAACTCGGCAAACCCGCGCCCGTCAGAAGGCCGACATCACCGCAGAGGTGATCGCGTTATGGCGCGGCGCCATGACGGAATCGGCCACACTGTTCATCGGGACAGAAAAGCCATCACCGCCCAGCGGAATGCTCAGGCCCAGCCGGACCGTATCAAGATCCCCGTCCACGCCCGCCACCGACGCGTTCGAACGCGCCAGTTCCAGAGACACCGAAGACCCCATCCGAAGATGCGAGGACAGGTCATAGCTGACGCCCACGCCGAAACTTGTCACATCCGCATCCACCAGATCCAGCGAAGCCCGGCTCAGCCCGCCGAAAAGCGACCAGTTCTCGGCCACGCCATAGGCTCCGGCAAGGCCGATGAAATCAACATCGAGATCCGTTACCGAATCCGAAATGCGGCTGCGCATCGCGCTTGCGCCAAGCGTGAGGTTCGGCGCCGCCGCATATTTCACCGCAAGGCCGATATCGCGGATATCCACGCCCGCGGGCAGGTCCGGATCGGTCGTGGTCTTGCCGAAGAACCCGCTCAGATGTGCAGCCCCAGCGGAATAGCCGCCCATCAGGCCGTAAGAAGTTGCCGAAAGGTCGGTAGCCAGCGCGTCGACATCAAGCTTTGCCTTTTCCGCATACCCCCCAAGCGACATGCCATTGTTGAAGCGATAGGCGCCGTAGATCCCCATGGCGACGATCGAGATATCCTCGGCCACGCCGTCGATGTCGATCGACTGCACACCGTGGTCGATGCCAAGGCGGAAGCCATTGCCGAAATCCACCCCGGCGCGGCCGTTCAGAGAAAGGGTGCTCAGGTCTTCGCTGATGCCTTCGACGTCGCTGGAACCATAGCCAAGCGTCACAGCGCCGCTAAAATCCTGGGCGATGACGAGAGTTGGCGCGACCACGCAAAGCAGCGCCGCAACCATTCCGGTTGTCGTTTTCATTGCTCGATCCTCATCGTTCTTATGTTTTTCACAAAGATGCCAGAGGGTTCGCGGACTGGTCAATTCCCCGACGCAGCGTCAGCCCCGCCCCTTCGGCTTTGTTGTATAATTGACTCAGCGTGAACGGGCCTTCCGGCCTTTCGGGACGTGCCACGGAGGGCTAAGCGTTACCGGACAAACAGGATGGGAGGGCAGCATGCCACCGAAACGGATCTCGAAAGGCACACGGATGAGCCAGGCCGTGGTTCATGGCGGGCTGGTCTGGCTTTCGGGCCAGATCGGCGATCCGACCGATGACCTTGCGGGACAAACCCGTAGCTGCCTGCAAAAGGTCGAGGACCTTCTGCAACAGGCCGGATCGTCCAAATCGCATATCATCAAGATGGAAATCTGGCTGGCCGATCTGCGCGATTTCGACGCCATGAACACTATCTACGAGGCCTGGCTCGACCGCGAAAACCCGCCCGCCCGCGCGACCTGCGAAGCGCGCGTGCGTGCCGACGGCACCCTGATCGAGATCGTGGCCACGGCCGCCTTGGTCGAAGATTCAATTTACAATCAGGATTGACTGTTTCTTTCGATGGCCTCACTCTGGCAGGGAAAGCGGCTGCTGGTTCCCGGCCAGTCCGAGGTGCGCTTTCCAACAGGAGAGTAAATGATGAGAAAGATCTGGAAGACGATCGGCGGCGCGAGTGTCGCCGGATTGATGGCCCTGGCCCCGCAGATGGCGGCGGCAGAGACCGGTTTTATCGCCAACTCGTTCTACGACGCCTCCACGCCCTTCTCGAAATGGGGCTATCTGGACTGGGCCGAGACGGTGAAGGAATTGTCGGGGGGCGATCTGGTTCCCGAGGTGTTTACCGGAACCGTCCTTCTGGCGCCGCGCGCCAACCTTCAGGGCATCCGCGACAATGTCGTGCAAGTTGCCCACCACGCAGCGATCTACACGCCTTCGGAACTGCCGGTCGCCAACGCGGTACAGGAACTGGGCTTCAACTATTCCGACCCGCTGGTTGCAATTTTCGCCGTGGCGGATTTCAGCATGCACAACCAGACCCAGCTGGCCGAATGGAAGGATAACGGCGTTGTCTATCTGGGGGCCTATGCCACCCCGCCTTACCTTCTGTTCTGCCGCAGCCCGATCCGCACGCTCGAAGAACTGAAGGGCAAGCGGATCCGCACCGCGGGCTCGACGGTGTCGCTCTGGGTCGAAGAGGCCGGCGGCATCCCCGTCAACGTGCCCTCCAGCGAGATGTATACCGGGCTGGAGCGCGGCACGCTGGATTGCGCCTCCAACGCGGGCAACGACCTGATCGACCGCTCGCTTTGGGAAGTGGCCGAATATACGACCCTGCTGCCGACCGGGATGTACTGGTCAGGCCCGAACTGGGGTTACAATCCCGGCTTCTGGGCAGGGCTTACGCCCGAACAGCGCGGCATTCTGATGCAGGCAACGGCCCGCGCCATGGCGCGCATGAACATCGCCTATATCCAGCGCGCCGAAGATGCGCTGAAAGAGGCGCAGGAAAAGGGCCATACCGTCTATGAGCCGGGCGAGGACCTCATGGCTTCGGTCACGGCCTACCGCGAGAAGGCGCTTGCATCGGTGTATGAGACGGCCGAGCAGAAATACGGCCTGAGCAATGGCAAGGAAGTCATCGACGATTTCCGCGCCACTTGGGACAAGTGGGAAAAGCTACTCGCCGATGTCGACCGTACGGACGAAGACGCGCTGACCGCACTGGCCATGCGCGAAATCTACGACACGCTGGATCCGGCGACCTACGGCGTGGAATAATGATGGCCCGGCGCGGTATCCGCCGCGCCGGGATCATTCACAAAGCCGGAGTTAACCATGCAACAACCGCGCCGCACGCAGGCAGAGCGCTCGTTCACGACGCAACAGAAGATCCTGTCGGTCACGCTCGAGTCGCTTCTGCAAAAGGGCCTGCGCGACACCTCGACTGTGGATGTCGCCCTGGCGGCGGGTGTCTCGCGCGGGGCCTTGCTGCACCACTACCCCAGCAAACAACTTCTGTTGCAAGAGGCGCTCCGCCACCTTCTGAACCGCGAGATCGAAGAGGTCAGCCAAATGGCCGTGGCGATCCGCCAGGGCAAGATGGATGTCGATGGCTTCCTCAAGGAGATGTGGGCGCGGTTCTCGGGGCCGCTGTTCATGATCACGATGGAGTTCGTGACCGCCGCGCGCACCGACCCGGCCATCAAGGAGGCGCTTGTTCCCGTCGCGCTGGATTACAACCGCCAGCTCGACGAGATATGGGAAACGCTTTTCGCAGATACCGAGGGCATGCGCAGCACACGGCGAATTGCACTGAACGCAACGCTTTGCCTGCTGCGTGGCATGGGCACGCAATCGGTCTGGCGCGAAGATCCGCAACTGTTCGCGGATATGCTGGATTTCTGGAAAACCTCGCTTGGCAAGCTGCTGCCACAAGGCACTGCGGAGGATGAACGATGACCCCGACAACGACGCAGGACGATCACGCATCGCTTCTCGACCGGGCGATCTCGGGACTCAACTACGCGCTTCTGGGAATGGGGTGCCTGTTTCTGCTTTTGATGATGGCGCATATCACGGTGGACGTGATCGTGCGCTTCGGTTTCAACGGCGCCATGGTCGGCACGCTGGAAACCGTGTCGTTCTACTATGTCGTCCTCGCGGTCTTCCTGCCGCTTGGATATGTCGAGCTGAAAAACGAACATATCCGCGTCGACCTGTTCGTGCAGATGATGCCCGGATGGGCGCAACTGGCGCTTTACATCCTGGCCTGTGCGCTGGGGCTGGTTTTCTTCGGCATGATGACCTGGCAAAGCAGCCTCGACGCAATACGCTCGACCGCGCGCGCCGAAACGATCATGTCGAACTTTCTGTTCTACATCTGGCCCAGCCGTTGGGCGCTTCCCGTCGGCTTTGCCGGGATCTGCCTTGCCATCCTGTCCAACCTTCTGCGGGCCATCCGGCACCGTCAGGCCCCCTAGGAGCGTATAGATGAGCAATCTCGAAATCGGCGTTGTCGGCACGCTTGCCGCACTGGCCCTGATCGCCTTGCGGGTGCCGATCGGCCTCACGCTCGGGCTGGTATCCATCTTCGGCATTTCGGCAATGATGTCGATGAACGTGGCCTGGGGCATGATCTCGGCGACACCCTTCGATTTCGTCGGCCAGTGGGAACTGACCGCCGCACCGATGTTTCTGCTGATGGGCTATATCTGTACGACGACGGATATGACCAAAAGCCTGTTCGTCTCTCTCAAGGTGGTGCTGGCGCGGCTTCCGGGCGGGCTTGCGGTGGCCAGCGTCGCGGCCTGCGCCTTCTTTGCCGCCGCATCGGGTTCCAGCGTTGCGACAGCGGCCGCGATGTCGCGCATTGCGGTGCCCGAGATGCTTGCCAACAAGTATGACAAAGGCCTTGCCACGGGAACGATCGCCGCTTCGGGCACGCTCGGCTCGCTGATCCCGCCCAGTGTCCTGCTCATCCTTTACGGGGTCTATGCGCAGGTGTCTGTCGGCCAGCTTTTCCTGGCCGGCTTCATTCCCGGCATCGTCTCGGCGCTGATCTACATGGTGATGATCGTGGCACGCGTAAAGGCGAACCCCTCCCTGGCGGGTATGGTCCACGAAGACATCCCGCGCGAAGAGAAGATCGCCGCGATCAAGGACATATGGCCGCTTCCCCTGCTGATCGTATCGGTGCTGGGCGGGATCTTCGCGGGCGTGTTCTCTCCGACCGAGGCAGGCGCCGTCGGCGCGGCCGTCGCCACGCTGATTGCCATCGTGCGCGGTTCGTTCAGCTGGGCCGCGATGCGCGACGCCCTGGTCCAGACGGCCATCAGCACGACAGGGATCTTCATCATCCTCATCGGTTCGGTCTTCTTCACGCGCTTCCTTGCGCTTAGCGGATTGCCACAGGCATTTGCCGACGTGATCCTGGGGGTCAGCGACGATGTCTGGTGGATCCTCTTCGCGGTTGCGGTGCTGTATCTCGTGCTGGGAATGCTGATCGATTCCATTGGCCTGCTTCTTCTGACGCTGCCGCTGGTCCTGCCGCTGGTTCAGGGGGCAGGGCTGGATCTGGTCTGGTTCGGGATCATCGTCATCAAGCTGCTGGAAATCGGCCTGGTGACGCCGCCGATTGGACTCAATGTCTATGTAATCAAGGCCGCGCTCGGGAACCTCGTGTCCCTGCCAGAGGTGTTCCGGGGCGTTGCCTGGTTCATCGCGATGGATATCGTCGCGCTGCTGCTGATCATCCTGATCCCGGCGATGTCGCTTTATCTTCCCGCGCTCGCCTTCCGATAGGCGGCGGTTCCGGCTTGGGCGCAGGCGGGCGGACAACCCGCCCGCCTGCGCAGGCCGCTTAGATTGCCGAGGCCCTCTTCTTGGCGACACCGCCCTGAAGGATCAGCTTCATATGCGCGCCCTGCCCGGTCAGCAGGTTCAGGTCTTTCAGGGGGTTTCCGTCCACCACGATCAGGTCGGCATGGGCGCCCGGCGCGATCACACCGATCTCGCCCTCCATCCGCAGGACACGGGCCGCATCCACCGTGGCCGAGCGGATGACGGCATCCGCCGGAATATACTGTCCGCGCAGCGGGAACTCACCCGACTGGTGGGGCTGCATGCCGCCCAGAAGGTCCGAGCCATAGCCCATCGTGACACCGGCCTTATGCATCTTCTGAAGCCGCTCCAGCCCGGCCTCGCGCACATCCTCGATCTTGGCGACGGACTCCGGCAAAAGCCCGTATTCCGCCCCCTCCTTGGCCAGCCGGTCATAAGTGATGTTGGTCGGCACGACGACCTGCCCTTCACGCGCGATCCGCGCAATCGTGTCATCGCCGATCAGGTTGCCGTGCTCGATGCATTCCACGCCGCAATCCAGCGCGCGGACGATGGCGGCATCGTCGTAAAGATGCCCCGAGACATAGGTGCCGAAGCCCTTGGCGACCTCGGCCACTGCTCGCAATTCGTCAACGGAGAAAACCTGATAACCGATCGGATCGGATGGCGAGGATACCCCGCCATCGGCCATGATCTTGACGAACTGTGCACCGTTCTTCAGCTCTTCTCGCGCGGCACGCTGCACCGCAGACACGCCATCGCATACCCGCCCCAAGGCCCCAAGCTGGCCCGCATAATAATCCACGTTGCGGTTGTGATAGGCCCCACGGTAGTCGGTATGCCCGCCGGTCTGCGACAGGGCCTTGCCGCAGATCACCAGCCGCGGCGCGTCGATCAACCCGTCCTCCACCGCCTTTTGCAATCCGCGATCCGCACCGCCCAGATCACGCACCGTGGTAAAGCCGCGCATCAGCATCGCCTTCATGATCTGCGCCGATTTCAGCGCAACCCAGGAGTTGGGCAGCTCGAGGTTGGCGCCAAGATTGGCGGTAGTTGCGATCACGTGGACATGGCAGTCAATCAGGCCCGGCAGAACGATCTGCCCACCAAGGTCCAGCACCTCATCCGCGTCGAACGCGATCCCGGGACCGACATCGACGAAGCGGCCGTTTTCGATGGCGATGTCGACAGCGTCGCCGGGTTCGCTTGCCGTTCCGTCCACGATACGCGCGTTACGCAGAAGCAGTGAGGTCATTGCGGCTTTCCTTGATATGGGCGCCAGGCGACACCCGTTGACGGGGAGGATATTTGCAGGCAGACCTGCATGTAAGTTGATAACAGCACAGACTTCACAGCGGGTAAAGGGCAACCGCCGCCCCGCGTAAAACGCGATGAGGATCACAATGAAGAAGCTGACCGACTACAAGGCCCTGACCTTCGATTGCTACGGAACCCTGATCGACTGGGAAACCGGGATCACCGAGGCGCTGAAGCCCTTGACCGGGCGGGTCTCGTCGGGGCTGACGCGCGACGCGATCCTCGAGGCGCATGCCCGGCATGAAAGCGCACAACAGCGCTGGACCCCTGCGAAACGGTATTCAGACCTGCTGGCCATCGTCTACAAACGCCTGGCCGAGGAATGGGGCTTGCCCGTCACTTCCGAGGAATGCGCAACCTATGGCAATAGCGTGCGCGACTGGCCCGCCTTCCCCGACAGCGCGGAATCGCTCCGCTATCTCAAGCAGCATTACAAGCTGGTGATCCTGTCCAATGTGGACAATGCCAGCTTCGCCCATAGCAACGCCCGCCTGGGCGTGGCGTTCGACGCGGTCTACACCGCCGAAGACATCGGCTCCTACAAGCCCGAGGCGCGCAATTTCGACTATATGCTGGAGAAACTCGAAGGGCTTGGTGTGGGCCGGGACGACATCCTGCATACCGCCGAGAGCCTCTTTCATGACCATGTGCCCGCCAATCGCCACGGCCTTGCGAATTGCTGGATCTACCGCCGCCACGATCAGGACGGTTTCGGCGCGACAATGGATCCGGGCGAAAGGCCGCGCACCGATTTCCGTTTCGACAGCATGGCCGACCTCGTGCGCGCGCATCAGGCCGGGTAGGCACGCGGCGGGGGGGCAGCGCTGATCCCGCCCGGATCGGGACCGCGGGCATGACGCGAATATACAAGACGCTTGTAAAACGCGTATAATATCGAGGAAAGTTCACAAGAAGAGCCCGGAGTTTTCCCCAATGTCCGAAGCGCCGCGCCGCATCGTCTCGTCCCAGCATCTGGCCGAAGGGCCGGCAAGCGAAGCCTCGGAATTCGAATACGGCATGATCATCGCCTATAACAGCTTCGCACGCTGGATGCAGCGCTGCATGGGCGCCGCCGGGATGGGAGAGCTTTCGCCGCTGGAAATTCTGGTGCTGCACAACACCAATCACCGCGACCGTGAAAAGCGGCTTGGCGACATTTGTTTCCTGCTGAACATCGAAGATACGCACACGGTCAACTACGCGCTGCGCAAGCTGATGAAGATCGGCCTTCTGACATCGGAAAAGCGCGGCAAGGAGGTGTTCTACCGCACCTCGGAAACCGGGCGGGCGCTGTGCGACCAGTATCGCGCGGTGCGCGAGGAATGCCTGCTGGAGCCGCTTGAAAGCGGCAACATGGCCGGCGAGAAACTGCGCGAGGTGGCCGCCGCGCTGCGCGTGCTGTCGGGCTATTACGATCAGGCGGGTCGCGCGGCATCCTCCTTGTGACGCCGCGCGCGGGCGGGGCCTAGTTCCCCATGGCCGAGGGCAGGAAGGTCACGATCGCCGGAAAGACCGTGATCAGCAGCACGGCAAGCAGCAAGAGCCCGAAAAACGGGAGTGCCGCGCGCGCGATGCGCAGGATGTTCGACCCGGTCAGCGCCTGGATCACGAACAGGTTGAAGCCCACCGGCGGGGTGATCTGGCTCATCTCGACGACCAGCACCAGATAGATGCCGAACCACAGCGGGTCGATCCCCGCGGCCTGCACCATCGGCAGGATGATCGAGGTGGTCAGCACCACGACGGAAATCCCGTCAAGAAAACAGCCCAGCACGATGAAGAACACCGTCAGCACCGCCAGCAGCGCATAGGACGCAAGGCCGAAAGTGCCGATCCATGCCGCAAGGTTGCGCGGAATGCCGGTGAACCCCATCGCCACCGACAAGACCGCCGCCCCCAGCAGGATGAAGGCGATCATCGCGCTGGTGCGCATGGCCGAGAGCAGCGCATCGACGAAATCGCGGCGCGTGAAGCTGCCCGTCGCCACCGCAAGCACAAGCGAGAACAGAACCCCGACCGCGGCCGCATCGGTGGGCGAGGCGACGCCGGTATAGATCGTGCCGATCACGCCCCCGATCAGCAGGATCACCGGCAGAAGGCTGCGCGAGGCACGCAGCTTCTGGGCGAAGGTGAAGCGCGCCTCCTCTGCCGGGATCAGCGCGGGGTTCATCCAGGCCCGGACCGCCACATAGCCCCCGAACAGCGCCACCAGCATGAGCCCCGGCAGGATGCCGGCGATGAAAAGCCGCGCGATGGATTGCTCGGTCGCAACGCCGTAGACGATCAGGATCACCGAAGGCGGGATCAGGAAGCCAAGCGTGGCCGACCCCGCAAGCGTGCCCAGGATCAGGCTTTCGGGATAGCCCCGCCGTGTCAGCTCGGGCACGGACATGCGCCCGATGGTGGCCGCCGTCGCCGCCGACGATCCCGACACCGCCGCGAAGATCGCGCAGCCCAGGACGTTGACATGCAAAAGCCGCCCCGGCGCACGGCCCAGCCACGGCGCAAGGCCCGTGAACATGTCCTGCGACAGGCGCGAGCGCAGCAGGATCTCTCCCATCAGGATGAACAGCGGCAGCGCGGCAAGGGGCCAGCTATGGCTGTGCCCCCAAAGCGTGGTCGCCATCACAAGGCCCGTGGGCGCGTTCGAAAAAAGGCTCAGGCCCGCAAGCGCCACGACCAGAAGCGACACGGCAACCCAGACGCCGCTGGCCAGCAGCCCCAGAAGAAGCACGAGCAGGATCGAGAAGACGGCCGGATCGGACATGGCTCTACTCCGTCACGTCATCGCTCAGCACCGGCCGGTGCGCGCGCAGGCTTTCGACCAGCCGGTCGAAGATCGCAACGCTCAGCAGTGCAAGGCCCGCCACCATCACCACCTGCGGGATCCAGATCGGAACCGCGATCATGCCGGTGGATTTGTCGCCGTAATGCAGGCTTTCCAGCATCAGCGCGCCCGCATACCACGTCGCATAGGCCATGGCCGCCCCCGCGACACAAAGCGCAAACAGCTCCAGCATCCAGCCTTGCCCCGCACCCAGACGCGAAACCACAAGGTTCACGCGGATATGCGTGCCGTGCCGGAACGTGGGCGCAAGCGCAAGAAAGCTGGCCGCGGCAAGAAGGTAGCCCGCGAAATCGGCATAGGACGGGATCGTCCAGGACAGCGACGGCCCGCCCAGCCGGGCCAGGATATTCAGCGCGACCTGCGCACTGACCAGCAGGCAGATCGCAAGGATGGACAGGGCAGCAAGCGCCCCCGAAAGCATGTAGACAAGATCGAGCAGGCGGCGCATGGCGGATCTCTCTGTTCGCGTGGTCGCGCAAGGGGCGGATGAAGAACGGCCCGCCCGAAGCGGACGGGCCGAAGCCGGCTTAGCGAGCCTGATAGGCCTCGAGGATCTTCAGCGCCTCGGGGCTTGCGTCGTTCTTCCATTGGGCCAGCATCTCTTCGCCGATGGCTTGCAGACCGGCCACAAGCTCGGGGCTGGGGGCCGCGATGGTCATGCCGTTGGCGGCCATCTCGGCAGTCTTGGCCGCGGCCTCGGCCTTCGACATTTCCCAGCCGCGCGCTTCGGCGCTTGCGGCCGCCTCAAGGATGGCCGTCTGCACGCTTTCGTCCAGACGATCGAAGGCGCGGCGGTTCACCACCACGATGTTCTTGGGCACCCAGGCGTCGATCTGCGTGTAGGTATTCACGAAGTCCCATGCCTTGGAATCGGCCCCGGTTGAGGGCGAGGTGATCATCGCCTCGACCTGCCCGGTGGTGAAGGCCTGCGGAATGTCGGCGGCCTCAACCTGCACCGGCGCGGCCTTGGCAAGTGCGGCGAACTGTTCAAGCGCGGGGTTGTAGGCGCGGAACCGCAGCCCGGCCAGATCGTCGACCGTCCTGATCTCGCCATTGGTATAAAGCCCCTGCGCGGGCCACGCGACCGAGAACAGCGGCATCAGGCCCTGCGCGGCAAGAAGCTCCTCGACCACGGGTTTCTGCGCGGCCCAAAGCGCCTCGGCATCCGCATAGCTGGTCGCCAGGAAGGGCTGGCTGTCCATGCCGAAGGCAAGGTCTTCGTTGGCAAGGGTGGACAGGAAGAACTCGCCCGCCGGAACCTGACCCGAGCGCACGGCGTTCTTGATCTCGCCATGCGGAAAAAGGGAGCCTGCGGAATGCACCTCGATCTCAAGCCCGTTTTCGGTGGCCGCCGCCACATCCGCCGCGAATTCGCGGATGTTCACGGTGTGGAAGGTTCCATCCCCATAGGGGGTGGGCATGTCCCAGGTTTCGGCATGTGCCGCAGCCCCGATGCCCATCGCGGCCGCAACGGCAAGCGCAAGTCTGTTCATCATCTCTCTCCTGTTGGATCGGGTGAAGTTTCTCTCACCTCGCTGTCATAACGTTGACAAATTGTCAGTATTTTGAGATTTAAGTCAACAAGAACTTTCACCGCACCATAACGCTGCCCAGCGGGGATCACGGCAAATGTCTGGCGATACGTCCAAAATCGAAGACGAAGGCGCGACACAGAACGCGGCACAGATCCTGCCGCTTGGGCAGGACGGCCTGCTTGTGCGATTCGCCCTGACGGCAGAGCCCTGGGCGTCAGCCGCGGCGCAGGCGCTTCACGATCTTGCCCGCGAGACCCCGCCCGAGGGTGTGGTCCGGATCGTGCCAAGCCTGGTTTCGGTTCTGTTTCGCTTCGACCCCGCCAGGACCGGCCGCGCGGCGGTTCACCAACAGATCGAGACCTTGCTGGAGGGCCGTGACTGGAGGCAGGCGGTTCCGAAACCCGCCGGACGGATCTGGCATGTTCCCGCGGCCTTCGGCGGCAGGCACGGCCCCGATCTTGAGGAATGCGCCCGCCTGGCCGGGCTATCGCCAGACACGGCCATCAACCAGATCACCGCCACCCATCTGCGCGTCCTGGCGATCGGCTTTGCGCCCGGGCAGCCCTATCTTGGCCTTCTGCCAGAGGCGTTCGACATGCCGCGCATGTCGCGCCTGAACCCGCGCGTGCCACAAGGGGCCATCGCGCTTGCGGTGCGCCAGCTCGTGCTCTTCTCCAACGCCTCGCCCACCGGCTGGCGCCAGGTCGCGCGCACCGCCTTTCGCCCCTTCCGCCCCGAAAGCGAGCCCCCCGTGCCGCTGCGCACGGGCGACGAATTCCGCCTTGTGCCGGTCCCGGCCGAGGCGCTGGACGCGCTTCTTGCCGCGGGCGATCCGGCGGGCGGCGCCCGGTGCGAGATCCGCCCGTGACCGCGACGCTGTTCATCCGCAAGGCCGGCCCCGGCCTGACCGTTCAGGATGGCGGCCGGCCGGGTCTGTCGCATATGGGCCTGTCGCGCGGCGGGGCCGCCGATCCCGTGGCGCTGCACGAAGCCGCGGCACTTCTGGGCCTTCGCGCGCCCGTCGCCGCAATCGAGATGGCCGGCACGGGCGGCGTCTTCGAGGTGGATGCCCCCACCCGCATCGCGCTGACCGGCGCGCCCATGCGCGCGCGCATCGGCACGCAAGAGATCCGCTGGTCGGCCAGCCACCTGCTGGAGCCGGGCCAGCACCTGACCATCGGTCCGGCGGAAAGCGGCAGCTACGGCTATCTGACCTGCGCGGGCGGCATCGCCACGGCGCCGGTTCTGGGCAGCCGCGCCGCACATCTGGCCGCCGGGATCGGCGCGCCGCTGACGGCGGGGGGCCCCCCTCCCCCCGCCCCCGGCCCCCCCCCCCGCACGCCCCCGCCGGGCCCGCCCCCCCCACCCCGCCTCCCCGGCGGCACCCCGCGTTTCATCGACGGGCCGCAGACCGCGCTCTTTTCCCCCGACACGCTGGACCGTTTTCAGGCGACCGTGTTCACCCGCTCGGCCACGGCCAACCGTCAGGGCGTGCGGCTGGAGGCTGACACCCCGCCCTTCGCGGCCACGATGACACAGGGCCTGTCCTCCGATTTCATCCTGGAGGGTGATCTGCAGATGACGGGCGACGGGCTGCCCTACGTCCTTTTGTGCGAATGCCAGACGATCGGGGGCTATCCCCGGATCGGGACGGTGATCGCGGCGGACCTGCCGATCGTGGCGCAGGCCCCCCTGGGCGCAACGCTGCGCTTCCAGCGGATTTTTCTTGATGAGGCCGACCGCATCGCAGCCGCGCAACTGGCGCAGCCCGGCGCACTGCGCCGCCGCATCGCCCCCCTTCTGCGCGATCCCGCGGCGATTGCGGATCTGCTGGGCTATCAGCTCATCAGCGGCGTCACCGCCGGGCACGATCTTGAGGAAGACCCGCGCTGATCCGCCCGGCTGCCGTGCCCCTCAAAAAACAGCGCGCGGCAACCAGGTGGCCAGCGGCGGCAACAGCCAGATGATCGCCACGCCCAGGATCTGCAACCCGATGAAGGGCACCACGCCACGATAGATCTGGCCCGTCGTGATCTCGGGCGGGGCCGCGCCGCGCAGGTAGAACAGCGAGAACCCGAAAGGCGGCGTCAGGAACGAGGTCTGAAGGTTCACCGCGATCAGCACCGACAGCGAGATCGGATCATGCCCCATCAGGATCAGCGGCGGCACCACAAGCGGCAGAAGGATCACCGCGATCTCGACGAAATCCAGGAAGAAGCCCAGCACGAAGATGAAGGCCATGGCGAAGACCAGCGCCCCCGTCGCCCCGCCGGGAAGCGATTCCAGGATCTGCGCCACGCGATGTTCGCCCCCCAGCCCCACGAAGACGAGCGAGAAGAAGCTGGCCATCAGGATCGTGGCGAAGATCATCGAGGTGACGGTCAGGGTCGAGGTGACGGCCGCGCCAAGCACGCCCGCGCGCGCGATGCGCCAGATCGCGGCCAGCACCGCCCCCATTCCGGCCAGCGCCAGCACGGCGTAAAGCGCCGCAAGCGCCATTTCGCGCGCGCCCGCATCCGACCGCTGAAGCCGCACCGGAAACATGCCCGCCATCAGCGCCAGCACCAGAAGCGCCGCGACGCCCCCCAGATAAACCCAAAGCGGCAGGCCCATCCTGCGCCCGGCCATCAGCGCAGCCCCCACCGCGCCCACGGCCGCGGCCTCGTTCGGGCTGGCGATACCGCCAAGGATCGCGCCCAGAACCGCGATGATCAGGACGATCGGCGGCAGGATCGCCCCGGCGATGGCGGCGCGCGTCGGCCGCTCGACCGCCTCGCGCATGGCGGGGGCATCCTGCGGGCGCAGCCAGGCGCGGATCAGGATATAGAGGATGTAGAGCGACACGAGCAAAAGCCCCGGAACGATGGCTGCGGCGAAGATCTGCCCCACCGAAACCGTCTCGATCGAGAACTTGCCCTGCTTGTATTGCGCCTGCTGGAACGCCGAGGACATCACGTCAGCCATGATGATGAGAAGTGTCGAGGGCGGGATGATCTGCCCCAGCGTCCCCGAGGTGCAGACCATGCCCGAGGCCAACGCAGGGTTGTAGCCGTTGCGCAGCATCGCGGGCAGCGCGATCATGCCCATCGCCACCACGGTGGCCCCCACGATCCCCGTCGAGGCCGCCAGAAGCGCCCCCACCAGCATCACCGACACGCCCAGCCCGCCGCGCATCGACCCGAAAAGCCGGCCCATCGTCTCCAGCAGATCCTCGGCGATGCGGGATTTCTCAAGGATCACGCCCATCAGGACGAAAAGCGGAATGGCGGTCAGCACTGGGTTGGTCATCACCCCGAAGAAGCGCTGCGCCAGGGCTCCCATCAGGCCAAGGTTGAACGCGCCAAGGGCCGATCCCAGAAGGGCAAAGCCCGTGGCGACGCCGGCGATGGAAAAGGCCACCGGATAGCCCATCAGGATCACGGCGATCAGCGCGCCGAACATCATCAGATCCAAGGGAAGCATCATGCCCGATCCCCCTTCAGGCGCAGAAGATCGCGCAGGAATACCGCCAGCCCCTGCACCAGAAGCAGCACGCAAAAGGCCGGGATCAGCGATTTCAGAAGGAACGAGGCCGGAATCCCGCCAACGGAAATCGCGCCCTCATGGATCTCCCATGCGCGGCGCACGGTGGGCCAGGAATAGATCAGCAGGATCAGGACACCGGGCAACAGCAGCACCAGATGGCCGAAGACATCGACCAGTGCCTTCCCCCGCACCCCGAGGCGGGCATAGAAGATATCCACCCGCACATGCCCTTCGACCAGAAGCGTATAGCCCGCCCCCAGCATGAAGATCGTCGCATGAAGATAAAGCACGCCCTCGTTGAGGAAGATCGAGCTGTATCCGAAGACATAGCGCAGGATCACAATCGAGAATTGCAACAAGACCATCGCCAGCGCCAGCCAGCGCACGCCCAGGCCCACGCTCCGGTTCACCCAGTCCAAGGCATCCGCCGCCCGCTCCATCACCACCCCCTGCGCAAGATGTGGCCGGGGTCTTACCCCCGGCCCGCTTTTCCTTAGTAGTTGTAGTCCAGCCCGCGCGCGATCATCTGGCCGCTATCGGCATAGGGCATGTATTCCGCCATCAGGTTGCGATAGTCGAGGAAGCTTTCGACGATGCGGCGCACCAGCTCGTCGTCGCTTGCGCGCAGTTCGGCCAGAACCTCGCCCATGGCGTTGCCCATTGCGATCATGACATCCTCGGGCAGTTTGCGGACCTGCACGCCGTGATCGGCCACCAGTTCGCGCAGCGCGAGCGCATGCTTGGTGTTGTATTCGGTCAGGACCGGGTTGTAGAGGCTTTCGCAGGCAAAACTGACGGCGGCCTTCAGGTCGTCTTCCAGCTCGTCATAGGCGGCAAGGTTGATCGCGCATTCCTCGGCCGAGGACGGCTCTCCCACGCCCGGCCAGTAGTAGTTCTTCGCCACCTGCTGGAGGCCAAGCGCGGAATCCGACCACGGGCCGATGAATTCGCCCGCATCCAGCGCGCCCGATTGCAGCGCCTGGAACATCGCCGGGCCGGACATCGCCTCGACCGCCATGCCGATCTTGGTGCAGACCTCGGAATTAAGACCCGTGGTGCGGTATTTCAGGCCCTTGAGGTCATCGAGGCTGTTGATCTCGTTGCGGAACCAGCCGGCCCATTGCGGACCCGAGTTGCCGCACAGGAAGGGCTTGAGGCCAAAGCGGCCATACATCTCGTCATAAAGCGCCTGACCGCCGCCCTGAAGCATCCAGCCATGCTGTTCCATCGCCGTCAGGCCGAAAGGCTGGCTGCCGAACAGCAGGATGCCTTTCGACTTCGATCCCCAATAGGCCGGAACGGCGTGGTAAAGCTCGGCCGTGCCTTCGGCCACCGCGTCGAACACGCCGGGGCCGGGAACGATCTCTCCCGCCGCGAAAAGCTGCACCTCGATCCGGCCGCCGGAAAGCGCCGTGATGCGATCAGCCAGCATCTGCGCGGCCACGCCGGGGCCGGGCAGGTTCTTCGGCCAGGCCGACACCATGCGCCACTGCCGTTTGCCCTGCGCGATTGCCGGGGCCGCAAGCGCGGATGCGGCAACGCCCACCCCGGCGCCGAGGCCGGCCTTGGTCAGGAATTCACGTCTTTTCATTCTTACTACCTCCATGTTGCCGGTTTCCCGGTTGTATCGCCCGTCACCCCTTGAGGATGCCGGGCAGGTTCAGCCCATGTTCGCGGGCACAATCCAGCGCGATGTCATAGCCCGCATCCGCGTGGCGCATGACACCCGTGGCCGGATCGTTCCACAGCACGCGCCCGATCCGGCGGTCGGCCTCTTCGGTGCCGTCACAGCAGATGACCATGCCCGAATGCTGCGAGAAACCCATTCCCACGCCGCCGCCATGATGCAGGCTGACCCAGGTCGCGCCCGATGCACAATTCAGAAGCGCATTGAGCAAGGGCCAGTCACTGACCGCATCCGAGCCATCCTTCATCGCCTCGGTCTCGCGGTTGGGCGAGGCGACCGAGCCCGAATCCAGATGATCGCGGCCGATCACCACCGGCGCCTTCAGCTCGCCGTTGCGCACCATCTCGTTGATGGCAAGGCCCGCGCGGTGCCGGTCGCCAAGGCCGATCCACATGATCCGCGCGGGCAGGCCCTGAAACGCGATCCGCGCGCGCGCCATGTCCAGCCAGTTGTGCAGATGCGTGTTCTCGGGGAACAGCTCTTTCATGCGCTGGTCGGTCTTGTAGATATCCTCGGGGTCGCCCGACAGCGCGGCCCAGCGGAACGGCCCGATGCCGCGGCAGAACAGCGGGCGGATATAGGCGGGCACGAAACCGGGGAAGGCGAAGGCGTTCTCCAGCCCCTCTTCCTGCGCGACCTGCCGAATATTGTTGCCGTAATCGAGCGTCGGCACACCCGCGTTCCAGAAATCCACCATCGCGGCCACATGGGTCTTCATGCTGGCGCGCGCGGCCGCTTCCACGGCCTTGGGATCGCTTTCCTGCCGGGCGCGCCATTCGGCCACGCTCCAGCCAAGCGGCAGATAGCCATGGACGGGATCATGCGCGCTGGTCTGGTCGGTGACGATATCGGGGCGCGGGCCGCCCGCCTTCATGCGGCGCACCAGTTCGGGGAAGACCTCGGCGGCATTGCCGATCAGCGCCACCGATTTCGCCTCGCCGGCTTTGGTCCAGCGCGCGATCATCTCAAGCGCCTCGTCAAGGCTGTGGGCCTTCTCGTCGCAATAGCGGGTGCGGATGCGGAAATCGGCGCGGGTCTCGTCGCATTCGACGGCCAGGCAGCAGGCCCCGGCCATCACCGCCGCAAGCGGCTGCGCGCCGCCCATGCCGCCAAGTCCCGCGGTCAGGATCCACTTGCCCGTCAGATCGCCACCATAATGCTGGCGTCCGGCCTCGGCGAAGGTCTCGTAGGTGCCCTGCACGATGCCCTGGCTGCCGATGTAGATCCACGA
>CALMEG010000307.1 GCA_937863185.1 uncultured Paracoccaceae bacterium | reverse complement strand
CCGGCGGGGGCGCTGCCCTTGCGATCCTCGCCCCTGCCGTTGTTGCACCGCGCCCGCCGTCACAACCCTTTCGAACGATAGGCATCGGCCACCCGGCCCACGGCGATGCAATAGGCCGCGGTGCGCAGGTCGGACACGCGCGGATCGTCATGCCAGACCGCGCGCATCGACTGATAGGCCGCGCGCATCGTGTCATCGAGACCCGAGCGCACCAGCTCCAGCTCGGACGCGCCGCGCAGGAAATCGCTCTTGAAGCTGGGCGAAAGCGTCCAGCCCAGCCCCTTGTCGGCCGAAAGCCGCTCCAGCTCGTTCACCAGCATCAGGCTGCGCGCCTCTTCGTGGCGGCGCTGCATGCGGCCGAAGGGGATGTGCGACAGGTTCTTGACCCATTCGAAATAGGACACGGTCACACCGCCCGCATTGGCGAAAAGATCCGGAATGATGACGATGCCGCGTTCGCGCAGGATCTGGTCGGCCTCGGCGGTGACGGGGCCGTTCGCGGCCTCGACGATCAGCCGGGCGTCAATGCGCGCGGCATTCCCGTCATGGATCACCCCTTCCATCGCGGCCGGGATCAGCACGTCGCACGGCGTTTCGAGCGCGGCCGCGCCATCGACCGAATGGGTGCCGCCCGCAAAGCCCGACACGCCCCCGGTGGCCCGCAGATGCGCGCCGAGCGCCTCGATATCCAGCCCGTCGGGGTTGCTGATCGCGCCATCGCGCTCGATCACGCAGATCACCTTCGCGCCATCCTCCTCGGACAGGAAGCGCGCGGCATGGCTGCCCACATTGCCCAGCCCCTGCACGACGATGCGCTTGCCCTCCAGACCGCCCGAAAGCCCGGCGCGCGCGGTATCCTCGGGGTGGCGGAAAAACTCGCGCAGGGCATATTGCACGCCGCGCCCCGTGGCCTCGACCCGGCCGACGATGCCGCCCGCGTTCAGCGGCTTGCCGGTCACGCAGGCATGGGCGTTGATGTCGGTGGTGAACATGCGCGCATACTGGTCGGCCATCCAGGCCATCTCGCGCTCGCCCGTGCCCATGTCGGGGGCGGGCACGTTCTGGCTCGGGCTGATCAGGCCGCGCTTGGCCAGTTCGTAGGTGAAGCGGCGGGTGATCTGCTCAAGCTCATGGGGTTCCCATTCGCGCGGGTCGATGCACAGCCCGCCCTTGGAGCCGCCGAAGGGCGTTTCCACCAGCGCGCATTTATAGGTCATCAGGGCGGCAAGCGCCTCGACCTCATCCTGGTTGACCCCGGTGGCATAGCGGATACCGCCCTTCACCGGCTCCATATGCTCGGAATGAACCGAGCGATAGCCGGTGAAGGTCTGGATCTGGCCGCGCAGCCGCACCCCGAAGCGCACCGTATAGGTCGAGTTGCAGACCCGGATCTTCTCTTCCAGACCGGGCGACAGGTCCAGAAGCGCCGCCGCGCGGCGGAACATCACATCGACGGATTCACGAAACGAGAGATTGGACATTTCCTGCACCTTTTCCTGAAGAAATCCTGGTGATCATTCGCCCCTTTCGCGGGGCATCCGGGGCGCCGATCACCGTGTGGGGACGGGGATTTCGCCGCGATAGTCGTAGAAGCCGCGTCCGCTCTTGCGTCCCAGCC
>CALMEG010000306.1 GCA_937863185.1 uncultured Paracoccaceae bacterium | reverse complement strand
TCCGGGCCACCGGATACCTCAAGACGCGCCGATTCCAAAGCCTCAAATGCGTGAGCCAGCGCAATCCTGTGCCGCTCTCGCGTCATGACACCGGCGCCGGCGGCGCGCGCGGACAGAATATCTGTGATTGCGCGGATCAACGCATCAAGGCCGCGGCCAGTCTTGCCCGACACCGCCAGCCCGTCGCCCGTGCCCAGATCGGCCTTGGCCCGCACGACCAGATCGCCTTCGCGCGGATCGAGAAGCGGAAGATCCCCCGCCTCGACCAGGAACACCCGCAGGTCGGCGGCCTCTGCACGCTCCACCGCGCGCTTCACCCCGATGGCCTCGACCGCATCCTCGGTGTCGCGCAGCCCGGCGGTATCCAGCAGCGTTACCGCCAGCCCGCCGATATCCATCCGCACCTCGATCACGTCGCGCGTGGTGCCCGCATGTTCCGAGGTGATGGCCGCCTCGCGCCCGGCCAGCGCATTCAGCAAGGTCGACTTTCCGACATTCGGACGCCCGACGATCGCAACCTCGAACCCCTCGCGGATGCGTTCGGCCGCACCCACGCGGTGCAATTCCCGCGCGACGGCCTGCGCAACCCCCTCGATCAGGGCCGAGACTTCGGGCGTGACATCGACGGGAACATCCTCATCGGCAAAGTCGATCGTCGCCTCGATCAGGGCGGCGGCACGGATCAGATCGGCGCGCCAGCGGTCCACGATCTCTCCGACCGAGCCGGTCAGAACCTTCAGCGCCTGCTTGCGCTGCGCCTCAGTCTCGGCCTCGATCAGATCGGAAAGCCCTTCGACCTGCGCAAGATCCAGCCGCCCGTTTTCAAGCGCGCGGCGCGTAAATTCCCCCGGCTCGGCCATGCGCAGGCCGGGCATTACAGAAAGCGCGCGCAGGATCGTGGCAACGGTCGCCACGGCGCCATGCACCTGAAATTCGACCAGTTCTTCGTCGGTAAAGCTTGCCCCGCGCGCGAAGCACAGCACCACCGCCTCATCCAGAAACTCGCCGCCCGCAGACAGCCGGCGCAACCCCGCCACACGCGGTGGCGGCAGGCTTCCGGCAAGCGCGCGGCCCGCCGCCCAGGCGCGCGGCCCGGACACCCGAATGACGGACACGCCCGCTTTGCCGCGGGCGGTTGCCTGCGCAAATATCGTATCCACCGCCATAACCCCTTATGGGAAAATGATAAACCGGCCTCAGCCGTTCATCGAATCGAAGAATTCGCCGTTGGTCTTGGTCTGCTTGAGCTTCGAGATCAGGAACTCGATCGCATCGGTCGTGCCCATCGGGTTCAGGATGCGGCGCAGCAGATAGGTCTTTTGCAGATCCTTCTGATCGACCAGCAGCTCCTCCTTCCGGGTGCCGGATTTGAGGATATCCATCGCCGGGAAGACGCGCTTGTCGGCCACCTTGCGGTCCAGCACGATCTCGGAGTTGCCGGTGCCCTTAAACTCTTCGAAGATCACCTCGTCCATGCGCGAGCCGGTGTCGATCAGCGCCGTGGCGATGATGGTCAGCGAGCCGCCCTCTTCGATGTTCCGGGCCGCACCGAAGAAGCGCTTGGGACGTTGCAGCGCATTGGCATCCACGCCGCCCGTCAGCACCTTGCCCGAGCTGGGCACGACGGTGTTGAACGCCCGGCCCAGGCGGGTGATCGAATCAAGCAGGATCACCACGTCGCGCTTGTGCTCGACCAGGCGCTTGGCCTTTTCGATCACCATTTCCGAGACCGCAACGTGGCGGGTGGCCGGTTCGTCGAAGGTCGAGGAAATCACCTCGCCCTTCACCGAGCGCTGCATGTCCGTCACCTCTTCGGGACGTTCGTCGATCAGCAGCACGATCAGATAGCATTCGGGGTGATTTTTCTCGATCGAATGCGCGATGTTCTGCAAGAGCACCGTTTTACCTGTGCGCGGCGGCGCCACGATCAGGCTCCGCTGTCCCTTCCCGATCGGCGCCACGAGGTCGATGATCCGGGCCGAGCGGTCCTTGATCGTCGGGTCCTCGATCTCCATCTTCAGCCGCTCATTGGGGTAAAGCGGGGTGAGGTTGTCGAAGGCAACCTTGTGGCGCGCCTTCTCGGGATCGGTGAAGTTGATCTTCTCGACCGTGGTCAGGGCGAAGTAACGCTCATTCTCGCCGGGCGCGCGGATGATCCCCTCGACCGTATCGCCGGTGCGCAGCGAATATTGGCGGATCATGTCGGGCGAGACATAGATGTCGTCGGGGCCGGGCAGATAGTTCGCCTCGGTCGAGCGCAGAAAACCGAACCCGTCCTGCAACACCTCAAGCACGCCATCGCCGCCGATCTCGATCTCTTCCTCGGCATGCTCTTTCAGGATCGAGAACATCATCTCGCCCTTGCGCATGGTCGAGGCG
>CALMEG010000305.1 GCA_937863185.1 uncultured Paracoccaceae bacterium | reverse complement strand
CGAACAGGTGCCGGACCCTGCGGCGCGCGTGGCGGTGGTGGATTACCCGAAAACCGCCCCTGCGAAATGGCCCGAGGCGGATTTCATCGTCGGCAACCCGCCCTTCATCGGGGCCAGCCGGATGCGCGACGCGCTGGGCGACGGCTATACCGAGGCCTTGCGCGCCGCTTACCCCAAGATGCCGCAAAGCGCCGATTTCGTCATGTTCTGGTGGGAAAAGGCGGCGCTGGCCGCGCGTAGCTGGAAACCCGCGACCGAGAAAGCCCGCGCCAAGGGCACCCGGCGCTTTGGCTTTATCACCACCAATTCGCTGCGCCAGACCTTCAACCGCCGCGTGCTGGACGCGCATCTGGCAGACCCGAAAACGCCCCTGTCACTGGTCTTTGCCATCCCCGATCACCCTTGGGTCGATGCGGGCGACGGCGCGGCGGTGCGGATCGCGATGACCGTGGCCGAGGCGGGCCGCACGCCGGGGCGTCTGGGGACCGTGATCGACGAACAGAAGGGCGCATACGAGGCCGAGGGGCGCCCCGTGCGACTTAAGATCGAGAAGGGCAAGGTATTTGCCGATCTACGGATCGGCGCGGATGTGGCGAGAGCGGTGCCGCTGCGAGCGAATGAGGGGCTTTCGTCTCGTGGGGTTATGCTGTTTGGCGCGGGTTTCATCGTGACCCCGGCCGAAGCCCGCGCTTTGGGGCTTGGCGCCGTGCCGGAGCTGGAACACCACATCCGCCACTACCGCAACGGCCGCGACCTGACCGCCGCGCCGCGTGAAGTGATGGTGATTGACCTGTTCGGATTGACCGAAGCCGAAGTTCGCAGCCGATTTCCCGATGTATTCCAGCATATTCTGGATCGGGTAAAACCCGAACGCGACTCCAACCGAGACGAAGCAATACGCACCAATTGGTGGGTTTTTGGTAGGCCACGGAGCGAAATTCGTCCCGCAATGGCAGGCCTGCCGCGCTATATCGCGACGGTGGAAACCGCGAAGTATCGCACCTTCCAATTCTTGAGCGCCGAAATTCTGCCCGATAACAAGCTAATCATATTGTGCCTTGACCGCGCAGAAGATTTCGCGGTGCTTTCTTCAAAGCTGCATGAGGTTTGGTCGCTCGCGCAGGGCACTCTGTTAGAGGACCGCCCTGTATATCCGAAAAGCCTTTGCTTCGACCCTTTCCCCTTCCCAGACCCAACCGAGGCGCAAAAGGTCCGGCTGCGGTCCTTGGGCGAGCAACTTGACGCGCATCGCAAGGCCCAGCAAAAGGCCCACCCCAAGCTGACCCTGACCGCCATGTATAACGTGCTGGAAAAGCTGCGCGCCGGGCAGCGGATCGAGGGCAAAGACCGCGAAATCTATGACCAGGGCCTGATCGGCATCCTGCGCGACCTGCACGACCAGATCGACGCCGCCGTGGCCGAGGCTTACGGCTGGCCCGCCGATCTGTCCGACGACGAAATCCTGCACCGACTGGTGGACCTGAACCGCGCCCGCGCCGCCGAGGAGGCACGCGGCCAGATCCGCTGGCTGCGCCCCGACTATCAGAACCCCGAAGGTCGCGCCGCTGTCTCCAAGGGTGAACAGGCCGCGATGGACATTGGCCCCAAGGAAACCGCGACCAAGACCCCCTGGCCCAAGGCCCTGCCCGAACAGATCGCAGCCGTGCGCGCCGCCCTTTCCGATCTGGGCACCGCCACCCCCGAACAGGTGGCCCGCCAATTCCAACGCGGGCGGGCGGCATCCGTGCAGCCGCTTCTGGAAAGCCTGACTGCCCTGGGGCAGGCGCGGATCGTCGAAGGTGGGCGTTTCGCCATGTGATCGACGCCCCCGGCAGGACAACCGCGCCGGGGCACCGCGCGCGGCACGTCTGGCTTGATCCGCAACCAGGTTAAAATCAGGCTATACTGTCCTTCCAAAGGCTTAACCCGCCTATGGCCCCTGAAAAATCAATCAACGGAAATCAAGTCATGCCTGCCCCTGACCCCTTCGGAATCAGCTATGACGAAAACCCAGATGGAAGGCCGATTGTCCTGGCCGAAGTCTGGCCGACAAGCAGCCGACGGCACCGGTTGGCCCGCGCCAAGGCCGTGCTGTGGAAACTGACCCGTGGCGGCTGGACCTGCCCCGAGTGCGGCGGGCATGTGCCGATGACCCGGCGCGCGGATGCAGTCTATTGCCGGGAAGCCTGCCGGAAGCGGGCGAAACGGAAACGGCAGGCGCATGGCATAAACCTTAAACCCTCTAGGATGCTCTGGCCCTAGAAACACGTCGGGCTTCGCCGACCCTCATAAGTTGGACCCTCGGAAGGACCCAGGGGGGGGCGGTGCAAAGTCTGGCCGTGCGGCATCGAAACCGGCGCGCATCCCGCACGCTTACCGCTAACACAGTTTTTCCGCTTCATGCGCGCGCGTGCGCGTATCGCTGCACAAAGTCAGCCGATCACCTTGGCGACGTGAACCCCGAACGCTTCCCGGCTCCATGCCAGAATGTTCCGGCATATTCCGGGGGCATCTAAAAGATTGCGGGGGAATTTTTGGGGGAAGGGAAAATTCGCAAGGCCGATTTATCAAAGGAAATCAAAGCGATGCAGGGGAGTGGTGGCGGAGAGACAGGCCGCCATTTTGGTATTTCCTGTTTCGGCATGATACACTTAAAACCGTTTAACTACAGTATGTTGAGCCTTTTGAGCGTAAATCCCTGTTGCGTCGTGTAACATCTTAGACCATAATTTATGGCAGATAGGATGGCAGATAGATTGTGAGGCGGAGATGCCCAAACGCGCGGTGGAATTGACACAATCCCAAATCAACAAACTAACGTCTAAGTTTGAAAATCGCCCGACATTTTTTCCGGTCGGCGGTGTGGCGGGGCTTCACTGGCAGATCACGCCTGGCGGGTCCGGTTCATGGGCCCTGCGCGTCACGATCGGCGGCAAGCGGCGGTGGGTCGGCTTGGGGGCATATCCTGAGGTTCGGCTGGGCGATGCAAGGGACCGTGCGCGCGAGATCAAGGCACAGATTGCGGCGGGGGTCGATCCTCTGGCGGAGCGGCACGCGGCCAAGGCGGCGCTGAGGCGCGAGGCAGGCATGACGTTCGGCCAGGCGGTGGAGGAATACCTATCGGCCAAGCTTGATGAATTCAGGAACGAAAAGCATAAAAAACAATGGCGATCCACGCTAGACACATATGCCGCCCCCGTGATTGGCAAGATGCAAGTCAAGGATTTGACCGTGCAAGACGTGCTAGCGGTGCTTTCCCCGATTTGGACCGACAAGACCGAAACCGCCTCACGCCTTCGGGGGCGCATTGAAAACGTCTTGGCGTGGTCCACGGTGCATGGATACCGCGAGGGCGACAATCCGGCGCGCTGGAAGGGCAATCTCGACGCGATCATGCCGAAGCCGGGCAAGGTGGCCAGGAAGGGCAATCATCCCGCGATCAAGATCGACGATGCGCCGCGATGGTTCAAGGCGTTGCGCCAGCGCGGCGGGACGGGAAGCCGGGCGCTTGAATTTATCGCGCTGACCGCCGTTCGGTCGCAGGAGGTGCGCGGCGCACGTTGGTCCGAGATCGACCTAGATGCAGCCATGTGGACGATCCCTGCGGATCGGATGAAGATGGACCGTGAACACCGCGTTCCACTGACCGAGGCGGCGGTGGCGCTTCTGAAAGCCCTGCCGCGCGGAAAAAATCCGCTCGTGTTTCCTGCGGTGCGAGGTGGCGAACTGTCCGACGCAACGCTATCCGCGACGATGAAGCGGCTGCACGCGGCAGATGTTGCATCAGGCGGCGCGGGTTTTGTTGACGCGAAGTCTAAACGCCCCGCTGTGCCGCACGGGCTTCGCAGCACCTTCCGCGATTGGGCGGCCGAGCGGACGGATTTCCCCGGCGACATGGCTGAAATCGCGCTGGCGCATAGGGTCGGCAACGCAGTGGAAGCGGCTTATCGGCGCGGCGATATGGTCGAAAAGAGACGTGGCATGATGAAGGCCTGGGCTGAATTCCTCACGAAATCGTGAGGCCCGAATCGGCACATCTTGGTCAACACGAAAAGCAAATAATTCGATCACAAAAACGTGATCGGCTTTTTAGTATGGCATTTCAATGGGTTGCAGAATAGGCCGCCCCTTTGCGCGTTAGGCGTGA
>CALMEG010000304.1 GCA_937863185.1 uncultured Paracoccaceae bacterium | reverse complement strand
AAGCAGCTTTTCCTTCAGCCCGCCGATCGCCAGCACGTTGCCGCGCAGCGTCACCTCGCCGGTCATGGCCAGATCCTTGCGCACGGCGATCCCGGTCAGAACCGACACGATCGAGGTGACCATGGCGATCCCCGCCGACGGCCCGTCCTTCGGGGTCGCGCCTTCGGGAACGTGGACATGGATGTCCACCTTCTCGAATTTCGGCGGCTTCACCCCGATCTCGGGGCTGATCGAGCGAACATAGCTCGACGCGGCCTCGATCGATTCCTTCATGACATCGCCAAGCTTGCCGGTCGTCTTCATCCGCCCCTTGCCGGGCAGCTTCAGCGCCTCGATCTGCAACAGATCGCCACCGACCGAGGTCCAGGCAAGGCCGGTCACCACGCCCACCTGATCCTCCTTCTCGGCCAGACCATAGCGGAAGCGCTTGACGCCCAGATATTCCTCGACCTTGGCCTCGTCGACCTCGACCGTCTTGTGCTTGCCCTTGAGAATCTCGGTCACCGCCTTGCGGGCAAGCTTGGCCAGCTCGCGCTCAAGGTTGCGCACGCCCGCCTCGCGGGTGTAGTGGCGGATCACGAAATTCAGCGCCGCATCGCTCAGCGTGAATTCGCCCTTCTTCAGACCGTGGTTCTTGATCTGCTTGGGGATCAGGTGCTGGCGGGCGATCTCGCGCTTTTCGTCCTCGGTATAGCCGGCCAGCGGGATGATCTCCATCCGGTCCAGCAGCGGGCTGGGCATGTTGTAGCTGTTGGCCGTGGTCAGGAACATCACGTTCGACAGATCGTATTCCACCTCAAGATAGTGGTCCACGAAGGTCGCGTTCTGTTCCGGGTCCAGCACCTCAAGCATCGCACTTGCCGGATCGCCACGGAAATCCTGCCCCATTTTGTCGATTTCATCGAGCAGGATAAGCGGATTGGTGGTTTTCGCCTTCTTCAGCGCCTGGATGATCTTGCCGGGCATCGAGCCGATATAGGTGCGCCGGTGGCCGCGGATCTCGCTTTCATCACGCACGCCGCCAAGGCTGATGCGGATGAATTCGCGCCCCGTGGCCTTGGCCACAGACCGGCCGAGCGAGGTTTTCCCCACGCCGGGCGGGCCGACAAGGCACATGATCGGCCCCTTCAGCTTGGCCGAGCGCGATTGCACCGCCAGATATTCGACGATGCGCTCCTTGACCTTCTCAAGCCCGTAATGGTCGGCATCAAGCACCTTTTCGGCTTGGCCCAGATCCTTCTTAACGCGCGATTTCACGCCCCAGGGCAGGCTCAGGAGCCAGTCGAGATAGTTGCGCACCACCGTCGCCTCGGCCGACATCGGGGACATCGACTTGAGCTTCTTCAGCTCGCCCTCGGCCTTGTCCCGCGCCTCTTTCGAGAACTTGGTCTGCTTGATGCGCTCTTCCAGTTCGGCGATTTCGTTCTGGCCTTCCTCGCCATCGCCCAGCTCGCGCTGGATCGCCTTCATCTGTTCGTTCAGATAGTATTCGCGCTGCGTGCGCTCCATCTGGTTCTTGACGCGCGACTTGATCTTCTTCTCGACCTGAAGCACCGAAACCTCGCCCTGCATCAGGCCATAGACCTTCTCGAGGCGTTCGGACACGTCCAGCGTTTCCAGAAGATCCTGCTTCTGCGCGACCTCAAGGCCCAGATGCCCCGAGACCAGATCGGCCAGCTTGTCGGCCTCGCGCGTTTCGGCAACGGCGGCCAGGGCCTCTTCGGGGACGTTCTTCTTGATCTTGGCGTAACGCTCGAACTCTTCGGCGACCGAGCGCAGAAGCGCCTTCACCGTCGCCTCGTCGCCGGGCAGTTCATGCAGCAGCTCGGCCCGCGCCTCGAAATAGGCGGGGTTTTGCAGGAATTCGGTGATCTTCACGCGCTTCTTGCCCTCGACCAGCACCTTGACGGTACCATCGGGCAGCTTGAGCAGTTGCAGCACATTGGCCAGAACGCCCGCGCGGAAGATGCCATCGGTATCGGGATCGTCGACCGAGGGGTCGATCTGGCTTGCCAGAAGGATCTGGCGATCTTCGGCCATCACTTCTTCCAGCGCGCGGACCGATTTCTCACGCCCGACGAAAAGCGGCACGATCATATGGGGGAACACCACGATATCGCGCAGCGGCAATACCGGGTAGCTGTTCAGGAGGGTGTCGGTCATTCTCAATCCTCTTTAGCAGAAGGGCTCCGGCCCCGCACCCGCGGCAGCCCCCGGCCCTTCCCGTCAGCCCCATATCTAAGGGGGCGGCCGCACGGGTTCAACCATTGGCCTTTCATGCGTCCTTCACAATGCGCGCAGGCGCGGCGGACGGCAAGACCCTTCGCACAGCAACAAGCCGGGCGGGTGCTAGCGGGGCAGGATCAATTCGACCTGAAGTCCCCCCAGACGCTCGCTTTCGGCAAGCCGGATCGCACCGCCATGGCTGCGCACCACATCGGCCGCAATCGACAATCCAAGGCCCACCCCCTGCCCCCGGTTCTGGTTGCGCGCGGGATCGAGCCGGGTGAAGGGGCGCAATGCCTCTTCGCGGCGCTCCTCGGGGATGCCAGGCCCGTCATCCTCAACCACGATCTTGCAGGCGCGCGGGCTGAGGATGACCGACACCTCGGCCGCCGTTCCATACCGCACCGCATTGCCAATCAGGTTTTCCAGCGCCCGGCGCAGCCCGTCGGGACGAAAGGTGACGAGGGCACGACCAGGCCCAGGGCAGTCCGCCAGCCGCACGTTCTGCCCCGCGCGATGCGCCCCCTCGATCACGTCGGCGACGAAGGCACAGGGGTCCAGCGCCTCGGGCTCGCCCGCAGCCGCGTCGGCCCGCGCGAAATCGAGGAACGCATCCACAAGGCGGCCCATCTCGGCCACGTCACGCTCCATCGCGGCCACATCCTCGTCCTCGGGCAGCATCGACAGGCCAAGGCGCAGCCGGGTCAGTGGCGTGCGCAGGTCATGGCTGATCCCCGACAGCATCAGCGTGCGCTGCTCGATCTGCCGCTCGATCCGGGCGCGCATGTCAAGAAAGGCCGCCCCCGCGGAACGCACCTCGATCGCGCCCGACGGGCGGTAAGGCACCACGCGCCCCTTGCCGAACTCCTCGGCCGCATGCGCCATGCGCCGGATCGGGCGCAGCTGGTTGCGCAGGAATATGTAGGCGATCAGCGTCATCAAAAGCCCCGTCGCCAGCATCAGCACGATCAACTGATGCGGGTTGGTCGCCGATACCCGGCGCCGCTCGAACTGCAATTCCAGCGGGCCGTGGCGGGTCCGCATCACCAGCCGCACCTGGCCCGAATTGCCCAGATCCACCGATTCCACATCGCTCAGCCCCTCGCGCAGGGTGGCGATCACCACGCGCCCTGAAAAATCGTAAAACGCCCGCCTGTCCCCCGCGCCCTCGCCCGCCGTCATCTCCGGCCAGCCGACCGACAGCCCCAAAGGCCCCGCAATGCGCGCCACCTCGGCCCGCGCCGAGGCCGGATCGGCAACGGTATTCGCCAGTTGTTCAAGGTAATTCAGCTCGCGCAGCATGGTCGTGGTCATCTGCTCGGTCACACGCTCGAAATGGCGTTGCAGGAACACCACCGAGACCACAAGCTGGATGGTCACCACAGGCAAGATCAGGATCAGCGCGGCCCGCCCGTAAAGCCCGCGCGGCATCATGCGTTTGAGCCAGCCGAATTTCATGCCAAAAAGCCTAGCGGCCCCCAAAGGCAGAGGAAAGATCATATGACATTGCGCGCCCCCGAACCCGGCCTGCGTGCCATTCTGGCACCCAACCCCTCACCCATGACGCTGCATGGCACGATCAGCCACATCGTCGGGGAAGGCGATGTCGCGCTGATCGGCCCCGGCCCGGCCGACCGGGCGCATTTCGATGCGATTCTCGGCGCGCTTTCTCCGGGGGAACGGATCAGCCATATCTTCGTCACCCATGCACATCTGGATCATTCGCCCCTTGCCCGCCCCCTATCCGAAGCGACGGGCGCACCGGTTCTTGCCTTCGGTCCGGCAAGCGCAGGCCGGTCGGAGGTGATGCAGGACCTGGCCGCGCGCGGCATGGCGGGCGGTGGCGAAGGCGTCGACGCGGACTTCGCCCCCGATGCCTGCCTCGCCGATGGCGACAGGGGCACCGGCACGACATTGGAA
>CALMEG010000303.1 GCA_937863185.1 uncultured Paracoccaceae bacterium | reverse complement strand
ATGACCGCCTTGACGCCCAGAAGGTTGGTGCCCTTGGCCGCCCAGTCACGCGAGGACCCCGCGCCGTATTCGATGCCGCCGAAGATCACCAGCGGCACGCCGGCGTCCTGATAGGCCATCGAGGCATCGTAGATCGAGGTCTGCGCGCCGTCGGGGCCCTTGGTATAGCCGCCCTCGACGCCGTCCAGCATCTCGTTCTTGATGCGGATGTTGGCGAAGGTGCCGCGCATCATGACTTCGTGGTTGCCGCGGCGCGAGCCGTAGCTGTTGAAGTCCTTCGGCGCGACCTGACGTTCGGTCAGATACTGGCCTGCGGGCGTGGTGGGCTTGAACGAACCGGCCGGAGAGATGTGGTCGGTGGTGATCATGTCGCCCAGAAGCGCTAGCACGCGCGCGTCGCGGATGTTCGAGATCGTGCCCGGCTCTTTCGCCATGCCGCGGAAATAGGGCGGGTTCTGGATATAGGTCGAGGCGGCGGGCCAGTCATAGGTCTCGCCCTCGGCCACGTCCACGGCCTGCCATTTCGCGTCGCCCTTGAAGACGTCAGCATATTTCTCGATGAAGGCTTCGCGCGTGACGGTCTTTTCCACGAGTTCCGCGATTTCCGCGTCGGTCGGCCAGATGTCCTTGAGGTAGACCAGCTTGCCGTCTTTCGAGGTGCCGAGCGGCTCCGTGGTAAGGTCGATATTCATGTCGCCCGCGATGGCGTAGGCCACGACCAGGGGCGGTGAGGCGAGGAAGTTCGCGCGCACGTCCGGGCTGATCCGGCCTTCGAAGTTGCGGTTGCCCGACAGCACGGCGGCGGCGACAAGGTCATTGTCGTTGATCGCCTTGGAAATCGCCGGATCGCCAAGCGGGCCGGAGTTGCCGATACAGGTGGTGCAGCCAAAGCCCACGATGTTGAACCCGAGCGCGTCAAGATCGTCCTGCAGGTTGGCGGCCTTCAGATACTGTTCCACGACCTGGCTTCCGGGCGCGAGCGAGGTTTTCACCCAGGGCTTGCGGTTCAGTCCAAGCGCGCGCGCTTTCTGCGCGACCAGACCGGCGCCGATCAGCACATAGGGGTTCGAGGTGTTGGTGCAGGAGGTGATCGAGGCGATCACGACCTTGCCGCTCGACATGGTGTAATCCTGGCCCTCAACCGCGACTTCCTTGCCCATCGGGCGCTTGAAGGAGGCGTCCATTTCCTTGGCGAAAGAGGCCTTGGCGTCGGTCAGCGGCAGATAGTCCTGCGGACGCTTCGGACCCGAGATCGCCGGGACGATGGTGCCCATGTCGAGATGCAGCGTCGAGGTATAGACCGGATCATAGTTTTCATCGCGCCACATGCCGTTGGCCTTGGCATAGGCTTCGACCAGCGCGATACGCGATTCCTCGCGGCCGGTCTGGCGCAGGTAACGCAGGGTTTCGGCGTCGATCGGGAAGAAGCCGCAGGTGGCGCCGTATTCCGGGGCCATGTTGGCGATGGTGGCGCGGTCGGCGAGCGGCAGGCGGTCAAGGCCCTCGCCGTAGAATTCGACGAACTTGTTCACCACACCATGTTTGCGCAGCATCTGCACGACCTTCAGCACGAGGTCGGTGGCGGTGGTGCCCTCGACCATGGCGCCGGTCAGTTTGAAGCCGACAACTTCGGGGATCAGCATTGAGACGGGCTGGCCCAGCATCGCGGCCTCGGCCTCGATCCCGCCGACGCCCCAGCCCAGA
>CALMEG010000302.1 GCA_937863185.1 uncultured Paracoccaceae bacterium | reverse complement strand
AGCGTGAGGAAGGTCTGCGCCGCGCCCGTTGCGCCGGTGCCGACGACGTAGACCCCCGCCTCTCCACCGAAGCTCGCAGCCTGAGCGGCAGAGGCGATCACGACCTCGACCTTCCCGGCGGCGGTCTCCGCGAAGACGCGGCCGTTCTCGACCACGGTGGCAACCGTGTCCTGCGCCCCAAGGAAATCGGGCGCCTGTTGAAACACGTTCAGCAGCCACCCCTTGACCGGGGCCGCGATCATCGCGCCGCCGCCAAAGCCCATGATGGCCATACCGGTCGCCATGCCACGCCGGTCCGGGAACCATCGGATCAGGGTGGAAACGGGAGACACGTAGCCAAGGCCCAGGCCACAGCCGCCAAGCACACCATAGCCCAAATAGATCAGCCAGAGCTGATGCATGGAAATCCCGAAGGAGCCGATGATGAACCCGCCGCCCCAAAGGAACGCGGCTACGACACCAACCATGCGCGGACCAACTTCTTCAAGCCACTTGCCCGCGAAAGCTGCGGCGAGGCCGAGAAAAACGATGGCCACTGAGAAGATCCAGACTACGGAACTGAGGCTCCAGTCGTCGGCACTTGATGCCACGACGCCCAGTTCGCGGGTCAGCGGCGGGTTGAAGACGGACCACGCGTAGACCGAACCGATGCACAGATGGATCGCGATGGATGCCGGCGGAACCCGCCAGCGGTTGAAGCCGGGTTCGGCGACGATGTGGCTCTTGTGTAGGAACCCCAGCGCACCGCCAGATGCGTTGCTCATTGTTCTAACCTCCCTTTCCGATCCGGGCGGCGGCCTCCTACCGCGGGCCCGATTGGCGGCATGCGACCGCATGCCATGCCGCAGAAAGGAACACGAGATCTTGCAAAGTCAAGATAAATATATAATTAAAACAATAGCTTACATGGACACTTTGGCCACGAAACCGCCCCTGATACAGCCAAAACGGGACATTTTGTCCGGCCATCTGTCGCACAAGGTGGCAAACCGGGTCATTTTGTCCGGATCAGGCGTTTTCGGCGATTGGCAGGGAAACCTCGAACCGGCTGCCCCGGCCGGGGGTCGAGGAGACGGTGATACGCCCGCCGGCCTGGATGACGATCTGTTGAGAGATCGATAGGCCCAGTCCGGTGCCCTGCGCCTGTTTGGTGGTGAAGAAGGGGTCGAAGATGCGCGGCAGCACATCCGGCGCGATTCCGGTGCCCGTGTCCGCCACCGTAATCACGACGCAGGCCTCGCGGTCCGCGGTAGCCACGGTCAGCGTGCCGCCGCCAGGCATGGCGTGAATTGCGTTGAGGATCAGGTTGACGACGACCTGCTGCAACTCGGTCCGCGACATTCTGACGGCCGCAGCGCTCTCGAAGGCTGGCGCACAGGTGATGCCTGCGGCCTCGGCTTGATGCCGGGTCAGAACAAGGCAGTCGCGGACGCCCTCGCCGGGGACAATCAGGTTACGGACGCCGGAATATTCCTCAGGCCGGGCGAATTGCAGAAGTTTCGAGACGATGACGCCGATCCGGTAGATCTGGTCGTCGATCAGGCGGAATTCCTCTGCCACGGCGTCGGCCTCAGGGCCCAGGGTGCTGCGCGCCAGGTCGAGATTACCCTGGATCACCGCAACCGGGTTGTTGATTTCATGCGCGACCGAGGCCGTGATCTCGCCCACCGCGGCCAATTTCTCGGAAATGATGAGACGTTCGGTCGTGCGTTCCAGCCGCTGGTTGGCGGCCTGAAGGTCGCTGGTGCGTTCCGCGACGCGGGCTTCGAGGCTTTCGGCCCAGTCACGCAACTCCCGGTCGCGGGCCTGGAGACGGTCCAGCAGGTTGTCGAGGTGACCCGCGACCTGGGCGATCTCGTCGCCGACATCGGGCGGGTTGTTGCGCGCGGCAAGATCCCCCGCCTCGACCTTGGCAATGGTCCGTGTCATCGCCTCGAGCGGGCGAAAGATATGACCGGCCCAGCGCAGGAAGACCGGGACCGAGGCCAGCGCGATCAAAACGAAAGCCCCGCCAAGTATAAGGACCGAACTGCGCTTGGCATTGCGGAACGGAGTTTCGAGAAAGCCTACATAGAGCATTCCGACCCGTTCGCCGAAACTGTCATGGATCGGTTCATAGGCCGAGATGTACCAGTCGTTGACGACGAAGGCGCGGTCGAGCCACACTCGGCCCTCATCCAGCACTTGCGCCCGCACCTCGGCAGACACGCGGGTGCCGAGGGCGCGGACGTTCTCGAACAGGCGCACGTTGGTCGACACGCGCACATCCTCAAGAAACAGCGTCGCCGTGCCCTGGCTGCCTTCGGGCAGGCTTTGTTCGCGATAGACAAGGGCATTGATCGTGTCGATGAAATCGAGATTGCGGTTCAGCAGAACCCCGCCGACCAGCGCCGCGGCACGACCATCGGGCAGCGTCAGCGGGGCGGCGGAATGGATGATCATGCCGCGCGTTTCCACCGTCCGATCTGTCGGCACGGCGGCACGGGTCAGAACGAGCGGGATCTCCGCCTGTTCGGCCAGCCCCGGCGACAGGGCCTCCAGATCGGCGGCCTCAAGCACGTCCACCGCGCTGAGCAGGCTGCCGGTCAGCGCGCCGGTGCCCGGCCCCAACTCCACGATGAAGCGCCGCTGCAATCACCGGCCAGTGCTGCGCCGTCCGCGCGGCCGTCTCGATCCGCAGGAAATCGAGCCCCAGCCGGTCCCGCTCGCGCTCCAGGAAGGCCGCCGTGACACCCGTGCCAAGTGCGTCCTGCATAGCGACGGAGCGGGCGACGGCATCGATCTGTTCGCCCGACAATTCGACCAGGCGGGCAAGATACTGGTCGGCGATGGTCAGGTCGCCCGTGACCTTGTTCACAAGGATGTCGTCTACCTTGTTCGACCAGCGCCACATCGTCCCGCCCAGAAGCACCGGCAGCAAAACAAGCATCGGCATAAGCGCAATGACGAGAAGTCGAACCCGCACGGAACCGAGGAAGGCCGCCAGCCGCGACACCGTCAGAGGCCCCAGGCCGCGCATTTGCGATCAATGGTCTTGCGCGAAATTCCCAGCCTGCGGGCGGCTTCCGTCCGGTTTCCGTCCATTGCCTCAAGCGCGCGCAAGATCTCGCGCTTCTCGGTTTCCTCCAGCGGGGTAATGTCCTGGGCCGGGCAGATTTCGCCGAGGGTTTCAACGGGAAAACGACCAAAGATCAACGCCCGTTCCACGAAATTGTGCAACTCGCGGATATTGCCTGGCCAGTCATGGCGCAGCATGGCTGACCGAACGGCAGGGGGCATTTCGAGCTGTGGCAGGTTCAGTGCGGCGGAGATCTCCGTCTGGAACAGGTCCGCCAGGTCCAAAAGGTCGGTTCCCCGGTCCTTGAGCGGCGGCATCTCGATTTCGATCACGTTGAGCCGGAATAGAAGGTCCTCTCGGAACCGGCCCTCGCGCACGGCCTCGTCCAGCGCGCCGGTAGATGCAATCACGAAGCGCAGATCGAGTTGCACATCGCGCTCCGTGCCGACCGGGCGGATCACCCCATCCTCAAGCACCCGCAATAGCGCGGTCTGCGCATTGGTCGCCAACTCGCTGACATCGTCCAGAAATACGGTCCCGCCCGATGCCGAGGCCAACAGCCCCTCGCGCCCGGATTGCGCACCCGGGAAGGCGCCTGCGGTATGACCGAAAAGTTCGAATTCGATCATGTCCTCGGGAATCGCACCACACTGGATCGGCACGAAGGGCGCACTGCCGCGCCCTGAATGGCTATGGATGTGACGCGCGGCAACCTCCTTGCCGGACCCGGACGGCCCCGTGATCAACACCGGTGTCGACAGAGGTGCGACCCTTTCCAGAAGACGCCGCACCTCGGTGATGACCGCTGAAGATCCGATCAGTTCCCTGCGCCGCGTGCCTTGCGCGGCCGTTTCAAGCTCGCGCCGCAGCAGAAAATTCTCTCGTCGCAGGGCCGCCATTTCTAGGCAACGTCGCAGCGCGTTCAGGATCTGGTTCGAGCGGAAGGGCTTGACCAGGAAATCGGACACCCCCGCACGCAACGCCTCGATGGCGGTCTGAAGGTCGGCATAGGCGGTGATCATTATCGTGTCGGTAAAACCGCCGCCTTCGCGCTGTGCGTGCAGCCAGTCGAGGCCCTTCTGGCCGGGCATGATGTTGTCCAGCACCAAGATGTCGTATTGGCGAAAGGACAGCAGGCGCTCTGCCTTTGCGGCGTCGGGCGCCTCATCCACGGCCCGACAAAGCGGGGCTAGCGTCTTGACCAGGAAATGTCGCATGCCGGGTTCGTCATCCACGACAAGGATACGCGCGCCCGCAAGAAGATCATCCCGCTGGTTGGATCGCGTCATCACCCTCTTGTCCCATGTCTGACCTGATTCCGTTCGCCCCATCAAGCGCAGCAAAAGGGCGATTGGCAAGTCGGCGAGCCCCGTGCCTGTATCGTTCTGCGCCGCTGCCTTCGAAACCAGCGGCGCCCGTGATGTCTCTGGGCAGTCACGCATCTGCCTGCGAGCGGCCCGCGCATTTCCACGACAGATCAGTAAAGTACACCGCACGCGCCACTACCGCCCCCCGGCCTTTTGCGGCCGACCAGTCGGTGCCCGGCGTCGCCGACCTGCCGGACCTGCTCCCCCATCCTGATCAGATTATCATCGACATACAAAAGGGCACGGCAAGGATTGTCGGCCCTTGCAAGAAGGACGAGAAAGCAGAGTGGGACCGGCAGGTCGGCGATGCGGCGCCGGGCGCCAACATGAAGTTCGGCGCCTCACTCCGTATTGTAGGTAATGGCCGTTGCATGGCATGCGTCATCTAGCGCCGGGCTGGCACGTTCCGTTGACAAAAGAAGTTTGGCCAAAAGCCGCTGCGACCGATGCTGACCCTTGGCAGTGTTGACCGCCAACGAGCGGATGATGGCCTGCGCCATCGGCACGGTGATCGAGCGGTCCCCGTACCTGACAGGGATCGTCCGGCAGGCTTCATCAAGGATACCTATCTCGTACTTCTTCGCGGCACCAGACACGCTTGAGCCGGGGCTGCGGCTCTCTTTGACAATCCGCCGCTTATCCGCCATCCCGAAGCTCCGGCGACCACTGTTCTTGTTCGACCCGCGCGGACGAAATGTAGCGATGTTCGTCACTGCACATATGTTCAGAGGCCCCGCCGCATCGCCCGAGCAGCTTACAAGTCAGCCACGGATCCTCGTGTTTGAACTTTGCCCGCCAACTCCCGAATCGCTTCAGCGGCATCCCGAGCGCCTCGCAGTATTCCCTTTGCGTCAACGTGCTGCCAGGCCTGCCCCAGATATACGCCCGCCAGAGCGCCTCAAGTTCATCGCGTTTTGTCTTGTTCACTCGCGGCAGCAACATCTTCTTCATCACAGACATCGCCGTGAAAAGAAGACCGAAACTGCCGCCAAGCCGCCAAGTGTGCGTTCCCTGTCCGCTTATTTTCTCCTGACCCTTTCCCTGTTGTCACACGCAGACACTTTCCACTCAGCACATTGAAAAGGCGCCGTTAACCTGGGCAGGAATCAACTCTCCCGCTCGAAACACGCCGATTTCCCTGTAAGTTCTTTGCAAGCAGGAACGAGGGCGGCAGAGGGGGGTCCTAAGGAACCGCGACCACCACCACCTCCCCTTAACTCATGAATTTTTCTGGACCCCACCCGTCCTGATCGGTGCATGCGCGGCTCTGTTCTTGGCCCGTACTGCAGCCGGAAGCTTGTTTTCGGAAAGCGATCTGTCGACTTGTCGAAATATGGCGACATCAGGTCGCAACCATAAAAGGTATATTTCGATTCCCGATTAAGTCTGGCGTTGCAAGGTGCCGCTGGGAACGGCGGAGAATTGGGAAGCCGGTGCAAACCCGGCGCTGCCCCCGCAACGGTAACGGGAAGGGGCGCGACATCAGGCCACTGGGGGCACCCCCCCGGGAAGGCGTCGCGCCTTTGGTCGACGGACCGATCCCGCAGCCCGGAAACCAGCCTTGCAGAAAGACATCAGGCCGCGGTGGGCGGCGGGCGATGCGTGCGTGCCGGGCCTGGCCTTGCACGCCCGGTATTTCCCGAGTTCGCCGTTTCACGAAGATCACCCGTGCGGGGAGGCACGGACCAGCGAGGACAAAGATGCTGAGCCAGAACCAGATCGCCGCCGAACTTGCCGCGCGGCAAAAGAGCTTCTCCCTTTCGCGCAATCTCTATTGCGATCCGGGCGTCTATCAGGCCGACCTGGAACATGTCTGGTATCGGGAGTGGCTGTTCGCCCTGCCCGCCTGCGCCTTGCAGAAGGCCGGCGATTACCAGACCGTTCAGGTCGGCGCCTATCCGGTGATCGTGGTCAAGGGCGGCGACGGGCGGATCCGCGCCTTCCACAATGTCTGCCGCCACCGCGGGCAGCGCCTGTGCTCCAAGGTGTCGGGGAACGCGCCCAAGCTTGTCTGTCCCTATCACCAGTGGACCTATGAGCTGGACGGCAAGCTTCTCTTTGCCCGCGACATGGGCGACGGGTTCGACGCCTCGAAATACGGGCTGAAAAAGGTCCATTGCGTCGATCTGTCGGGCATCATCTATATCTGCCTGGCCGAGGTGCCGCCCCCGATCGCCGAACTGGCCAAGGCCGCCGGGGCCTATCTGGCGCCCTCGGGGCTGGCGGATGCGAAGGTGGCCTTCACCTCGACCATCATCGAGAACGGCAACTGGAAGCTGGTGATCGAGAACAACCGCGAATGCTATCACTGCGGCGGGGCGCATCCCTCGCTGTGCCGGACCTATTCGGACAATCCCAAGATGACGGCGATGGACGGGCCGAACTCGGCCAGCCCGGACATCCTTGCCCACTGGCAGCGCTGCGAGGCGGCGGGCCTGCCCTCGCGCTTCGTGAACCATCCGCAGATGCAATGGCGGCTGGCGCGCATCCCGCTGCTCAACAATGCCGAAAGCTACACGATGAGCACGAAGGCCGCGGTTTCCAGACGGATGGGGCAGATGCCGTTCAACGACGCGGGCAGCCTGCTGATGTTCCACTACCCCAACACCTGGAACCACTTCCTGGCCGATCACGCCATCGTCTTCCGCATGCTGCCCGTCAGCCCCACCGAGACCGAGGTCACGACCTTCTGGCTGGTGAACAAGGAGGCCACGGAAGGGGTGGATTACGACCTCAAGACCCTGACCGAAGTCTGGCTTGCCACCAATGACGAGGACCGCCAGGTCGTCGAGGAAAACCAGGCCGGGATCCGCTCGCCCGCCTATGAGCCGGGCCCCTATTCGCCCCTTCAGGAGGAGGGCGTGATCCAGTTCACGGACTGGTATTGCGCGGTGATGGCCGGGCGCCTTGCGTCCCAGCCCGTTCAGGCGGCGGAGTAAGCCCATGCCGCAGCTCAACTGGATAGCCAAGCCCTGGTCCGATACCGAGCAGCTGGAATGCGCCATGGTGGTGCCCGAGGCCGGCGATACCGCAACCTTCACCTTCCGCGCGCCTTCGGGCGCGTGGTTCGACTATCAGCCCGGACAGTTCGTGACGCTGGACCTGCCGGTTCCGGGCGGGAACGTCCAGCGCACCTACACGATCTCGTCCAGCCCGTCGCGGCCGCTGTCGCTTTCGGTGACGGTCAAGGCGCAGGCCGACAGCATCGGCACGCGCTGGATGCTGGACCACTTGAAGCCGGGGATGCGGATCAAGGCCTATGGCCCGAACGGCATCTTCAGCGCGCATCGTCACCCGGCGCGGAAATACCTGTTCATCTCGGCCGGGTCGGGCATCACGCCGATGATGTCGATGACGACATGGGCCTGGGATTCGGGTGAGATGCCCGACATCATCTTCGTCCATGCCGCCCGCCGCCCGTCAGAAATCATCTTCCGCGAACGGCTGGAACAGTTCGCCAACCGCGTGCCGGGCCTGGAGTTGCGCTTCACCGTCGAAGAGCCCGACCCCTTCCGCACCTGGTATGGGTTTCAGGGGCGGCTGAACCAGATCATGCTGGGCCTGATGGCGCCCGATTACCTTGAGCGCGAGGTGTTCTGCTGCGGACCCGAGCCCTTCATGCAGGCCGTGCGCGACATGCTCAACGCGCTTGGCTTCGACATGGAGCATTACCATCAGGAAAGCTTCGGCGCGCCCGTCAGGACCGAGGCCGAGGCGATCGAGATCGACGACGTGGTGCCCGATGCCGACACCCGCGCCGAGATCGTCTTTGCCGCAAGCGGCGTCTCGGCGCGCTGTGCGGAAACCGACACCGTTCTGGCGGTGGCCAAGGGGGCGGGGCTGAACGTCCCGTCGGGCTGCACCTTCGGGCTCTGCGGCACCTGCAAGGTGCGCAAGACCGCGGGCGAGGTCCACATGGTCCATAACGGCGGCATCAGCGACGAGGACGTGGCCGAGGGCTGGATCCTTGCCTGCTGCGCGAACCCGATCGGGAAAGTGACCGTCGAGGTCTGATCCCCGGACCGGCCTGCCGGGCCCTCAGCGCGCAAGCGCCAGAAGGCCCGGCACGTCCAGATGCGCCTCGAGATGCGCGGCAAGCGCATCAAGCACCTGCTCGATCCCTTCGGAATAGGCCAGCCCGGAGGCCGTGGCACCCAAGCCCCGCAGGAAGGCCGCGCGGAAGGCATCGTCGGTGAACATGCCGTGCAGATAGCTGCCCGTCACGCGCCCGTCCGCCGACACCGCCCCTTCGGCCCGCGCCCCGGCCATGGCGAAGGGGCGCGCGCAATCGGGGCCGTCGGTCCGGCCGATGTGGATTTCATAGCCCGAGACGCTCAGCCCGCTGGCGCAATGGGTGACGCGGCGTTCGGTCAGGCGCTTGTCGGGCGTCATCACCGTGTCGACCGCAAGCAGGCCAAGGCCCGCATCCTCGCCCGCCGGCCCCTCGATCCCTTCGGGGTCGCGCAGCGTCCGGCCAAGGATCTGATAGCCGCCGCAGATGCCAAGGACATGCCCGCCGCGCCGCCGATGCGCGGCCAGATCGACATCCCATCCCTGCGCGCGCAGAAAGGCCAGATCGCCGCGCGTCGATTTCGAGCCGGGGATGATCACCAGACGCGCATCGCCCGGAATGGCGCGGCCGGGCAGGACCATTTCCACCGTCACGCCCGGTTCCTGCCGAAGCGGATCGAGATCGTCGAAATTCGCAATCCGCGACAGCGCGAGGCAGGCGATCTTCACCCCGCTGCCGCGCCAGTTATCGCTCAGGTCCAGTGCATCCTCGGCCGGAAGGCGCCCGGCATCGGCGAACCACGGCACCACGCCGAAGCCGCGCCAGCCGGTGCGCGCGCCGATCAGCGCATAGCCATCGTCGAAAAGCCGCGGATCGCCGCGGAACTTGTTGACCAGAAAGCCCTCGATCATCGCGGCGTCCCGCGCATCGAGGATGGCCTGCGTGCCCACGATCTGCGCAATCACCCCGCCCCGGTCGATATCGCCGGCCAGGATGACGGGCACATCGGCCGCGACGGCAAAACCCATATTGGCGATGTCGGCCCGGCGCAGGTTCACCTCGGCCGGGCTTCCCGCGCCTTCGACGATCACCAGATCCGCCCGCGCCCGCAGCCGCTGATAGCTTTCCATCACCGCCGCCATCAGCCGGGGCCTGAGCAGCCGGTAATCGGCCGCCTGCGTGCTGGTCAGGCGCCGCCCCTGCACCACCACCTGCGCCCCCATGTCGGTTTCGGGCTTCAGCAGGACCGGGTTCATGTCGGTATGCGGCGCCACGCCCGCCGCCAGGGCCTGAAGCGCCTGCGCGCGACCGATCTCGCCCCCGTCCTCGGTCACGGCGGCATTGTTGGACATGTTCTGCGGCTTGAACCGCAAAACCCCCACGCCGCCGACCCCCCCCGCGCCGCACCGGCCCCCCACCCCCATCGACTTTCCCACCCTCCAACCGGTTCCCTGAATCATCACCGTGCGCATGGCCGGCCCCTTCCGTGGAAACCCGGCGCGATCCGGGCCGCAGGCTCGGCATGTTTCCCCCGGCCGCCTTCCCCGCAGATGCGGATTTCGTCGATCATCTGGGCAGCACTCCCTGGCAGGTTGGCGGGCTGGCATTGCCGACGCCGGCATCCGCTTTCCCTCTAAGCCAAGCCGCGTGGAAACGCGATAGGCAGCGGGTGGCATGCCGGCCCAACTCAGATATGCAGCGCATGGCCAAGGGCGCGTAGGCAGGCCTCGTGCAGTGCCTCGGCGCGGGTCGGGTGGGCGTGGATCGTGCCTGCCACATCCTCAAGCCGCGCGCCCATCTCGAGCGCCAGGGCAAATCCGCCCGCCATTTCGGACACGCCTGCCCCCACGGCCTGAATGCCAAGGATTTCGTGCGTATCGGCGCGGGCGACGACGCGGACGAAGCCGTCCTCATCCGCGCCGGTCATCGCGCGGCCATTCGCGGCAAAGGGGAAAAGCCCGGTGGTGACCTTGTGCCCGGCCTGCGCGGCGGCCTCGGGCAGAAGACCGGACGAGACGATCTCGGGGTCGGTGAAGCAGATGGCGGGGATCGCGCGGTGGTCCCATCGCTGCGGGCCGCCCGCGACGATCCCGGCCACCATCTCGCCCTGCGCCATGGCGCGATGGGCCAGCATCGGCTCTCCCGTCAGATCGCCGATCGCATAGACCCCGTTCATCGAGGTCCGGCAGTGGTCGTCGATGCGCAGGAAGGGCCCCGCCATCTCCAGCCGCAGGCCCTCGATCCCGGCGGCCTGCGTGCGCGGGTGCCGCCCGGCCGTGACAAGGATCTTCTCGGCCGCGATATCCTCGGCCCCGTCGCCGGTTGCGATGCGCAGCGCGCCGGTTTCCGACAGCCCGCCCGCGCGCGCCCCCGTCACCACGCGAACCCCAAGCGCCTGAAGCCGCCGCGCGACGGGGCGCGTCAGTTCCGCGTCATACTGCGGCAGGATGCGCGGCGCGGCCTCGATTACCGTCACGCGCGCGCCAAGCTTGGTAAAGGCCGTGCCCAGTTCCAGCCCGATATAGCCCCCGCCGATCACCGCAAGGCTGGCCGGCGGCGCGGGCAGCGCAAGCGCCTCGGTCGAGGACAGCACCGCCCCGCCGAAGGGCAGCGCGGGCAGTTCCACCGGCGTAGACCCCGTGGCCAGAACCAGCGCCCCGGCATGGATCATCACCGGCCCTTCGGGGGTGTCGACCCCGGCGGTCTTGCCGTCGCGCAACTGCGCCGTGCCCCGGATCAGCCGCACCCCGGCCTTGCGCAAAAGCGTCGTGACCCCACCGGTCAGGTGCCCTACGATCCCGTCCTTCCATGCCTGGAGCGCGGGAAAATCCAGCATCGCCCCCCCGGCCGAGATCCCCATCGCCGGGGCCGCGCTGCGCCGGGCCAGAAGGTGGTATTCATCGGCCGCGTGGATCAGCGCCTTCGAGGGGATGCAGCCCACGTTCAGGCAGGTGCCGCCCGGCGGCGCGGGATCGACCACCACCGTATCCACCCCAAGCTGCCCCGCGCGGATCGCGCAGACGTAACCGCCCGGCCCCGCCCCGATGACCAGAAGCTTGCAGGAAATCTCGCGCATCTCAGGCCTCCACGAAAATCAGCGCCGGGGCTTCCAGCAGCGTCTTCAGCCGCGCCACGAAGACCGCCGCGTCCCAGCCGTCGATCACCCGGTGGTCGAAGCTGCATGACAGGTTCATCATCTTGCGCGGCTCGAACGCGGTGCCGTTCCAGAAGGGGCGCAGCGCCAGCCGGTTAACCCCCACGATCGCAACCTCGGGCAGGTTCAGGATCGGCGTCGTCGCAAGCGCCCCGAGCGGGCCGAGCGAGGTGATCGTGACGGTCGATCCGCCCAGCTCCTCGCGCGTGGCGCGGCCGTCCTTCGCCGCCTGCGCAAGCCGCGCGATCTCGGCCCCGGTTTCGCGCAGGCCCATCGCCTCGGCATGGCGCAGCACCGGCACCACAAGGCCGTCGGGCGTCTGCGCGGCGATGCCGATATGGATTGCACCGAAGCGCCGCACGATCCCGGCTTCGGCATCGTAATGGGCGTTGAGCATCGGCTGTTCGCGCAGCGCGCGCACCATGGCCCGCGCGATGAAGGGCAAAAGCGTAAGCCGCCCGCGCCCCTCGTCGTTCATCCGGCCGCGCAGATCCTCCAGCGCGGTCGCGTCGACCTCTTCCACGATGGTGATCTGCGGAACCGATCCCGCCGCGTGCATCCGCGCGGCGATCTTGCGGCGCAGGCCGATTACGCGGATCTCTTCGGTGCTGGTATCGGGCTGCGGCCCCGCGGGTGCGGGCAACCCGCCCGAGGCGATGAAGGCATCAAGATCGGCATGGCGGATCCGCCCGGCCGGCCCCGACCCGCGCAGAAGCCGCAGGTCGACCCCCGCGGCGCGGGCGCGGGCGCGCACCGAAGGCGACGCCAGCGGGCGCTCGCCCTCGGGGCGCAGCGGGACATGGGGCACAGGGGCCGTGGGCGCCGCGGGGTTCGCGGCTGGCTCCGCGGCGGGCGGCGTTTCGGCCTCGGCAGACGGAGGCGGGGCGGGCGCGGTTTCAGGCGGGGCGGGATCGCCCTCTGCGCTGTTGCCCGCGCCCTCGACCTCAAGCCGGATCAGTTCCGCCCCGACCGCGATCACATCGCCCGGCGCGCCCGCGCGCCACAGCACCCTGCCCGAGACCGGCGCGGGGATCTCGACCGTCGCCTTGTCGGTCATCACCGCGGCAAGGGGCGCATCCTCCAGCACGGTATCGCCGATCTCCACCAGCCATTCGGCGATTTCGGCCTCGGCGATGCCCTCTCCGATATCGGGCATGCGGATCGAGTGAACGCCCATCTCAGACCTCCTCCAACAGCGCGCGCAGGGCCTCGGCCACGCGCGCGGGACCGGGGAAATACTGCCATTCGTGAACATGCGGATAAGGCGTGTCCCAGCCCGCGACACGCGCCACCGGCGCCTCGAGGTGATAGAAGCATTCGGCCTGAACCAGTGCGGCCAGCTCTGCCCCGAAGCCCGAGGTCAGCGTGGCCTCGTGCAGCACAAGGCAGCGCCCCGTTTTGCGGACCGAGGCGGTGACGGTCTCAAGGTCAAGCGGCAGAAGGGTTTGCAGATCGATCACCTCGGCGTCGATCCCGGCCGCGTCGGCACCGCTTTGGGCCACATGGACCATCGTGCCATAGGCCAGCACCGTGACCGACCGCCCCGGACGGGCGATCTCGGCGCGCCCCAGGGGAAGCGTGAAATGCCCCTCGGGCACCTCGCCCAGGGGATGGTTCTTCCAGGCCGTGACGGGGCGGTCGTGATACCCGTCGAAGGGGCCGTTATAAAGCCGCTTGGGTTCGAGAAAGATCACCGGGTCGGGGTCTTCGATCGCGGCCATCAGCAGCCCCTTGGCCGCGCGCGGGCTGGAGGGCACCACGGTTTTCAGCCCCGTGACATGGGTGAACAGCGCCTCGGGGCTCTGGCTGTGGGTCTGCGCGCCGAAAATGCCGCCGCCCGAGGGCATCCGCACCACCATCGGGCAGGTGAACTCCCCCGCCGAGCGATAGCGCAGCCGCGCGGCCTCGGACACGATCTGGTCATAGGCGGGATACATGTAATCGGCGAACTGGATCTCGACCACCGGGCGCAGCCCGTAGGCCGCCATGCCGATCCCCGCGCCGACGATGCCCAGTTCGGAAATCGGCGTGTCGAAACAGCGCGTCGGGCCGTATTTGCGCTGCAACCCGGCCGTGCAGCGAAAGACGCCGCCGAAATAGCCCACATCCTCGCCGAAGACGATGACGCGCGAATCCCGCCCCATCGCGATATCGAGCGCGTCGCGGATCGCCTCGATCATGGTCATGCGTGCCATCGCTCAGAACCCCGCTTCGTGGCGCTGCCGCAAAAGATGCGGCGGCATTTCGGCATAGACATCATCGAACATGTCGCGCGGGCTCGGGCGCTGACCGTGATGCAGCGTGCCCACCGCCTCGGCCTGTTTCTGCTCGGCGCTGACCTCGGCCAGGATTTCGGCCTCGGCCTGGACGTGGCGTTCCTCGCTCCAGATGCCGCGCGCGATCAGGTGGTTGCGCAGCCGCAGCACCGGGTCGCCCAGTGGCCAGGCCTTGCTTTCCTCGGCCGGGCGATAGGCCGTCGGATCGTCCGAGGTCGAATGCCCGCCCGCGCGATAGGTGACATATTCGATCAGCGTAGGGCCCAGGTTGCGCCGCGCCCTTTCGGCCGCCCAGCGGCCCGCCGCCAGCACCGCAAGATAATCGTTCCCGTCGACCCGAAGCGCCGGGATGCCGAAGCCCAGCCCCCGCGCCGCGAAGGTGCCCGCCCCGCCCCGCGCGATGCCCTGAAAGGTGGAAATCGCCCATTGATTGTTGACGATGTTCAGGATCACCGGCGCCTTGTAGGTCGAGGCAAAGACGAGCGCCGCGTGAAAATCGCTTTCCGCCGTGGAGCCGTCGCCGATCCAGGCCGCCGCGATCTTGTCATCCCCGGAAATGGCCGAGCCCATCGCCCAGCCGACGGCCTGGATATATTGCGTGGCAAGGTTTCCCGAGATCGAGAAGAAGCCGTGTTCCTTCGAGGAATAGAACACCGGCAGTTGCCGCCCGCGCACCGGGTCCTCGGCATTGGAATAGACCTGCGCCATCATCTTGCGCAGCGGATAGTCCGCCGCGATCAGCAGCCCCGCCTGCCGGTAGGTGGGGAAATTCATGTCCCCCGGCGCAAGCGCGCGCTGAAACGCGCAGGAGATCGCCTCTTCGCCCAGATGCTGCATGTAGAACGAGGTCTTCTGCTGGCGCTGCGCGATCAGCATGCGCGCATCAAAGGGGCGCAGCCCCATCATGTGGCGCAGCCCCGCCAGCAGGTCGGCATCGCTCAGGTCCAGCCCCTCGGCCCATGGTCCGACGGCCTGCCCCTCGCGGTTGAGGACGCGGATGATGGTGAAGGCAAGGTCGCGGATCTCGTCGGGGGCGGCGACGGTTTCGGGGCGGCGCACGGTGCCCGCGCGCGGGATCGACACATGCGAGAAATCCGGTGTCTCTCCGGGGCGGACCTCGGGTTCCGGAATGGTCAGCGATAGCGGGGTGCCGGTTCCGGCCTGCGGTCTGGTCATGCGAAGCCTCCTGATTCCGGTAAACGCGGCAGGCCGCCATCCAGTTCCCGCACGCCCGGCAACCGCGCAAGACGTTCCAGCAGCGTGTGGCATGCCACCGGCCCGGCCGGGGCAAATCCCACCCGGATCGCGGCGGCCGGGGCTGCCGCCCCGCCATCCGGCGCAAGCGACAGGCTGCACAGCTCGAACCCGCCCCGGCGCAGCTCATCGAGCAGGCGTTGCAGATGATCGAGCGGCGTTTCGGATGTGAACGACGCGTAATGCACGGGTGGCCCTCCTCTCCTGCCCTTGCAAGATCATGCTGGAAACGCCGCAGAAATTTCTGTTTTCTTTTTGCCGTTTTTCGATCTTACTGGATTTATCTTTTGCCAATTCGCCAATACCCGGAAGTATCATCCATGCAGGAAAGAAAGCTCGATCAGATCGACCGCCGAATCCTGCGCGCCCTGGCGCGCGACGGACGGCTGAGCAACAACCAGCTTGCCGAAGAGGTCGGCCTTTCCCCCAGCCCCTGCTGGCAGCGCACCCGCCGCCTGGAGAACGAAGGCTTCATCCGCGGCTACAGCGCGATCCTGGATCGGGCGATGCTGGGCTATGCCGAAACCGTCATCATCGAGGTCACGCTCGACCGCCATGACGAGGCGACGCTGGCCGAATTCGGCCGCGCGATGGCAAATATCCCCGAGGTGCTCGAGGTCTATCTGACGACGGGGGAATACGACTACTTCCTCAAGGTCGCGGTGGCCGGAACGCGCGGATACGAGGAATTCCTGCGCAACAAGCTGTATCACGTTCCGGGCATCCGCCATTCCCGCTCAAGCTTTACGCTGCGCTGTCTGAAACAAAGCGGGGCGCCGGTGCCGCAATAGCACCGCAAGGCGGTGGCGGGCGCGCGCCCCGTGGCGCTATTGCGCAGGCCGCCCCAGGCCGGGCGCAAGGCTGCGCAGTTGCGGGCGGTGTCCGTCAAAACGCAGCGGCGTTGCGATCAGCCCGATCTCGGGGTCACCCCCGTCCAGCCGGATACCAAGCGCCTCGGTCTGCGGATGGGCCAGCACTTCGGAGACCTGATGCACCGGCGCGCAGGGCACGCCCACCTTGTCCAGCGCCGCCATCCAGTACGCCGAGGGCTGCGTCGCCACCACCTCTTCGATCAGCGCATTCAGCGTGCCCCGGTTGGCCACCCTGTCGGCATTGCTGACGAAGCGCGGATCATCGGCCCATTCGGGATGGCCAAGCGTCGTGACCAGCCGGCGGAACAGGTTGTTGTTGCCCGCCGCGATGATGATCGCCCGGTCCGCCGCCTGAAACGCGCGATAGGGCGCAAGCATCGGCGTTTCCGAGCCGCTCTTGCCCGGCTCGCGCCCCGAGGCGATGGCGTTACCCACCGGCACGGTCATCCAGCTTAGCCCGGTTTCGAACAACGAGGTGTCGACGCGGCAGCCCCGTCCCGTGCGCGCCCGCCCGATCAGCGCCGACAGGATCCCGATCACGCACCACATGCCGCTGCCCTGGTCGATGATCGAGGGCCCCACCCGCACTGGCGGGCGCCCGGCCTCGCCGGTGACGGCCATGATGCCGCTGAAGGCCTGGATCAGCGGGTCGTAGCCGGTATGGGATGCCAGCGGACCGACCTCGCCAAAGGCGCCGAGGTTGCAATAGATCAGCTGCGGAAAGCGCGCGCAAAGCACATCCGCGCCCAGCCCGTAACGCTCGACCAGGCCGGGGCGCATATTCTGCACCACCGCATCGCTTGTCCCGATCAGCTCGATCAGCTCGGCGCGGCCCTTTTCGTCCTTCAGATCGACGCTGCGCGAGCTTTTGTTGCGGTTGAGCGCGTGGAACGTGGCCGCAGTATCGCCGATGAACGGAGGCCCCCAGTGGCGCGCATCATCACCGCCATCGGGGTTTTCCACCTTGATCACCTCGGCCCCCAGATCGGCAAGGATCTGGCCGCAGAAGGGCGCGGCCACCGAATGCCCGATCTCGACCACGCGCAGCCCTGCCAGCGGTTGCTCGGGGCGGGGCCCGCCTGTGGCTTCACTCTCACTCATGTCTTTTCCTTCCAATATTCGGGCGGGCTCAGGACCCGACCAGAACCAGCGCGATGTCGGGGAAGATCCAGACCAGCGCCAGCACCCCGAGCACGATGGCCAGCGACGGCAGGGCGGCGCGGATGATCGTCTCGATACGTTCGTGCGGCAGGATCGCCTTGAGGGCGAAAAGGTTCATCCCCAGGGGCGGCGTGATCACCGCAAGCTCCATGTTGATCACCATCATGATCCCGAACCAGACGGGATCGAAGCCAAGCGCCATGGCGATCGGAATGAAGACCGGCACGGTGATCAGGATGATCGAGATGACCTCGAGGAAGCAGCCAAGGATGATCCAGATGACGTTGATGATCAGCAGCACGACCCATGGCGGAACGTCGGCCTCCGACACGGTACGCGCAAGCTGCTGCGGCAGGCCGATCAGCGTCAGGGCCGAGCCCAGCACCAGCGCACCGCAGACGATCGCAAGAAGCGCCGCCGAATGGCGCGTGGCCGCGATCAGCACGGCGGGCATGTCCGACAGGCGCAGGCTGCGGCGCACCACCAGCGTCAGCAGAAGCGCCAGCACAACGCCGACCCCGGCAGCCTCGGTCGGGGTGTAGATCCCGGCATAGATCCCGCCCAGAACGATCACCGGCAGCGACAGGTCGGGCAATGCACGCAGCGTGATGCGCAGCGCATGCCCCGCCGACCAGCGCCCCCCGCTTCCTGCCGGAACGCGGGGCGAGGCGATCATCGCCCAGACCGCCAGAAGCGCCGCGATCAGCAGGCCCGGCAGAATCCCCGCGATGAACAGGTCGGCCGGCGACACCTCGGCCAGCGAGGCGTAAAGGATCAGCGGGATCGAGGGCGGGATCAGGATCCCGAGCGATCCGCCAACGACCGACAGCCCGTAGCTGAGCCGTTTCGGATAGCCGACCTTCTCCATCTCGGGCAGCGCGATGCGCCCGATGGTCAGCACCGAGGCCATGGACGATCCGACGATGGCCGCGAAGAAGGTGAAGGCCGTGACCGCCGAAACCCCGGTGCCGCCGCGCAGCCGCCCGACCCAGGCATTGGCGACATCGAAAAGCTGCTGCCCGATCCGGCCGCGATAAAGGATCTCTCCCATCAGGATATACATGGGCACGGCAAGGATCACCGGATCGGCCAAGGCGCGTTGCAACGTCAGCGGGATCTGGACCAGATAGCTCACACCCGAAGCCGCGATGATCGTGGCCGCCCCCGCAAGCCCGAGCGACATAGCAATCGGCACGCCCGCGACGAGGCAGATCAGCAGCACGGCCAGAAGAATGAGAACAACTGAGAGCGAAATCATGCCTGCACCTCCTGCGAAGGGCCGCCCGAGGCATCTTCGTCGCCCCGCAACAATGCGGCGATCTTCAACCCCACCCCCAGCACAAGCAGGACTCCCCCAAGCGGGATCAGCGCATAGACGATCCAGAGCGGCACCTGAAGCAAGGTGGGCGACAGCATCCCGCGATCGAAGGCGCGCTGCGCGTAGGAGGTTCCGAACCAGATCAGCGCTGCGGCATAGGGCAGAACGGCCAGCGCCACCGCCACCTCGGCCCACCAGCGGACCATGCCCGTGCGGTTCTCGATCCAGAAGGTCACGCGCAGATGATCGCCATTCACAAGCAGGGCACCGGGCGTCATGAACACCGCGAATTGCAGAAGGTAGATCGAGATTTCCGTGGCCCAGATCGTGGGCGCGTGAAACACGTAGCGCAGCGTCACGTCATAGGCGGTGATCAGCGGCAGGGACAGAAGCGCCAGGGCGGACAGCCCCATGATGGTGTTCTGGATCCATTTCAGGGTTTCGACAATGCGATGCATGGCTCCTCCTCCGGGCAGGCGGGTCTCGTCTGTCGGCGCGGTGGCGCCATTTGAAGGGGCGATACCGGGACGGTATCGCACGATGCCCCCCGCAGCGGTTCCGGCGCGGGGGACATGGGCTGCAATCCGTCTTAGGCAGCGGGATACGCGGCATTCGCGGCGGCGACGGCCTCGAGGATGCGGGTGCCGACCTCACCGTTCTTGGCCTTGTAGTCCTCGAGCAGACCCGAGGCGGCCTCTTCCCACGCGACGCGCTGTTCGGGCGTGAAGCTGGTGATGGTCATGCCCTTGTCGCGCAGACTCTGTTCCTCGACCAAGCTGTCGGCCTTGGCCTGATCGCGCGAGGCCTTCATGGCGATCATCGCGGCGTCGTGCACGGCGGCCCGGGTATCCTCGGGCAGCCCGTCCCACCACATCTTCGAGGCCGAGGCCACAAAAGGCAGCCGGATCATCGCAGCATTGGTACCGTATTTCGACACTTCGAAAAGCTTGCGCCCAAGCACCGAGGACGGGCCGGTCAGCAAGCCGTCGATCGTGCCGCGCTGCATCGCCTGATAGACCTCTTGCGAGCTCATCGTCACCGGCGAGGCCCCCAAGTTGCGCAGCAGCTCCGTCGCATCCAGTCCGAAGGAGCGCATCTTGAGGCCCTGCATGTCGGCCGGCATGTTGACGGGGGAATTCGAATAGATCTCGACCGTGCCATAGGCCAGCCAGCTGAGCATCTGCTGGTCGTAGCGCGCCAGCGTCTCGGTGAAGGCGCCGGTCATCGCGGGGCTGTCCTCGGCGGCCCACTCGGCCTCCCAGGTCTGGTAGAGGAAGGGCATCGACCAGACGCGGATCACCTCGGCGTCCCTGCCGGCCATGAAGCCCAGGTTGATCTGGCCGATATGCGCGGCCCCCGTGGAGATCGCGTCGGGAAGCTGGGTGTCGTTGTAAAGCTGCCCGTCGGGGAAGGTCTGCGGCACAAGCTGCACCGAGGTCTCCATGGTCCGCTCGGAGATCTCGGCGGCGAGGGTCTCGAAATAGGTGCCCGTGGCGTGATGCGAGGGCAGGTTGTAGGCGATCTTGATCACCTGCTGGCTTTGGGCGCGCAGCGGCGTGGCGGCCATGCCCAGCGTTGCCGCCGAAAGCGCGAGAAACCCGCGCCGGCTTTGTCTGATGTTCATGATGTCTCCTCCCGGTCTGTCCCTCGTCCCGTCAGGGATCGTCCCGCGCCGGGGGACAGTTCGGCGCGGGGCGGATCGTGCTGTCAGTAGGATCGCGGCATGCCCAGAACGTGCTGGCCGAGATAGGCCAGGATCAGGTTCGAGGAAATCGGCGCGATCCGGTAAAGCCGCGTCTCGCGCCATTTGCGTTCGACATTGTATTCGCAGGCAAAGCCGAAACCGCCCAGGGTCTGCATGCAGGCCTCGCCGGCGCTCCAGGAGGCCTCGGACAAAAGCAGCTTGGCCATGTTCGCATCCTCGCCGCAGGGCGCGCCCGCATCGAAAAGCGCGCAGGCGCGGCGCAGGACCATCTCGCCTGCGCGCATGTCGGCATAGGCCCGCGCGATCGGGAACTGGATGCCCTGGTTCTGGCCGATCGGACGGCCGAAGACCTGCCGCTCGCTGGCATAGCGGCTGGCGGTCTCGATGAACCAGCGCGCATCGCCCAGGCATTCCGACGCCACCAGCGTGCGTTCGGCATTCATCCCGTCAAGGATGTAGCGAAAGCCCTTGCCCTCTTCGCCAATCAGGCTCGAGGCCGGGATGCGCAGGTTGTCGAAGTAAAGCTCGGTCGTGTTGTGGTTGACCATGGCCCGGATCGGGCGGATCTCGAGCCCGTTGCCGACCGCCTCGCGCATGTCCACCAGAAAGACCGAAAGCCCGTCGGTCTTGCGCGCCACATGATCGGCCGGCGTGGTGCGCGCCAGAAGCAGCATCAGGTCCGAGTAGCGCGCGCGCGAGGTCCAGACCTTCTGCCCGTTGACGACATATTCGTCACCCTCGCGCACCGCGCGGGTGCGCAGCTGCATGGTGTCCGAGCCGGAGGTCGGCTCGGTCACGCCGAAGGCCTGCAGGCGCAGCGCGCCCGAGGCCACCTGCGGCAGATACTGGCGCTTCTGTGCCTCCGAACCATGGCGCAGAAGCGTGCCCATGATATACATCTGCGCGTGGCACGCCCCGGCATTGCAGCCCATCGAGTGGATTTCCTCAAGGATCACCGACGCCGCCCGCAGCGGCAGGCCGGCCCCGCCATATTCCTCGGGGATCAGGACGGCCAGAAAGCCGCTTTCGGTCAGCGCCTGCACGAATTCCGAAGGGTAGCTGTCGGTTTCCTCGAGCTTTTGCCAATAGGCACCGTCGAAAGGTGCACAGATCTTGCGCACCGCCTCGCGGATATCGGGATAGTCGTTGCCGATCTCGACCGAGATCGGGGCGTCGTCCTGAGCCATGTCTGTCATCCTGTTGCTTCCGTTTCGGCAATATGCGGCGCCGCCGCGCCCTGCCTTGGGTCGAACCCGATCCGTGCATGAAGCCGGGTTCGGAAATCTTCGGGAGTGGTATGACTGCCGATAGCCAGGCAATCGGCGATCTTGGCGGCGAACTGCGCCGGCTGCGCGGGGGCGTCGGGCGCCCCCGGATAGGACCGCACGCAGCTTTGCGCGACGCAGCGGTTGCCGCGCATGATCCGGATACGCACTTCGCCATGGTCGATCCCCACCGGAACCGGGCCGCGCAGCGGTTCCTCGACCGTCTCGACCCGCGCCATCAGCGCGCGGATCGCAGGGCGATGCACCGCCTCGGTGGTGAAATCGACCAAGGCCACCCGGCCCTGCACAAGCGCCGTCGCGACGCAATAGGCGGCGCAGAACTTCGCCTCGGCCCCGTCGCGCGGATCGGTGACATGCAGCGGGCGCATCCCGCCATAGGGCACCTCGACCACGATCCGTGCATCGGGCGAAAGCCCGCCGGTCAACTGCGCATGCAGATCCAGCGCCGCGCCGATCATCCGGTGCGTGAGGTAGCAACAGGGAAACAGCTTGCGCGAAACCGAACGCGTGTCGGGCACCACCGTGATCCGGCCGGGCTGCTGGCCCGGCGTTGGGCCACCGTAAAGATCGAGGAAGCCGCGCGGGCCGAACACGTCCTCGGCACCGGTCATGCCGGCCTCGGCCAGGCGCGCCGCGCGCACGGCCACCGCCGCCGCCTGCCCGGCCTGGACATGTTTCGCCATGGTGCCGAAATTGCGCTGCATCCCGCCGGCCTCCGCCGCCGCAAGTGACAGCGCGTTGCGCGCCGCCCGCGCATCGAGCCCAAGCAGATGGGACAGCGCCGCCGCGGCCGAAAGCGGCCCGATCGTCGAGGTCGCGTGCCAACCTATGTCGTAATGCGAAAAGCCAAGCGCCTTGCCAAGCGCGATATTCACGCCCAACCCGACTGCATAGGCAGGCAGGACGCGGGGCACCAGATCGGGGTTCCGATCAGCCAGGGCCAGAAGCGCGGGCACCAGAACCACGCTGGGATGCGTGACCGAAACCAGATGCACATCGTCATAATCCAGCGCATGACCGGCAATGCCCATCGTCAGCGCCCAATGTTCCGGGTCGGCTCCCTGGTCCGCGGGGACAAGCGCGCCCGGCGCCCCACCATGGATACGCCGCACGATTCGGGCGGAGTCTTCGCTCCAACCGGCCGCAGTCACGGCCAGCGTATCCTCGAAGGACATTGCCGCCGCCTCGGCATCCGCGGCGCTCAGCCGGTGTTGCGCCTCGACCAGCGCGCCGATCTGTTCAACGAGATCCATTCACCCCCCAACGAACACTCCACGGCATCGCGCCGCACATTGTCCGGACTATTGCCAGCATCTCCAGCCTATTGTCCGGATAATTGCGATGTAAAACACCCCTTTGTCAATTTCAAATTTCGCCTTGCCAAAAATATGTCCGGATAATTACATTCACCGCATGAGTTCGACACGCCGCATCACCCCCCCGCTCTATCAAGAGCTACGCGAACGCCTTGCAAGAGAGCTGGCCGAAGGGATTTACCCTGTCGGCAGCCGCTTCCCGAGCGAGCAGGAACTCTGCGAGCGCCACAAGCTTGGGCGCCACACCGTGCGCGAAGCTCTGCGTGGGCTGCAAGAGGCAGGAATGCTGTCGCGCCACGCCGGGTCCGGAACGGTCGTCACCGCGATAAAACCTCCTGAAGCCTACAGTTACAGAATTGATTCTGTTGAAAACCTTACGGAATACGCTCGGCAGACGATGCTGCACAAACAACAAGAAGGCATCGTCGTCTTGCGCGACAAGCTGGCCCAAACCCTGGGCGCCCCGACTGGCAGCCGCTGGCTGCGCATCGCGGGGCTCCGCCAGGCGCAGAGTCAGGATCTGCCGATCGCTTGGACTGAAATCTATGTGGCAGAGCCCTATATCAGCATCCGCGAATCGATCAGCGACATCGACCGGGCGATCTATCAAAGATTGTCCGAACAATTTGACCTCCAGGTTTCCGAAGTCGAGCGCCACATCACCGCAGTGGCCATGCCAGGCGATCTGGCCGAGGCTCTGCGCTGCGAAGCCGACAGTCCGGCGCTGATGGAACGCCGCCGCTACTGGTCGCCCGAGAACGAGCTTTTCGAGATCTCGCTCTCGTTCCATCCGGGCAACCGCTTCTCGCAGACCATCCGGCTGAAACGCGAAAGCTGAGGGGATCCATGACCGAATATGAAACGCTCCACTACGACGAGATCTCCGATCATGTCGCGCAGATCACCCTGAACCGGCCTGCGGCGGCGAATGCGCTCAATACGCAGATGGGGCGCGATCTTCTGGCGCTGTTTTCCGGGCTGATCCTCGATGCCCGCGGGTTGCGCTGCCTGATCCTGACCGGCGCGGGGGATCGCGCCTTCTGCGCGGGCGGCGATCTGCGCGAACGCAACGGCATGTCCGATGCCGACTGGGCGCGCCAGCACGCGATCTTCGAGCAGGCCTTCTACGCGATCATGGACTGCCCCGTGCCAATCATCGCGGCGGTCAACGGTGCGGCCTATGGCGGAGGCACCGAGATGGCGCTTGCCTGCGATTTCATCCACGCCGCCGAGGGCGCGCGCTTTGCCCTGACCGAGCCGCGCCTTGGCATCATTCCGGGCGGCGGCGGCACGCAGACCCTGCCCCGCGCGGTGGGCCTGCGCCGCGCGAAAGAGCTGATCTTCTCGACCCGCCCGTTCAGCGCCGCCGAGGCCGAAAGCTGGGGCATGGTGAACCGCGTCTGGCCCGAGGAGAGGCTTATGCCCGGCGTGGCCGAGCTTGCCCGGACGATCGCGGCCAACGGCCCCATCGCCGTGCGGCAGGCCAAGCGCGCGATGACCATGGGCTTCGAGACCGACCTCAAGACCGGCCTCGCGCTGGAGATCGAGGCCTATAACCGCACCGTCCCCACCGCCGACCGGCGCGAAGGCGTGCTGGCCTTCAACGAAAAGCGCGCGCCGCACTTCAGCGGCACCTGAGGGGAAAGATGCGGCACCTTGTCATCACCGAAGTGGGCATGCGCGACGGCTTCCAGATGGAGCCGCGTTTCATCCCCACCGAAACCAAGATCGAGATCGGCCTTGGCCTGATCGGGGCCGGCCTCAGGCGGATCGAGGCCACCTCTTTCGTCTCGCCCAAGGCCGTGCCGCAGCTTTCCGATGCGGCAGAAGTCGTTTCCGCCCTGCGCGGGCGCGGTGCAACGCTCTCGGCACTCGTGCCCAACATGCGCGGGGCGGAGCGAGCCCTGGAGACCGGCGTGGACGAGCTGGTGATGTTCGTCTCGGCCTCGGAAACGCACAACATCCGCAACGTGAACCGCACCATCGCCGAGTCGCTCCGTTCCGTGGTTCCCGTGGCCGAGGCCGTCGAAAAGGCCGGGCGCGTGCTGCGCGCGGCGGTCCCCACCGCATTCGGCTGCCCCTGGCAGGGCAATATCTCAAGCGACGAGGTTGCACGGGTGATCGAGGCTTTCGCGGCAATGGGCGTGCGCGCCGTCACGCTTGGCGACACGACGGGCATGGCGACGCCCCCGATCGTGCGCAGGCTTTGCGCCGACCTGGCCGAGCTTTTCCCCGAGATCGAACTGACGCTGCATTTCCACAACACGCGCGGCATCGGGCTGGTCAATGTCCAGGCCGGGATCGAGGCGGGGATTGCGCACTATGAATCTGCACTTGGCGGGATCGGTGGATGCCCCTTCGCGGTGGGCGCGACCGGCAATGTCTGCACCGAGGATCTGGCCTATCTGGCCGCCGAAAGCGGCTATGAAACCGGCATCGGCCTTCACGCGCTTATCGGCGTGGCAAAGCGCCTGCAAGAGGCTCTTGGATACAACTTGCCGGGTCAGGTGATGAAGGCCGGCCCCCGGCTTAACGCCGCCTAAGCCAACCCCGGAAACGCCCATGAAAAGCCGTCCTTCGGGGCGGCTTTTTCGATGGCACCGCGAAGGCAAATATCGGGGCGGCAGCTTTGCGACCGGGGCCCCTCTATCCGTAGAGGATTTCGCCAATACTGGTAGAAAATACGGAACAACCATCCAAAATTTTAAAAGAAACCGATGGCATTTAGTCATCATCGCCGCCACTCCGGTGCTAAGCAGGGCTCAGCACCCAGGAGGATGTCATGAGCACGACCGCACCGACAAGCACCGAGGATCTCAAGGCGATCGAGCAGCGCCTGCTGTGGCTTTCACACTGGATGATCCACAACGCCAACCATATCCGCCCCAAGGCCGACGGTATCAAAGTCGGCGGCCATCAGGCATCGTCGGCCTCGATGGTCTCGATCGTGACGGCGCTTTATTTCTCGGCGCTGCGCCCTGAGGACCGGGTGGCGGTCAAGCCCCATGCCTCGCCCGTCTTCCACGCAATGCACTATATGCTTGGCAATATCAGCCGCGAGAAGATGGAGAATTTCCGCGGCTATGGCGGCGTGCAATCCTATCCCAGCCGCACCAAAGACGTGGATGATGTGGATTTCTCCACCGGCTCGGTAGGCCTGGGGGTGGCGATCACGGCCTTTGCGGCGCTCATTCAGGATTACATCCAAGCCAAGGACTGGGGTGCAGGCACGCCGCAGGGGCGGATGGTCGCGCTGATGGGGGACGCCGAACTGGACGAAGGCAATATCCACGAATGCCTGCAAGAAGGCTGGAAACACGGGCTGCGCAATTGCTGGTGGATCGTGGACTACAACCGCCAATCGCTCGATGGTGTCGTGCAGGAAGGCCTCTGGAGCCGGATCGAGGGGCTCTTCACCGCCTTCGGCTGGGACGTGGTGCGGCTGAAATACGGTGCGCTGCAACGCGCGGCCTTTTCCGAGCCGGGCGGCGAGCGGCTGCGTGAATGGATCGACGCCTGCCCGAACGAACTTTACTCTGCGCTGACCTTCGAGGGCGGCGCCGTCTGGCGCGCCCGGCTGATGGAGGATCTGGGCGATCAGGGCGATGTCACCGCGCTGATCGAGCGGCGTAGCGATGACGATCTGGCCGCGCTGATGGAAAACCTTGGCGGCAACTGCGTCGAAACGCTGGCCGAGGCGTTCGCCACCATCGACCACGACCGCCCTGTCTGTTTCCTGGCCTATACCGTCAAGGGTTGGGGCACGCCGATCGCAGGGCACAAGGACAATCACGGCGGGCTGATGACCAAGGCGCAAATGGCCGACTGGCAGCGCCGGATGGGCGTGCCCGAGGGGCAGGAATGGGAGCCGATGGCTGGCGTTGCCAATCCGGCCGCACTCGGCCTTGCCCTGCGCACGGCCCCTTTCTTCGCCGCCGGTCCGCGCCGGATGCACGACGACCCTGTCGAGGTGCCTGCCATCACGATGGACAACGCACGCGAAATCTCGACCCAGCAGGCCTTCGGCAAGATCCTCGACGATCTGGCGCGGAGCGACAGCAAGCTGGCCGCGCGGATCGTCACCACCTCGCCCGACGTGACCGGGACCACAGGGCTTGGCCCCTGGGTGAACCGGCGCGGGCTGTTCGCACGCGAAGCCCGCAACGACACCTTCCGCGAGCGTCGCATCGCCTCCACCGCGAAATGGGACCATGCTCCCGAAGGCCAGCATATCGAGCTTGGCATCGCAGAGATGAACCTGTTCCTGCTGCTGGGGGCCGCAGGGCTTGCGCATTCACTTTTCGGGCGCAGGCTCATTCCGGTGGGCACGGTCTATGACCCCTTCGTCTGCCGCGGGCTCGATGCACTGAACTATGCCTGCTACCAGGACGCGCGCTTCCTGATAGCAAGCACGCCTTCGGGCATCACGCTGGCGCCCGAAGGCGGCGCGCATCAGTCGATCTCGACCCCGCTTATCGGCATGGCACAGGACGGGCTTGCCGCCTTCGAGCCAGCCTTTGTCGACGAGCTGGCGGTGATCATGGCATGGGCTTTCGACTATCTGCAGCGCGACGGCGAGGGCGACCCGGACGAGCGCACCTGGCTGCGCGACGAAACCGGCGGTTCGGTCTATTTGCGGCTTTCGACCAACCCGCTCGAACAGCCCGGCAAACGCCATAACGATGCTTTCCGCCGCGGCGCGATCGACGGCGCCTACTGGTTGCGTGAACCCGGTCCGAATTGCGAGGTGGTGATCGCCTATCAGGGCGTCGTCGCACCCGAAGCGATTGCCGCGGCAGGGATCGTCGCACAAGGGCGGCGCGATGTGGGTGTGCTGGCGGTGACTTCGGCCGACCGGTTGCATGCCGGCTGGAACGCCGCGCAGCGCGCCCGTGCGCGTGGCAATATGGGAGCGCTGTCGCAAGTGGAACGGCTGCTGTGCCCCCTACCCCGCGAATGCCGCCTTGTCACCGTGCTTGACGGCCATCCCGCGACACTGTCGTGGATAGGGGGCGTGGCGGGGCATCGCACGTTGCCGCTCGGGGTTGAGCATTTCGGGCAGACCGGTTCCATCGGCGATCTATACCGCCATTTCGGCATCGACCGGCAGACCATCGCCGAACGCGCTGTCGCGCTGACATCGGGTCGCCGCCCGGAAGAGTTGCGAGGCCTGGTGCGGGGCTAGCCTCCCCCCCCCGGCAAGACCGTTCAGATCAGGCGTGACTGCAGCCCCTTCACACGCCGGATCGGGATTGAGGATTCGAGTGCGGCAACACCGGACACCTTGGTCAGCCGCCCGGTCAGGAAGCGCTCGAACTCATTCAGCCCGGAAACCGCCACGCGCAGCAGATAGTCGCGGTTTCCGGTCATCAGCCAGCAATCGACCACCTCGGGGAATTGCGCGATGGCCTTTTCGAAACTGACCAGCCGGTCATCGACCTGCCGGTCGAGCTGCACCGAGACGAAGACGGTAAAGCCGAACCCCATCCGCCCTTCGTCGATCAGCGCGGCATAGCCGGTGATATAGCCCTTTTCCTCAAGGATACGCACACGGCGCGCACAAGGTGTGGGCGACAGGCCGACCCGTTCGCTCAGCTCCTGATGGGTGAGGCGTGCATCACGCTGCAATTCCGCAATAATCCTGCGATCCGTGGCGTCAATATCTTTGATCATGCGAATCCCCGCTGGTTTTCTTCAATATCCGGATATCCCGAAACAACCTCCACGACGAGCGCGATCCCGTCAAAAGCCCCTAACCAGACGGCCCACAAGGCATGCCACGACACCTGCAATGCAGCGAACGAGCGTAAAACAACGCTCCGGATCAATGTAAACGAAAGGTGGCGGAAGCGGTGGGATTCGAACCCACGGTGGAGTTTCCCCCACGCTGGTTTTCAAGACCAGAGCCTTAAACCACTCGGCCACGCTTCCTTGACACGGCTTCACGATCGGCGCTTTGCACCCGCTGGCCACGCTTATGTCATTCGCCTGGGGAACCGGCCTTCGCGGGATCCGGAGTACCATTCGCGATTGCTGCGCGATCTAGACCGGATCACGCGATTCTGAAAGCCCGATACGCGCTGAAAACCGCGCGCGGGGGCTTGGCGCACTTTTCTTGGCTTTGCGGAACCGCTAATGTTCGTGCGAAACGTCCGCAGTGGCAGGGCGGAGCCGCCTGGGCAGCGGCTTTTCGATCGCCGCTCTCGGACCAGGGCGACAGACGCGGGCAAATCCGCGCGGGAAGGGGCACTATGGCGAAGCAGGCAATGATCCGTTGGGTACTGGTATTGGGCATCGGCGCAACGCTGGCGGGATGCGAAGAGGGGCAGCAGCCCCTTGGCTTCCTGAAAAAGGCCGATGCGGACACCGGCACCGAGGCGGCGGCGCCGCGCGCCCAAGGCCGCACGGTCGAGCGCGATGTGGAGGCCCCCGAGGTCTTTTCGGCGGATGGAGAGGGGCTTTGGGATGGCCGGCCTTCGCTTGGCGGGGTCTGGGTCGCGCATCCCGATGTCAAGGATCCCGAGCGCGTCATCATCCGCAACACCGCGAACGGCAAATCCGTGATCGGGGCCCTGTTCCGGCGCGAACGCGATAACCCCGGCCCGAAACTTCAGGTCTCGTCCGACGCGGCGGCAACGCTGGGGATGCTGGCAGGTGCGCCGACCAGAATCTCGGTCGTTGCCCTGCGGCGCGAGGAAACCACGATCGAACCCGAAATCGCACCCGAACAAACCCCGAGCGAGGCCGCGGGCGCGATCGGCACCGAGAAGATCGAGGCGAAACCGCTCGACGAGATCACCAACAACGCGGCCAATGCGATCGCAGCGGCAAGCGCCAAGCCCGCCGCGCCCCCGGCCGCGACCCCGCCTGCCGCGAAACCGCCGGCGCCGGCCGCGCCGACCAAACCTGCCGCGGGCTTCAAATCCTATGTCCAGATCGGCATCTTCAGCATGGAGGCGAACGCCAAACGCGCCGCCGACCAACTGGCCAAGGCCGGCATCGCCCAAAGCATCCGCAAGGAGGAAAGCCAGGGCAAGACCTTCTGGCGCGTCCTTGCCGGGCCCGCCGCATCGGCGGCCGAGCGCGATGCGATGACCACCAAAATCAAGGGCCTGGGCTACAACGACGCCTATGCCGTTTCGAACTGACCGGGAAGCCGACCGAACATGACCCTATTCCGTTTTGCCGCCGCCTTGCTGCTGACGATTCTGGGCGCCCTGCCCGGACAGGCCTTCGAAACCCGTGCGAGTGCCGCCTGGGTCTATGACGTGACGACCCGCACGGTGCTGCTGGAGAAAAGCGCCGATGTGGCGCTGCCGCCGGCCTCGATGTCGAAGCTGATGACATTGAACATGCTGTTCGAGGCGTTGCGCGACGGCCGGGTAACGATGGACACGACCTTCTCGGTCTCGGCGCGAGCCAAGGCGATGGGCGGCTCGACCATGTTCCTGAACGAACAGGACCGGCCGACCGTGGAGGAGCTGATCCACGGGATCATCATCAACTCGGGCAACGATGCGTGCGTGGTGGTGGCCGAGGGACTTGCCGGTTCGGAAGATGCCTTTGCCAAACTGATGACCGAACGCGCACGCACGCTTGGCATGGAAAACTCGATCTTCGCCAATTCCTCGGGCTGGCCGCATCCGGGGCACCGTATGTCGATGGAGGATCTGGGGATCCTTTCGGTGCGCCTGATCACCGAGTTCCCGGAATATTACCCGCTCTTTTCCGAGACCAATTTCAACTACAAGGACCGGGCTCCGGCGAATGCGAACAACCGCAACCCGCTTCTGACCATGCGCGGCACGGACTGGAAGGCGGACGGATTGAAAACCGGACATACATCCGAAGCTGGCTACGGCCTTGTGGGTTCGGCCTTGCAGGGTGACCGCCGTATCGTCTTCGTCGTCACGGGACTGGAATCCGAGGCCGGGCGTGCGCAAGAGGCCGAGGGTATCGTCAACTGGGCCTTCCGGCAATTCGTCATGAAGACGGTCGCGCCCAAGGGCAAGCGCCTGGCCGAGGCGCCCGTCTGGCTTGGCGATGCGCCCGCCGTGGGGCTGGTCCCGGCCGAGGATGTCACCATGCTGATCCCCGCGCTTGCGCAGGAAGGGCTGAAGGCCGAGGCGGTCTTCGACGGCCCCCTTGAAGCGCCGATCACGGCCGGCACCCAGTATGGCGAGCTGGTGATCACCGCCCCCGGCATCGCAAACGCGCGGCATGTGCCGCTGGTGGCCGAAAGCGATGTGGCCGCGGGCGGTTTTCTGGTGCGCGTGAAGGCCGCCTTCTGGCGGCTGAGCGCGCGGGCGATCGACGCGGTGAACAGCTGAGCGCATGTTCATCACCTTCGAGGGCATTGACGGTTCGGGCAAATCCACGCAGGCGCGGATGCTGGCGGAAACGCTGCGCGCCGAGGGCCACGCGGTCGTTCTGACCCGCGAACCCGGCGGCAGCCCCGGCGCCGAGGAAATCCGCAAGCTGGTCCTTGAAGGCGATCCGGACCGCTGGTCGGCGGAAACCGAGATCCTGCTGTTCACCGCCGCCCGGCGCGACCATCTGGAGCGCACCATCGCCCCTGCGCTTGCCGCCGGAAAGACCGTGGTCTGCGACCGTTTCGCCGACAGCACGCGCATGTATCAGGGCCTGACGCGCGGGGATCTGCGCCGGACGGTCGATGCGCTGCACAGCCTGATGATCGGGCGCGAACCGGACCTGACCTTCCTGATCGACATCGACCCGGAGCTGGGCCTTGGCCGCGCGCTTGCCCGCAACGGCCACGAAGAGCGCTTCGAGGAATTCGGCCTCGACATGCAGGTGCGCATGCGCGGCGGTTTTCTGGCGCTTGCCGGGGAATTCGCCCCCCGCTTCCGCATCATCGACGGCGGACGCAGCCCCGAAGCGATTGCCGCCGATGTCGCCGCCATCGCCCGCGAGGCCCTGGGATGAGCGCGGCCGACCTTCCCGATCCCACGCAGATCGAGGGCGCGGCCCATCCGCGCGACACGCATCACCTTTTCGGGCAGGCCCGCGCCGAGGCGGATTTCCTCGAGGCCTTCACCACCGGGCGGCTGCATCACGGCTGGATGCTGACCGGACCGCGCGGCGTGGGCAAGGCGACGCTTGCCTGGCGCATCGCGCGGTTCCTGCTGACGCGCCCGCATGAGGATGACGG
>CALMEG010000301.1 GCA_937863185.1 uncultured Paracoccaceae bacterium | reverse complement strand
AGTCAATCTTCTGGTGATCGCAGCCGCGGTCATCGGGGCCTATATGGCGCTGAATATCGGCGCCAATGACGTGGCCAACAACATGGGGCCGGCGGTCGGGGCCAATGCGCTGACCCTTGGCGGCGCGCTGATCATCGCCGCAACCTTCGAGACGGCGGGCGCGCTGATTGCGGGGGGCAATGTGGTAAAGACAGTCTCGACCGGCATCCTCGCCCCCGATGCTGTGCCCGGCAGCGCGCAATTCATCTGGGCGATGATGGCGGCACTTCTGGCCGCGGCGCTTTGGCTGAACCTTGCCACGGCGCTTGGCGCGCCGGTCTCGACCACGCATTCGATCGTGGGCGGGGTCGTCGGCGCGGGCATCGCGGCGGCTGGCTTCGGTGCGGTGAACTGGCCGGCAATCGGTGCAATCGCGGCAAGCTGGGTCATTTCGCCCGTGCTTGGGGGGATGATCGCGGCGGCGTTCCTGGCGCTGATCAAGGCCAAGATCATGTATGTCGAGGACAAGATCGCGGCCGCGCGGTTCTGGGTTCCGATCCTGATCGGCATCATGGCGGGGGCCTTTGCGGCCTATCTTGCGATCAAGGGCCTCAAGCGTATCGTCGATATCGGCCTGGCAGAGGCGGTGCTGATCGGGCTTGGAGTAGGCATCGCCTCGTGGTTCGCCTCGGTTCCGATGATCCGGCGGCAGTCGGAAGGCATGGAGAACCGCAAGAAATCCCTTCGGAAGCTGTTCGGGGTTCCCCTTGTGGTTTCGGCGGCGCTTTTGTCCTTTGCGCATGGCGCGAACGATGTGGCCAATGCGGTCGGTCCGCTGGCCGCCATCGTCCACACGATCGAGGCAGGCGACATCGCCACGAATGTCGACATCCCGGCCTGGGTGATGATCGTGGGCGCGCTCGGGATCTCGGTCGGGCTGGTGCTGTTCGGGCCGAAGCTGATCCGCCTGGTCGGCTCTGAAATTACCAAGCTGAACCCGATGCGGGCCTATTGTGTCGCGCTTTCCGCGGCGATCACGGTGATCGTGGCCTCGTGGCTGGGGCTGCCGGTCTCTTCGACCCATATCGCGGTGGGCGCGATCTTCGGCGTGGGCTTCTTCCGCGAATGGCATTCCGAGCGCCGCGCCCGCAAACTGGGGCTGAGCAAGGGCAAGCCCATCCCCCCGGAAGAGCGGTCGCGCCGCAAGCTGGTGCGCCGGTCGCATTTCCTGACCGTGGCGGCGGCATGGGTGGTGACGGTGCCCGCCTCGGCACTCCTGTCGGCGGTGCTCTATCTTGTCCTGAACGCGATGGACGGCTGAGGCGCTCAGACCTCGACCGGGATCGCCCTCTGGTCCTCGACCTCGAAGACACGCTTGTAACGCGCGATCTCGGCCTGCGGACCCATCGCCTTGGCCGGGTTGTCCGACAGCTTCACCGTGGGCCGCCCCTCTGCCGAAACCGCCTTGCACACAAGGCTGAACGGGGCCAGCCCGTCATCATGGGCAAGGCCGCGGAAATCGTTGGTCAGAAGCGTGCCCCACCCGAACGAGACCTTGACGCGCCCGGCAAAGCGTTCGTGCAGCTCGCGGATCTTGTCCACGTCGAGACCGTCCGAGAAGATCACAAGCTTCTGGCGCGGGTCCTCGCCGCGTGATTTCCACCAGCGGATCGCGGTTTCGGCCCCCTCCGCCGGATCGCCCGAATCGATGCGGATCCCCGTCCATCCGGCAAGCCAGTCGGGCGCGTGGCGCAGGAAGCCCTCGGTGCCATAGGTGTCGGGCAGGATGATGCGCAGATTGCCGTCATGCTCTTCATGCCAATCGGCCAGAACCTTGTAGGGCGCCTGGCGCAGATCCTCTTCGGTATCGGCAAGCGCGGCATAGACCATCGGCAGTTCATGCGCGTTGGTGCCGATCGCCTCGATGTCGCGGCGCATGGCGATCAGGCAGTTCGAGGTGCCGGTGAAGGCGCCGCCCCGCGCGGCATCGCCAAGCCCCTCCAGCATGGCCTGCACGCACCAGTCCTGCCACAGGAAGGAATGGCGCCGGCGCGTGCCGAAATCCGCGATCTTGAGCCCGCCGATTTCCCGCAGGGACTGGATCTTTTCCCAAAGGCGGGTCATCGCCTGCGCATAAAGCACCTGAAGCTCGAACCGGCCCAGATCCTTCAGCACGGCACGGCCGCGCAACTCCATCAGGATTGCAAGCGCGGGAATTTCCCACAGCATGACCTCGGGCCACTTGCCCTCGAATGTCAGCTCATACTGGCCGTCGCGCTTTTCCAGATGATAGGGCGGAAGCTGGAAATTCTCGAACCACTCCATGAAATCGGGGCGGAACATCTGGCGCTTGCCGTAGAAGGTATTGCCCCGCAGCCAGGTGCTTTCGCCGCGCGTCAGGCGCAGGCCGCGGACGTGATCGAGCTGTTCGCGCAGCTCGCCCTCGTCGATGATGTCGGCCAGGCGGATGGACCTGGTGCGGTTGATCAGGCTGAAGGTGACCGAAGTGTCGGGCTTGTTGCGAAAGACCGACTGGCACATCAGCAGCTTGTAGAAATCGGTGTCGATCAGCGACCGGACGATCGGATCGATCTTCCACTTGTGGTTATAGACGCGGGTGGCGATATCGACCATTCAGCCCTCCAGAACCACGCCGGCATCCTGCATGGAGCGGCGCGCATCGGCCAGCGATCCGTCAAGGTCGATCGCGCGGCACGCACTCTCGATGACGCGGACCGAGAATCCCAGCTTCGCCGCGTCGATGGCCGACCAGGCCACGCAGAAATCAAGCGCGAGGCCCACGAAGGTCAGGTCGGTCACCCCACGCGTGCGCAGATAGCCCTCAAGCCCCGTGGCGGTCGCGTGGTCATTCTCGAAAAAGGCCGAATAGCTGTCGATCGCGCTGCGGAACCCCTTGCGCAGGATCAGGTCGGCCGGGTCCGTCATCAGGCCCGGATGAAAGGCCGCGCCGGCCGTTCCCTGAACGCAATGCGTGGGCCACAGCACCTGCGGACCATAGGGCATCTCGGTCACCGAAAAGGGCTGGGCCCCCGGATGATTGCCCGCGAAAGAGGTGTGATCCACCGGGTGCCAGTCCTGTGTCAGAACCTTGACGGAATAGTCCGCCATCAGCTCGTTCACCCGGCCCACGATCTCGTGCCCGCCATCGACCGCCAGTGCCCCGCCGGGGCAGAAATCGTTTTGCAGGTCGACGACGATCAGGGCTTCGGTCTCGGGGCGCATGGCATTCTCCGGTTTCGGCTGTGCCATATGGGTAGGGGTTGGGGGCCACCGCGTCAACGTGCAGGCTTGCGGCAGGGCCTTGCGCGGCGTAGGCAGTGGCCATGTTCATCGTTGCCGCGCTTTATCACTTCACCCGCTTTCCCGACCCCGCCGCATTGCGCGCACCGCTTCTGTCGCTGGCCGGGGCGCAGGGCCTGCGCGGCTCGTTGCTGCTTGCGCGCGAGGGGATCAACGGCACCGTGGCCGGGACGCGCGCGGGGATCGACGCGCTGCTGGCGCATATCCGTGCGCTGCCGGGCTGCGCCGATCTGGACTGGAAGGAAAGCACCGCCGCCGAAATGCCCTTCGGACGCATGAAGGTCCGCCTCAAGCGCGAGATCGTGACGATGGGGCAGCCCGATGTCGATCCGCGCGCGGCCGTTGGCCACTATGTCCAGCCGCAGGACTGGAACGCGCTGATCTCGGCCCCCGACGTCGTGGTGATCGACACGCGCAATGACTACGAGGTCGCCATCGGCACATTCGAAGGCGCGATCGACCCCAAGACCCGCTCGTTCCGCGAATTTCCCGACTGGTGGCAGAAAAACGCCCATCGCTTTCACAACAAGCGCGTGGCGATGTTCTGCACCGGCGGCATCCGCTGCGAGAAATCCACCAATTACCTGCTGAGCCAGGGGATCGAAGATGTCTACCACCTGAAGGGCGGCATCCTGAAATACCTTGAGGTCATCCCCGAGGAAGACAGCCTCTGGCAGGGCGACTGCTTCGTCTTCGACGGGCGGGTCAGCCTGCGTCACGGATTGCAGCAGGGCGATTACGACAGTTGCCATGCCTGCCGGCGGCCGGTTTCGGCCCAGGACAAGGCCAGCCCGGATTACGAACGGGGCGTGTCCTGCCCGCATTGCATCGACGAATATTCACCCGCCGACCGCGCGCGGTTCCGCGAGCGCGAGCATCAGATGCGCCTGGCGGCCAGCCGCGGCGAGGCGCATCTGGGGCGCCATCATTCGGCGGTATCGGCACAAGCCGAAGACTGAACCAGATCAGAGCAGGCCCGCGTCACTTCCCCACCTTGCCCCGGAAAGCTCAGGCGCGGAAGATCGAAGGCAATGCCCCCGGCCAGCGTCGGAGCGGCAGTCGTTGCGGCAAGGGCGAGGCCAAGCAGAATACGTTTCATGGCATATCTCCAAAATGAACCATATTGTTCACTTTTCGAATATGAACCGATCAGTTCAGATTCGCAAGGGATAAGTGAACCGACCGGTTCATTTTGTCGCGGTTGCATTTTCCGGCCGCACGGCTATTTTAGAACCATTCCAAAAGGTGCCACATGATCCCAGGAATTGCCTCACGCCGCCGCTTCTCGGACCTGACCGAACAAGAGGTTCTTGCGCTAGCCATCTCCTCGGAAGAGGACGACGCGCGCATCTATCGACAATATGCCGAACGCCTGCGCAAGGACTATGCGGCCTCGGCAAAGGTGTTCGACGGCATGGCCGAAGAAGAGGACGAGCATCGCCGCCGCCTGATCGAGCGGCACCGAGAACGCTTTGGCGAAGTAATCCCGCTGATCCGGCGCGAACATGTCGCGGGTTTCTATGCCCGCAAGCCGGTCTGGCTGGCCGAGAACCTGCCGCTCGATACCATCCGCGCCGAGGCCGAGGCCATGGAGCGCGATGCCGGGCGCTTTTACACGATGGCGGCGCAGCGCACCTCGGACGCGGCCACGCGCAAGCTTCTGGGCGATCTGGCCGCGGCCGAACTGGGCCACGAAACCCGCGCGCAAGAGCTTGCCGAAAAGCATCTGGACGAGGATACCCGCTCAGAAGAGGATCGCGCGGCGCATCGGCAATTCATCCTGACCTGGGTACAGCCGGGGCTTGCGGGCCTCATGGATGGCTCGGTCTCGACGCTGGCGCCGATCTTCGCCACCGCCTTTGCCACGCAGGATACCTGGACCACCTTCCTGGTGGGGGCCGCGGCCTCGGTCGGGGCGGGGATCTCGATGGGCTTCACCGAGGCCGCGCATGACGATGGCGTGCTGTCGGGCCGCGGCAGCCCGATCAAGCGCGGGCTCGCATCGGGGATCATGACGACCGTGGGCGGGATGGGGCACGCCTTGCCCTACCTGATCCCCGAATTCTGGACAGCGACCACGATCGCCATGATCGTGGTCTTCGTAGAGCTTTGGGCGATCGCCTGGATCCAAAACAGGTTCATGGAAACGCCCTTCCTGCGCGCGGCCCTGCAGGTGGTTCTGGGGGGCGCACTGGTCTTTGCGGCGGGCGCGCTGATCGGCGGCGGCTAGGCGGTATCCCGCTTTCGCCTGCCCCGGCGGCGTGCTAGCCAAGGCGCATGCTGGCGATCTTTCTCAAGACCCTTCCCTTTTTCGGCCTGATCGGGCTTGGCTGGTTTGCCGGGCGCATCCGCTTTTTTCCGGCCGAAGCCACGGCCTGGCTGACGAAATTCGTGTTCTATTTCGCGCTGTCGGCGATGCTGTTCCGCTTTACCGCCACGCTGCCGCTGGAAGAGCTGTTCGACCGAAGCTTCATGCTGGCCTACCTGACGGGCTCGGCGCTGGTCTGGCTGATCGGCATCGTTGCCGCGCGCCTGCGCCGCCTTCCGATGGCCGAGGCCGCGATGGAGGCCCATACCTGTATGACCGGCAATACCGGCTTTCTGGGCGTGCCGATGCTGGTTGCGCTGCTGGGCGCGCAGGCGGCAGGGCCGGTCCTGATGGTGCTTGCGGTCGATCTGATCGTCTTCGCCTCGATCGTCACGCTGCTCGTGACGGGCGCGCGGCACGGGCGCATCGCGGCGCGGCCGCTGATCACCGGGGTTGTCAGCAATCCGATGATCGTGTCGATGGTGGCGGGACTTGCCTGGGCGGGGTTGCACCTGCCCATGCCCGCCCCATTGCTGGAACTGGTCACCCTTCTGGGCGCCGCGGCCACGCCCGGCGCGCTGTTCGCCATCGGGGCATCGCTGGCCGAACGCAGCGCCGACCAGATGCGCCCCGCGCTGTGGCTGTCTTTCGCAAAGCTTGTCCTGCATCCGCTGGCCGTTGCGGCAACCAGCCTGTGGATCTTCGATGTCGACCCGTTCGCAGCCGGGGTCATGATCGCCGCCGCGGCCCTTCCCGTCGCGGGAAATGTCTATATTCTGGCAAGCCATTACGGGGTCGCGCCGCGCCGTGTCTCGGCCTCGATCCTGATTTCCACCGCCCTCAGTATCGTCACGATTCCGGCGGTGATTGCCTGGGTCACAACGCTTTGAACGAACAGGAGAATACTGCGATGCGCACGATTTCCGAGAACCGCTGCTTCGGGGGCGTCCAGGGTGTCTATGCCCACCGCTCCGAGGCCACCGGAACCGAGATGACCTTCGGCCTGTTTTTGCCCGAAGAGGCCGATCGCAGCCCGGTGCCGGTTCTGTGGTATCTGTCGGGCCTGACCTGCACGCATGAAAACGCGATGGTCAAGGCAGGCGCGCAGCGTTGGGCGGCCGAGCATGGTCTTGCGCTGATCTTCCCGGACACCTCGCCGCGCGGCGAGGGCGTGGCCGATGACGACGCCTATGATCTGGGCCAGGGTGCGGGGTTCTACGTCAACGCGACCCTGGCGCCCTGGGCGCCGCATTTCGCCATGTGGGACTATGTGGCTCAGGAGCTTCCTCGCATCGTCACCGCCGCCTTCCCGATCGACGAGGACCGGCAGGCCATCACCGGCCATTCCATGGGCGGGCACGGGGCGCTGACGCTGGCGATGGGGCTGCCGGGGCGCTACCGCTCGGTTTCGGCCTTCGCGCCGATCGCGCAGCCGACACGCTCGGACTGGGGCCGCAAACAGCTTGCGGCCTATCTTGGCCCGGATGAGGGCGCATGGCTGGCCCACGACGCCACCCATCTGATGCAGACCGAAGGCTTCGACGGCGAGGTGCTGATCGACCAGGGCGCGCAGGACCAGTTCCTCGACCTGCTCCGCCCCGAGGCGCTTGCCGCCGCCATGGCCGCCCGGCGCCAGCCCGGCGCCTTCCGCATGCAGCAAGGCTACGATCACAGCTATTTCTTCGTGACCAGCTTCATCGCCGAACATGTCGCCTTCCATGCCGAGGCGCTTTGGCGGTGATCTATCTCGATGCCGATGCCTGCCCGGTCAAGGCCGAGGCCGAACGCGTGGCGACCCGGCTTGGCATCCGCCTGCTGATCGTCTCGAACGGGGGGCTGCGCCCCTCGGCCAACCCGCTGGTGGAAATGGTCTATGTTCCCCAGGGCCCGGACGAGGCCGACAAATGGATCGCCGAGCGGGCCGGTCCGGGCGACGTGGTGGTGACGGGCGACATCCCCCTAGCCGCGAAATGCGTCGCGGCCCGCGCCGCGTTGCTCAAACATGCGGGCGGGGTGCTCCCCCCCGCCAATATCGGCAACGTTCTGGCCACGCGCGACCTGATGGCGGATCTGCGCAGCGCGGACCCGTTCCGCACCGGCGGCGGCAAAAGCTTCGGCAAGGCCGATCGCGCCCGCTTTCTCGACGCGCTCGACCGGGTGGCGCGCGCCGCACAAAGAGAGGTCAAATGATCCAGGCGGTCATCTTCGACATCGGAAACGTGCTGATCGAATGGCAACCCGAACGGCATTATGACACGCTGATGGACCCGGCCGACCGCGCCCGCATGTTCGCCGAGGTCGACCTGCACGGCATGAACGACGTGATCGACCGTGGCGGGGATCGTTGCCATGACGATGCGCTGCTCGTTCTGCTCGGCGTCGGCCAGGCCAATCGCCTTGAGCTCCTCGACAAGCATCCGCCCCATTTCAAGCTGCCCCGGCGAGGAGGGATAGCA
>CALMEG010000300.1 GCA_937863185.1 uncultured Paracoccaceae bacterium | reverse complement strand
GATCCCGCCCCGGCGATCGAAACGGTCTGGGGCTGGATCCTGGACCCGGATGAGCCATTCCGGGCTGATATTGCGATTTCGCCGGAAAGCGGTGCGGCGGTGGGGCTGGTGCAGTATCAGCTGATGCATCGTTCCTTGTCGGGGGGGATGGTGTGCTATCTGTCCGATCTGTTCGTGCGCCCGGAGCTGCGGGGCACGGGGGCGGGGCGGGCGATGATCGACCATGTGATCGGGTTTGCGCGCGCGCAGGGCCTGCCCTCGGTGCGCTGGCTGACGGCGGAGAACAATGCGGTCGCGCGCGGGCTTTACGACAGCTACGCGCCGGCTAGCGGGTTCATCCTTTACGCGGTTCCCGTCTGAACCATGTTGCGCCGCATCCTCTTGCCTGGCCTTTTCGTCCTGCTGACGGCGGCGGTGTCCGACGCGGTCTGGCGCGTGGCGGTGCAGGAGGGGTTGCGCAATCTGCAAGAGCGCGGGGCGGCCGATCTGCGGCTGGCATCGGACCGGCTGGTGACGGCGCTTGTGCAGTTCCGCGAAGTGGCGGTGCTGACGGCCGATCACCGGGCGATGCGGGCCCTGGCCGAGCGGGGCGCGGGCACGCGGGCCGAAGTGGACGAGGTGTTGCAGCGCGTGGCCGACCGTTCCGGGGCGCTGGAGCTGTTGCTGGTGGCGCCCGATGGCCGGGTGCTGGCCGGTCCGCCCTCGGCCCCGGCGCGGCTGGTCCTGACGCCTGAGTTGCGGCGCGCGCGTCACGGCGCGACCGGCACGTTCCACTATGTCGAGGCCGACGGGGTGCGGCGCATCTTTTCCTTCGCGGCGCCGGTGTTCGGCGCGGGCGGGCAGGTGGTGGGTGCCTTGCTGTTGCGCCTTGATGCGGGGCGTGTCGAGGCGCCGGGGCGGGGCGATCCGGTGCCGGTCTGGTTTACCGATGCGGCGGGGGTGGCCTTCGTGGCGAACCGCTCGGAGATGGTGTTTCGCCGGACCGATCCGGCGATTCCGCGCGACGTGACGATCTATCCCGATGCGGTGCCGCTGCACGAGCGGCCCTTCGGCATCCGTCGCGTGGCGGGGTGGGATCTGGCGCAGGGCGGGGCCTATCTGCCCGCGACCGGCTTGCCGGTGGCGCGCGACCTTCCGGTGATCGGGATGCGCGGGCATGGGCTGATTGACGCGGGGGCGGTATTGCGCGCGGCGCGTGCGCAGGCGCTTGCCGTGGCGGTCGGGATGCTGGGCCTTGGCGCGGTGATCTACGCGCTGTGGGAGCGCCGCCGCTTGCTGAGCCTGCGCCTGCGGGCCGAGGCCGAGGCCAATGCCGCCCTTGAGGCGCGGGTGGCCGCGCGCACCGCGGAACTGCTGGAGGCCAATGACCGGCTTCGGCGCGCGCAGGCCGAGCTGGTGCAGGCGGGCAAGCTGTCGGCGCTTGGCCAGATGTCGGCGGGCATCAGCCACGAGCTGAACCAGCCCCTGATGGCGATCCGTTCCTATGCCGAGAATGGCGCGCTTTTCCTGGAGCGCGGGCGGGCGGCCGAGGCGGCGGACAACCTGTCGCGCATTTCCGAGCTGGCGCGCCGCATGGGGCGGATCATCAAGAACCTGCGCGCCTTTGCCCGCCAGGAAAGTGAGCCGGTGCGGGATGTCGACATGGTCGCGGTGATCGCCGCGGCGCTGGATCTGGTCGAGGGGAAGCTTGCGCGCCACGGCGTCACGCTTGACTGGGTGCCGCCGGGCGGGGCGGTGCAGGTGCGCGGGGGCGAGGTGCGCTTGCAGCAGGTGGTGGTGAACCTGCTATCGAACGCCGCCGACGCCATGGTCGAAAGCCCCGAGCGGCGCCTGACCATCCGGCTGGCCCATTCCGGCAAGGGCCGCGTATTGCTGACTGTTGCCGATACCGGCCCCGGCATCGCCGAGCCCGAACGGCTGTTCGATCCGTTCTATTCGACCAAGGCGGTCGGCAGCGCCGAGGGCATGGGGCTTGGGCTTTCGATCTCTTACGGTCTGGTGCAAAGCTTTGGCGGCGCGATCAGCGGTGCGAACCGGCCCGAGGGGGGCGCGGTCTTCACGGTGGATCTTCAGGCCGCCGGGAAAGGGCGGCAGGCGGCATGACGCGCAAGGTTCTTCTGGTCGATGACGACCGCGCGGTGCGTGAGGCGCTTGGGCAGACGCTGGATCTTGCCGGGCTGCTTCCGGTGCTTGCGGGCAGCTATATCGAGGCGAAAGATCATGTCAGTGCGGATTTCCCCGGCGTGATCCTGTCCGACATCCGCATGCCGGGAAAGGACGGGTTCGCGCTTCTGGATCTGGCGCGGAAGGTCGATCCCGAACTGCCGGTGATCCTGCTGACGGGCGAGGGCGACGTGCCAACGGCGGTGCGGGGCATGGCGGGGGGCGCTTTCGATTTTCTGGAAAAGCCCTGTGCGCCGCGCGATCTTCTGGCCGTGGTGGAAAAGGCGCTGCGCACGCGCGCGCTGGTGCTGGAGAACCGTGCGCTGCGGCGCGAGCTGAAGCGGGGCGATGCGGCCGCGCGTATGCTGGTGGGACAATCGCCCGTGTCCGAGGCGCTGCGCGATGCCACCCGCGCGGCCGCGCGTTCGGGGGCGGATGTGCTGATTACCGGCGCGCCGGGGGCGGGAAATTCCAAGGTGGCAGAGGTGATCCACCTGCTGTCGGCCGCCGCGATGCGGGCCTTCGTCAAGCTGCCCGCCGCGACGCTGATGCCCGATGCGCTCGAGGCTGCGTTCGCGCGGGCCGATGGCGGCACGCTTTACATCGACGAGGTGGCAGACCTGCCGCAGCCCGCGCAATTCGCCCTGCTCGAACTGCTTGAGACGAAGCCCGCGACGCGTCTGGTGGCCGGAACCTACCGCGATCTGGGGGCCGAGGTGACGCGCGGCACCTTCCATCCCGATCTTTACTGGAAGCTGGACGTGATGCGGGTGCGGGTGCCCTCGCTGGCCGAACGGCCCGAGGACATCCCGCAGCTCTTTCGTCATTATGTGCAGATCGCATGCGAGCAATCCTCCTTGCCGATGCCCGAGATCACGCCGGAATTGACCGCGCGGCTGATGACACAGGCTTGGCCCGGCAACGCGCGCGCGCTGATGTCCGAGGCGATGCGCTTTGCGATGGGGGTGGGCGCGCAAGAGGAGGATGCCGGCGACAACCTGGGGCTGGCCGAACGCATGGCCATTGTCGAGCGCCAGCTTCTGAGCGAGGCGCTGACCCGTGCGCGCGGCAACGCAACCGAGGCTGCCGCCGCGCTGAAACTGCCGCGCAAGACCTTTTACGACAAGCTTGCGCGCCATGCCTTGCGGCCCGAGGATTTCCGGACCTGACAGGTGCGTGCCTTCCGGGATGTGCGACATTTCGCCCGACAGGCGCTAACATCTGTGTGGAATTTCGCACAGACAGGTCGTCATCGTGACCACCCGGATCTTTGCAACCTATTCATAAAAAAGGCAAATGGCAAAAAATTCGGGCGTGTTCACGAAATTGTTGATACGCACGCGCTCTGGCGCTTCTCTGTAAAGGGGCGCCCATGGCGCACCTGCTACTGGCGAATTCGGGAGGATACCATGAATTACTTTACCGCCGCGATGACGGCGATCGCCCTTGTCACCTCTGCCGGCTCGGCGCTTGCCAGCTGTGAGGATGGCGAGATCAAGATCAAGTTCGCCCATGTCACGAATGCCGACAAGCACCCCAAGGGGATTGCCGCGTCGATGTTCGCCGAGCGTGTGAACAACGAGATGAACGGCACCGCCTGCGTCGAAGTCTATCCGAACTCGACCCTTTACGATGATGACCAGGTGCTTGAGGCGATGCTTCAGGGCGATGTGCAGATGGCCGCGCCCTCGCTGTCGAAATTCGAGGCCTTCACCAAGGTCTTCAACATTTTCGACCTGCCCTTCATGTTCAAGAACATGGCCGCGGTCGACGCGTTCCAGAACTCGGAAACCGGGCAGTCGATGAAGGCCTCGATGGAGCGTCGCGGCCTGAAGGGGCTGGAATTCTGGCATTCGGGGATGAAACAGTTCTCGGCCAAGAAGCCGCTCTTGCTGCCCACCGATGCCAAGGGGCTCAAGTTCCGCGTCCAGCCCTCGGACGTGCTGGTCGCGCAGATGGAGGCGCTTGGCGCCAGCCCGCAGCCGATGGCCTTCTCCGAGGTCTACGGCGCGCTGCAAACCGGCGTCGTGGACGGTCAGGAAAACACCTGGTCCAACAGCTACGGCCAGAAATACTACGAGGTGCAGGACTCGATCACCGAGACCAACCACGGCGTGCTCGACTATCTCGTCGTGGTGTCGACCGACTGGTGGGACAGCCTCGATCCGGCCGTGTCCGAGCAACTGGCCACGATCATGAACGAGGTGACGGTCGAGCGGAACGCCGCCGTGACCGAGGTCGAGGCGCAGGCGCGTCAGTCGATCCTGGATGCTGGTGGCAAGATCAACGAACTGACGCCCGAGCAGCGTCAGGCGTGGGTCGATGCGATGAAACCCGTCTGGGAGAAATTCGTCGACGGCGTGGGCCAGGATAATATCGACGAGGCCCAGGCCATCAACGAACAGAACTGATCGCATGAACCAGCAAGGCGCGCCGTGTCCGGCGCGCCTTCGATCCGGCAGATCAGGGGAAATCAACGGATGAGCGCCAAATATGAGCCCAAGTCGGCCCTTGGCCGCGCCGTGCACAGCTTCGAGGAAACCGCGATCGCGGTGATCCTGGGACTGATGACGGTCATTACCTTCGTCAACGTCGTTCTGCGCTATGTCTTCAACAGTTCGATCATCTGGGGCCTCGAGGCCACGCTGATCCTTTTCGCCTGGCTTGTCCTGTTCGGCATGTCCTATGCGGTCAAGGTGACGGCGCATCTGGGTGTGGACGCAGTTATCGCGGGGCTGTCGCGCGGGCCGCGGCGGGGGCTGGCATTGTTGGCGGCGCTGTTGTGCATCCTTTACGCCTTTCTGCTTCTGAAAGGGGCGTGGGATTACTGGGCCCCCTTCGGCGGGTTCCAGCAGACCGGGGGGCGCTGGTTCCCCGAGGGTTTCATCAAGACCCGCGCCCAGGCCTGGTACGAGACAGAGACCCTGCCGATGCCCGACTGGCTGCGCTTCATCGAGCCCGGCTTCAACGCAGGTGAAAGCTATACCAAGGTTCCGCGCTTCATCCCCTATTTCATCCTGCCCTTCGGCTGCCTGCTTTTGCTGCTGCGGTTGATCGAGGCGACAATCGGCATCCTGCGCGGCAAGCGCGATGCGCTGATCGTCAGCCACGAGGCCGAGGATGCGATCGAAGATGTCCGTCACCTGAACGCCGAGGATTGATCCCGTGGATATCGTACTTCTTTTCGTGATGGTCATCGGCTTCATGCTGATCGGCGTGCCGATCGCGATTTCGCTTGGCCTAAGCTCGACCCTGTTCCTACTGTGGTTCTCCAATACATCGCTGGCCGCGGTTGCACAGTCGCTCTATCAGGCGATGGAGGGGCACGCGACGCTTCTGGCGATCCCGTTCTTCATCCTTGCCTCATCCTTCATGTCCACCGGCGGCGTGGCCAAGCGGATCATCCGCTTCGCGATCGCCTGCGTGGGCCATCTGCCCGGCGGGCTTGCCATCGCGGGCGTCTTTGCCTGCATGCTGTTCGCGGCGCTTTCGGGTTCGAGCCCTGCGACGGTGGTCGCCATCGGCTCCATCGTCATCGCCGCGATGCGCCAGGTGGGCTATTCGCGCGATTTCGCGGCCGGCGTGATCTGTAACGCAGGCACGCTCGGGATCCTGATCCCACCCTCAATCGTGATGGTCGTCTACGCCTCGGCCACCGATGTCTCGGTGGGGCGGATGTTCCTTGCGGGCGTCATTCCCGGGCTGATGGCCGGGGGCATGCTGATGGCCACGATCCTTGTGATCGCGATCTGGAAAAAACTGCCCAAGGGTGAATGGCAGGGCTGGGGTGAGGTCTGGGACAGCTTCCGCGACGCGTTCTGGGGGCTGATGCTGATCGCCGTCATCATGGTTGGTCTTTACGGCATCCCGGGCATTACCGCCGGCATCTTCACCCCGACCGAGGCCGCCGCCGTTGCCGCAGTCTACGCCTTCTTCGTCGCGAACTTCATCTATCGCGACATGGGGCCGCTGGACGAGGCCGAGGTCAAGACCCCGCTCTGGCGCAAGCCGGTGGCCATCGTGACCGCGTTCTTCCACCCCGATACCCGCGCCACGCTGTTCGAGGCGGGCAAGCTCACGATCACGCTGATGTTCATCATCGCCAACGCGCTGATCCTCAAGCACGTCCTGACCGACGAGCAGATCCCGCAAAAGATTACCGAGGCGCTTCTGGGCGCGGGCCTGGGCAAGATCATGTTCCTGGTGATCGTGAACGTGATCCTGCTGATCGGCGGGCAGTTCATGGAACCCTCGGGGCTGATCCTGATCGTCGCGCCGCTGGTCTTCCCTATCGCGATCGAACTGGGCGTGGACCCGATCCATCTGGGCATCATCATGGTCGTGAACATGGAGATCGGGATGATCACGCCGCCGGTGGGGCTGAACCTGTTCGTCACCTCCGGCGTGGCCGGGATGCCGATCATGCGCGTGGTGCGCGCGGCCGCGCCCTTCCTGGCGGTGCTGTTCGTGTTCCTGATCCTCGTGACCTATGTGCCGTTCCTCAGCACATGGCTGCCCACATCGGTCATGGGGCCCGAAACGATCGTGAAATGAGAAAAGGCCGCCCCAAGGGGCGGCCTTTTACTTTGATGCCTCCGGCGGGGATATTTGAGCAAAGGTGAAAGCCCCTTCATCTTCGTCCGAATATCCCCGCCGGAGGCGGAAAGTCAGCCCTGCGCCGACCGTTCCAGCGCGGCGATGATGGCGCCGAAATCCTCGGCTTTCAGGCTTGCGCCGCCCACCAGTGCGCCATCGACATTCGAGGTGGCGAAGATCTCGGCGGCATTCACCGGCTTGACCGAACCGCCATAGAGGATGCGGATCATCGTGCCTTCCGCGCCGAAGCGGCCCAGAAGTTCCGAGCGGATGAAGTCATGCACCTCGGCGATCTGCGCCAGGCTGGGGGTGCGACCGGTGCCGATGGCCCAGACGGGTTCATAGGCGATCACGGTGTTGTTGCCGGTCGCGCCGTCCGGGGTCGAGCCGAAAAGCTGCCGGCCGATCACCTCGAGCGTCTCGCCCGTATCGCGTTGCGCCTCCGTCTCACCCACGCAGATGAGCGCCGTCAGCCCCGCGGCGCGGGCCGCTTCGGCCTTGGCATGCACCTCGGCATCGGTTTCGCTGTGATCGGCCCGGCGTTCGGAATGGCCAAGGATCACATGGCTTGCCCCGGCATCGGCCAGCATTTGCGCTGCGATGTCGCCGGTATGCGCGCCCGAAAAGCTTGCATGGCAATCCTGCCCGCCGAGGCGCAGGGGGGCGGCGCCGATCGCCTCGTCCATCCAGGCGATCAGCGTTGCGGGGGGGCAGAGCAGAACGTCGCAGGCCGGGTCGGGATGGGCGGCGATCAGCTTTCGCACCTCGGCCAGGCTGGCGCGGGTGCCGTGCATCTTCCAGTTTCCGGCGGCCAGTTTGCGGCGCATCTCTTCCCTCCTTCGGACATATCAGGGGGAAGACTAGGGCAGCCGGCGCGCGGGCGCAAAGGCCAAATCAACGCAGGCCTTTGCTGCGGTTCATCCGTTTTCGGCAAGCGCGCCGAATTTCACCGACTCGCCGCAGCCGCAGGCCTCGGTGACATTGGGATTGCGGAACCTGAAGCCGGATTCCAGCAGGCCGGTTTCATAGTCGATCTCGGTTCCCAGAAGGAACATCTGCGCCATCGGGGCGATCAGCACCCGGGCCGCGCCTTCCTCGACCACGATATCCATCGGCCCCGCTTCCGAGGCGATCTCCATCGTGTATTCCATGCCCGCGCAGCCGCCCTTCTTCACGCCGATGCGGAAGCCTGCCGCATTCTCGCGCTGCATCAGCCGGGCGATCTGTGCGACCGCACGGGGGGTTAGGGTTACAGGGGGCTTGCCGGGTATGGCGAACATCATCTCTCTCCGATCCAGAGCCTCAATCTAGGGCCGCGCGGGAAGAATTCCAAGGTCGGGCAGTGCCGCGAGCAGCGCAAGCGTCGCATAAGAGGCCGCAAGCGCCCAGCCGAACGAGGCCAGCGTGCCGATGATGACATATTCCCCCGCGCGCTGATCCTTCGAGGTCGCCTCGAAGCGCAGCACCGATTTGGCCGCGATCAGAAAGCCGATGCCGCCGGGCTGGCCTGCCAGCACGAGAATGAAGATCAGCCCGCGTTCAAGCATGCCGATCAGCGTGCCGCCCTGCGGCAGGCCGGTGGGCAGCTCGACATCCGCCCAGGGGCGCATCAGAAGCCCCACGGCAAAGCCGCCAGCGCGCGTGACCAGCACGAGGCCTGCCAGCAGCACCATCACGCCCGGCAGCCAGTTGATCCCCGCCCAGTATCCCGCCGCCCAGAGGCCGGGCCAGAGGGCCGCCACCAGAACCAGCACCGCCAGATGCGCGCCCTGATCGGCCATGAAGGGCCAGAGCCGGTCCTGCGGGGCGAGGCTTTTGGCAAGGTCGATCGCCAGATGGCTGAGCACGACGATGGCAAGGGGCAGGGCGGCCGCGGCGGGGTCCGTGGGGGCGATCGCCGCGGTGCTGAGCACGGCCAGGATCGCCAGATGCGCGGCAAGAAAGCCGGGCGCGCGGCCGGCCTTGGCAAGCGCCATCCGGCGGGTCTGAAACAGGAAATCGGTGGCGACATGGGCGCAAAGAAGGGCGCAGAAGGTTTCGATCATGGCGCGCCTCCGGGGTGTTCAAGCATGTCCAGCGCCTCTGAGATGGCATCGTATCCGCCGGCCTGCAATGCCTGCGCAAGGCTTTGCCGGGCGATGCCAAGCTCTTGCGCCGCGGCCGATTGCGTGGGCGGCTCGGGGCGCAGCATGACCGAGAGGGCGCGTGCCTGTGCCGGGGTCCAGCCTTCCGAGACGTGATCGAAAAGCCGCAGCGCCGCGCCAAGCGCGCCGCCCCCCGCATGGGCGATGCGCGGCCCCTCCAGCCGGTCGAGCAACTGGCCCGAGGCGGTGAAGGTCGGGCCATGGGCGCTGTTCAGATCGCCCGAGGCGGGGATCTCGCCCGCGCCCTCGGCCAGGGCGATGCGGGTGGACAGGCCGGCGCCTTCGCGGCGCAGATGCGCGCGCACCATCAGCGCCATGCGGCATTGGAAGCGCGTCTCGCTGAGCGCGATCTGCCAGCCATCGCCGCGCGCACGCGCCAGTTCGGCGGGGCCGATGATGCCGGAGAGCGCATCGAAAGCGGTGCTCACGGCCCGAAGGGCGGCATCGAGCGCCCGTGCCGAAAGTTTCGAGGATTCGACGAGATCGCCGGTGAGAACGCAGATCCGAGACATATGCAGGTTATAATGCCTGCATTGGGTCATGTGCAAGTGATTTTGCCTGCATGTGGCAGATTGCAGCCGAAAATGCCTGCGTTACATGAAGCCCAGTTCCAGCCGCGCCTCGTCCGACATCATGTCCATGCCCCATTGCGGCTCGAACGTCATGTCGACATTGACCTGCTTGACCCCGTCGAGCGGCTCGACCGCATCGGCAACCCAGCCGGGCATCTCTCCGGCCACCGGGCAGCCGGGCGCGGTGAGGGTCATCACGATGTTGACCTCGTTCTCGTCGCTGATCTCGATCGTGTAGATCAGCCCGAGGTCGTAGATATTGACCGGGATTTCCGGGTCGAACACCGAGCGGCAGGCCTCTACCACGCTGTCGTAAAGCGGGTGGTCGGTGGTCGACGGGCGGATCAGGGGCGTGCCTTCAAGCGGCGCGGAAGTGTCGGGGGTCATGTCGGGTCTCGCGCAATTGTCGAGTGAAGATATAAGGAATTTATCGCCCGCGTCCAGAGCAAGGCGCATTTGCCGCAGCGCGGGTTTCGCTTGGCATGGGCGGCGAAATCACTATTTAGGCGCTCTGATGCGAAGGAGGCCGGAATGGGCGAACGGTTCGGGTTCGAGGTGAGGGCGCGCGACGGGCGCGCGCGCGCGGGCGTGATTTCCACCCCGCGCGGCGAGGTGCGCACGCCAGCCTTCATGCCGGTGGGCACCGCCGCCACCGTCAAGGCGATGTTGCCCGAGTCGGTGCGCGCGACCGGCGCGGACATCCTTCTGGGCAATACCTATCACCTGATGCTGCGTCCGACGGCCGAGCGGATCGCCCGGCTGGGGGGGCTGCACGGCTTCATGAACTGGGATCGCCCGATCCTGACCGATTCCGGCGGCTTCCAGGTGATGAGCCTGGCCGCCCTGCGCAAGCTGACCGAAGAGGGGGTGCGCTTTTCCAGCCATATCGACGGCTCCAGGCACATGCTGTCGCCCGAACGCTCGATGGAGATCCAGAAGCTTCTGGGCTCGGACATCGTGATGTGCTTCGACGAATGCCCCGCGCTTCCGGCGACCGAGGCCGAGGTGGCGGCCTCGATGCGGCTGTCGATGCGGTGGGCCGCGCGCAGCCGCGAGGCCTTTGGCGACCGTCCGGGGCATGCGCTTTTCGGCATCATGCAGGGCGGTGTGACCCGCGATCTGCGCGAGGAAAGCGCCGAGGCGCTGAAGGCGATCGGCTTCGATGGCTATGCCGTGGGCGGGCTGGCCGTGGGCGAGGGGCAGGAGGCGATGTTCGGCGTGCTCGACTATGCGCCGGGCTTCCTGCCCGAGGACAAGCCGCGCTACCTGATGGGCGTGGGCAAGCCCGACGATATCGTGGGCGCGGTGGAGCGCGGCATCGACATGATGGATTGCGTGCTGCCCTCGCGGTCGGGGCGCACGGGGCAGGCCTTCACGCGCCATGGCGTGGTGAATATCAAGAACGCGCGCCATATGGACGATCCGCGCCCGCTGGACGAGGCCTGCACCTGCCCGGCCTGCCGGAACTATTCGCGCGCCTATCTGCATCACGTCTATCGCAGCCAGGAGATCATCGCCTCGATGCTGATGACATGGCACAACCTGCATTACTATCAGGAGCTGATGCAGGGCCTGCGCGATGCGATCGCTGAGGGGCGTCTTGCGGGCTTCGTGGCCGCCTTCCATGCTGCGCGGGCCGAGGGCGATATCGCGCCGCTATAGGCCCGGCGCGCGCAGGTGGCGGGGGGCGGGAGCCTCCGGCGGGGATATTTGGACGAAGCTGAAAGGGGCTTTGCGATCAGCCCGGATCGTGGACCAGCAGGTCGGCCGCGCGGCTTTCCTGCGCGACGATCCGGCCGTTGGGAAGGTCGTTCGTGTCGATCCGGCGTGCGATTTCGTCACCGGCAAGGTTCTGATTTTGCCAGCGGCGGTGCAGGCGCGTGCGGCGCAGGGGTTCGGGGGTGTCGAGGCGGATGCTGAGGTCGAAGAAGCGGGCCAGGTCGCGCCAGGTCGCGCGGGTCAGCAGCAGGTAGTTGCCCTCGATCAGGATATAGCGGGCTTTGGCCGGCACGATGGCCGCGCCGGCGCGGGACAGTTCAAGCGTGCGGTCGAAGACGGGGATGGCGATATCCTCTGGCGCCTCGGCGCTCAGGCGCCCGAGGAGATGGGCGAGGCCTGCCACGTCGAATGTCTCGGGCGCGCCCTTGCGGTGCTGGAGGCCGCGGGCCTGAAGGATCGTGTCGTCGTAATGGAAGGCGTCCATCTGCACGATGGCGGTGCCGCCGGGATGGCGCGCCTGAAGGGCGGAGGCGAGTTCGCGGGCAAGGTGGGATTTGCCCGCGCCCGGCGCGCCCGTGATAGCGATCAGGGCGCGCGGTCCCGGCAGGCCCTGGATATGGGCGGCCAGATCGGCGCGCTCGACGCGCAGCTCTCCGGGCATAGGGGCGCCGACATCGCCCATCGGCCCGTCCTCCATCCAGCCGGCCATGGCCGGGCTAGCCCATCGCGGCGCAGAGCGCGCCGAGCGCGGCCACCGGGTCTTCGGTGCTCCAGATCTCGTCGCCGATGGCGAAGAAATCCGTGACGGGGGCGAGGTCGCGCACAAGCGCGGGGGTCAGCGCGCCTTCGGCGACGACCGGCACCTCGATCATGTCGGACCACCAGGTGAAGAGGTCGCGTTCGGCCCGCGTGCCGGTGCCAAGCGCACTGTCGCCAAGCGGGCCGAAGCAGACGTAATCGGCCCCGGCCTCGCCGGCGTTCATGCCTTCGTGCCGGGAGGCTGCGCAATAGGCCCCCACGATGGCATCCGCGCCCAGATCCTTGCGCGCGGCGCGCACCGAACGCGCGCCGTCGGACAGGTGCACCCCGTCAAGCCCGTGGCGTTCCACCAGTTTGAGGTGGTTCTCGATCACGATGGCGATGTCACGCTCATGCGCGACCATGCGGCAGGCATCGGCGGCGCGGCCGATCGTGTCCTCGTCGCGGCTGGCAAGTGCCAGGCGAAGGCAGCTGACCGGCGTGCTGTCGAGAACCCGGGCAAGCAGGCCGGGAAAAAGATCGAGATCCGGCGCAGGGGGCGTGATCAGATACAGCTGGGGGCGATCTTCGGCGGCCATCCGGGGTTCCTTTCAGGTTTTGGTCTTCCTAGCGCAAGGCGCGCGCCCTTGCCAGTGGGGCCGCGCGGCCTTATGCGCGGGGCAACAAAAAGGAACCGCCATGACCGACCCGAGGCCCGTCTTCATCCTTGTGCGCCCGCAAATGGGCGAGAATATCGGCGCGGCGGCGCGTGCGATGCTGAATTTCGGGCTGGACCGGATGCGCCTTGTGGCGCCGCGCGACGGCTGGCCCAATCCGCGCGCGGTGGCGATGGCCTCGGGGGCGGCGGGGCAGGTGCTTGACCGGGCGGGGGTGTTTGGTGATCTGCCCGGCGCGATCGGGGATTGCGATTTCGTCTTTGCCACCACCGCGCGCGGGCGCGAGCTGACCAAGCCCATCCACACGCCCGAAAGCGCGATGGCCCATGCGCGGGCGCTGATCGGGCAGGGGGCGCGGGTCGGCGTGCTGTTCGGGCCCGAACGCGCCGGCCTTGAGAACGAGGATGTCAGCCGCGCCAACGCGATCATCACGGTGCCGGTGAATCCGGGCTTCCCCTCGCTCAACCTGGCGCAGGCGGTGCTGCTGACGGGCTATGAGTGGATGCGCGGGCAAAGCGACGCGCCGCCCGTCGATCCGGGCCTGGCGGGCGCCGACATGGCGAGCCGGATCGAGATCGAGAAGCTGGGCGATCATTTCGAGGAACGCCTTGACGCGGCAGGGTTTTTCTTTCCGCCCGGCAAGGCGCCAAACATGAAGCTGAACCTGCGCAACATGTGGTCGCGCATGCCCTTCACCCGCGCCGATGTCCAGACCCTGCACGGCATCCTGCGCAAGCTGTCACGGCAGGGCTAGGGCGTTCTGTGCGGTTGGGCGGTGCGAGGTCGCTGCGCACATGACCCGCGCATTGCCGATATATGCGAACGCGCCGCAGCCGGGCTAGTCTCTGCCCCGCGAGGGTGAACGGAACGGCCGTAGATGCATTGGTTTTTCGTTCAGGCGGCATGCCACCTGTCTTGCTACACGCTGGCGGCGTTCAAGCCGCTTCGCTTGCATCCGAAATGCGAGCGGTGATTTCCCCTACCCAAAACCTGGTCTCATCGTCGTCATAAAAACATTCCATGCGTAGTCGCCGCCCGTCTGGAAACTTTAGCATGACATGGGGCTCATCATACGCAGGGTAATCGGCTTCCAGCGCGACATAAGCGATCTTCATATCCTGCAAAGGGTAGGTTTGGTTCACGCGACGCAAGGGCGCCCAAAAGGTGAGCTCAGCGGTCTTGCTGTCAGGATCAAGACGGATGGTCTTGTTGGGATGCCAGAACGTGAAATACAGGCTCGCGCAAAACAGGAGTAGCGGCAGGAGTGTGAAAAACAACGTTATAAACAGCATCGGACCGGAAAGCGTGTGCCAGTCAGAAAATGGCGCCTCCCGAATGTAAACAGGCAGCAGCGCGAGGAAGGGAATCGTAAAGACCAAGGCAAGCAATCGAATGACAGGCGTCATCCGACTTGTGAACACCAGCGCGCGTCCATCAAATGTTATTCTGTCATCGTCGCGCCGACTCTCGATGCGCGTGTTTGTCACGGATTGCCCTCGCCAAAGTATCCGTCTGTCACGGTGTCGCGCTCATGCCCGACGATCTCTTGCACAAGCGATAACTCGACACTGGCTTGTCGCATCCGGGTAATGGCAGTGTGGCGCAGACTGTGGAAGACAAGACCGTCTTCCTTCATGCCGATCTTGGTCAGGAACGTGCCGAACCATCTTCCCAGATTGCGGCCATAGCCTTCTTTGGTGTTGTGCGTGAACGACATGAACAGGCGCGGTTGCTTGGCGCAGCCTTCGACCCATTCGAGAAAGCCAAGCCGGATCAACTCCGAATGGACGGGCACCCGGCGTTTGGCGGCAGGCGATTTCAGGCTTTTATTCTCACCATCCGCGTTGATGTCGATATACCAGATACCTCCCTCATTCCGCACATCAGACGGCACCAGTTGCGCGACTTCCCGCAAACGTGCCCCGGTGAACATCGCCAGAAGAGTTCCCCACTTGTGATCGTCTTTCTTGACCAGTCCAGAGCGGTTTTCCGTCAACTCGACGTAGAGGCGGGAAAGCTCTTCCTTGCTGTACGCCTTGCCCTCACCTGCGGCTTGCTTGGCCTTCGCAACCTTCATGCCGTCGAACAGCTTGTGCGGCGCGCGCCCGTGCCGTTCCGCCCAGTCCCAGAAGCGGCGGAACATGTCGATGTAACTGTTGACCGTTTTCACGCCCATCTTGGGCAAGCCGGGAACGGCGATGGCGTCCTGCAAACTCAG
>CALMEG010000299.1 GCA_937863185.1 uncultured Paracoccaceae bacterium | reverse complement strand
GAATCCGTGGGGAGCACCGCGCGGGCCGTCTTCCCGGCCACCCCCGCCGGGGGCGGGACGGCGGAGCCCTGGCCCCGGGGCCCCCCGGCCGCGGGGGGCCGCCAGTCGCCCGAGGTGATCGAGGGGTCGGACTATCTCGAAGATGCCGATCTGGTGATCAAGGCGCTCGGGTTCGAACCCGAAGACCTGCCGAAGCTTTGGGGCGTCGAGGGGCTCGAGGTCACTCGCTGGGGCACCGTGAAGGCCGCGTTCGGCAGCCATGCCACCAGCATCCCGGGCGTCTTTGCCGTGGGCGACATCGTGCGCGGCGCAAGCCTTGTGGTCTGGGCCATCCGCGACGGGCGCGAGGCAGGGGCTGCGGTGATCGACTATCTTGGCCAGGCGGCACAGGTGGCGGCGGAATAATCCGCCCCGGCCGCAACACACGACAAAAGAGGCGCATGTGAAGACGGGTTCGGCAATCCTGGCGGTTTCAGCGGTGCTTGCGGGCGCCGCGCCGGGGCGTGCCGAAACCTTCACCCCCCCGGCAGGGTGCGAGGTTCTGGTGACGGTACAGTTGCGCCAGTGCACCGTGGCCAACCACTACCGCTGCGCGGACGATGCGCCCGGCGCACGCTGGATTTCCTATGCCGACGGGTCGGGCATCTACTTCACCAGCCTGATCGACGCGGAAACCCGCTGGATGGAATCCTACGCGCATGAAACCGGAGAGGTCGACCTGCTGGACGAGGCCGGATCGACCGATCACGCCTCGTTCTCGGCGCTGCTGACCACGGGCCGCGACGATTACGATTTCGTCACGGCGAACAATTTCGGCGAGGTGCGGCGCTATCGCGGCTTTGACCGGCTGACGGGCGAGAGGGTGACGATCGACGGCGTGCCGCTTGAACGCTGCGAGTTCGACCTGAGCGCCTTCGACGGCGCGGGGAATTTCGTCTCGCGCCGGCGCGGCATGCAATATGTCAACCGCGAGATGCGGGTGTTCTTCGGCGATACCGAAACCTTCGACAATGCCCAGGGCGACAGCGTGACGACAGCGCAGCCCCCCGCCTCCTTCGCCTTTCCGGGCGAAGACGGGTTCGCCGCCGCCGAACCGATCTTCGATTGCGACATGCTGATGACCGCGCTTCCCCGGATCGGGGGACGGTCATGACGACGCTTGTCGAAACCCTGCACGAGCCGCCGCTGCGCATCCGCTACATGCCCGGCCGTTCGGAACGGCTTGTAGTCTCCTTCGCCGGAGTGGGCAGCATCCCGCATGAGGAACCGCCTGCCGAGTTCTTCCGTCTGGCCAGCACAAACGGCGAAAATCACGTGCTCTTCATCTCGGATCAAAGCCGTAGCTGGATGAATGCGCCGGGCATTGCCGACCTGACTGCCCAGACGGTGCGGCAAACCGCCGCCGCGATCGGCGCGGCACGGGTCGTGGCCATCGGCAACTCCATGGGAGGCAGTGCCGCGCTGATCCTGGCCGCGCTCATGCCGCTGGACGGCGTTCTGGCCATCGTTCCGCAATACTCGGTCCATCCCCGGATCATGCCCGACGAGCCACGCTGGGAAAGGTTCCGCGAACAGATCACCGACTGGCCCTTTGCGACGGTTCCCGAACCTGCGGGGCTGAACTGTCCGCTGACCGTCCTGCACGGCGCAACCGCGGGCGAGTTGATCCATGCCGACCGGTTCGGCCAGGCGCCCAACATGATGCATTTCATCTTTCCCGGTCTGGGGCATGGGCTGGCACGGAAACTCCGTGGCGCGGGATATCTTGAACCCATCGTCACCAATGCAATTCTCGGGCGCCCCCGCCGCGTCCGCCTTTCTGTCCGCACCGCGGGCGGCATGAACCGGCATCGGTTCGACCGCACGCGGAACACCCACTCTTCGAGGAGGCACTGACATGACCAAATATGATGAAACCTGGGTTGCCGCCGAGGAAGCCAAGCGCAAGTGGATGGCGGAGAACAGCCTTTACCGGGCCGATGACGAACATGCCTCTTGCGGGGTTGGGCTTGTGGTGTCGATCGACGGCAAGGCCAGCCGCAAGGTCGTGGACAACGGCATCGGCGCACTGCGCGCCGTCTGGCACCGTGGCGCGGTGGATGCCGATGGCAAGACCGGCGACGGCGCGGGCATCCACCTTCAGATCCCGGTGCCCTTCTTCTACGACCAGGTGCGCCGCACCGGGCACGAGCCCGACATGCAAAAGCGCATCGCCGTGGGTCAGGTCTTTCTGCCGCGCACCGATTTCGGCGCGCAAGAGCGGTGCCGCACGATCGTGGAAACCGAAGTGCTGCGCATGGGCCACTACATCTATAGCTGGCGCCACGTTCCGGTGAATACCGAAGTGCTGGGCGAAAAGGCCAATGCCACCCGCCCCGAGATCGAGCAGATCCTGATCCGCTGCGAAAAGGACATCGACGAGGAACAGTTCGAGCGCGAGCTTTACATCATCCGCCGCCGGATCGAGAAGGCCGCCATCGCCGCGCAGATCGCAGGGCTCTACCTGTGCTCTCTCTCCTGCCGGTCGATCATCTACAAGGGCATGATGCTGGCCGAACAGGTTGCCGTCTTCTACCCAGACCTGATGGACGAGCGTTTCGAATCGGCCTTCGCCATCTATCACCAGCGCTATTCCACCAACACCTTCCCGCAATGGTGGCTGGCCCAGCCCTTCCGCATGCTTGCCCATAACGGCGAGATCAACACCCTGAAGGGCAACACCAACTGGATGAAAAGCCACGAGATCCGCATGGCCTCGTCGGCCTTCGGCGAGATGGCCGAGGATATCAAGCCGATCATCCCGGTGGGCGCATCGGATTCGGGCGCGCTGGACGCGGTGTTCGAGGTGATGGTGCGCTCGGGCCGTTCGGCGCCGATGACCAAGACGATGCTGGTGCCCGAGGCCTGGTCCAAGGCCACGACCGACATGCCGCAGGCCTGGCAGGACATGTATGCCTATTGCAACGCGGTGATCGAACCCTGGGACGGCCCGGCCGCCCTTGCCATGACCGATGGCCGCTGGGTCTGCGGCGGGCTTGACCGCAACGGCCTGCGCCCGATGCGCTATGTCGTCACCGGCGACGGGCTGCTGATCGCGGGGTCCGAGGTGGGCATGGTTCCGGTGGACGAATCCAACGTGCGCGAAAAGGGCGCGCTTGGACCGGGGCAGATGATCGCCGTGGATATGCGCGAGCACAAACTTTACCACGATACCGAGATCAAGGACCGTCTGGCCCATAGCCAGCCCTTCGGCGAATGGGTCGAGAAGGTGGTGGATCTGAACGCGATCATGCGCGACGTTCCCGAAAAGGCGCAATTCTCGGGCGCCGAACTGCGCAAGCGCCAGATTGCCGCCGGTTACAGCGTCGAAGAGCTGGAACAGATCCTTGCGCCGATGGCCGAGGACGGCAAGGAGGCGATCGCCTCGATGGGCGACGATACGCCGCCCGCGGTGCTGTCCAAGCAGTATCGCCCACTGAGCCATTTCTTCCGCCAGAACTTCAGCCAGGTCACCAACCCGCCGATCGACAGCCTGCGCGAAAGCCGCGTGATGAGCCTTAAGACGCGCTTCGGCAACCTCAAGAACGTGCTGGACGAAGACAGCTCTCAGGCCGAGATCCTGATCCTTGAAAGCCCGTTCATCGCGAATGAGGAATATGCCCGGATGCTGCGCCAGTTCGGCGATGCGGTCACGATCATCGACTGCACCTTCGCCGCCGAGGCCGATCAGGACGCCTTGCGCGACGGGCTCGCACGCATCCGCGCCGAGGCCGAGGATGCCGTGCGTTCGGGTGCGGCGCATATCGTGCTGACGGATGAACACCAAAGCCCCGAGCGGGTGGCGATGCCGATGATCCTTGCGACCTCGGCGGTGCATAGCTGGCTGACGAAGAAGGGGCTGCGCACCTTCACCTCGGTCAATGTCCGTTCGGCCGAATGTATCGACGCGCATTACTTCGCGGTGCTGATCGGCTGCGGCGCGACGACGGTGAACGCCTATCTCGCACAGGACAGCATCGCGGACCGGATCGAGCGCGGCCTTCTGGAGGGCCAGCTGATCGACGCGATGCGCCGCTACCGCGACGCCATCGACGCGGGGCTGCTGAAGATCATGGCCAAGATGGGGATCTCGGTGATCTCGTCCTATCGCGGCGGGCTGAACTTCGAGGCCGTCGGCCTCTCGCGTGCCATGGTGGCCGAGTATTTCCCCGGCATGCACAGCCGCATTTCGGGGATCGGCCTGCACGGCATCCAGCACAAGCTGGTCGATACGCATGCCCGGGGCTGGAAGGGCGGGCAGGACGTGCTGCCGATCGGCGGCTTCTACAAGGCACGCCGCACGGGCGAAAAGCACGCCTGGGAAGCGCAGACGATGCACATGCTGCAATCGGCCTGCGACCGCGCCTCCTACGATCTGTGGAAGCAGTATTCGGCCGCGATGCGGGCCAATCCGCCGATCCATATCCGTGACCTTCTGGACATCAAGACGCTGGGCAAGCCGGTGCCGATCGAAGAGGTCGAGTCGATCACCTCGATCCGCAAACGCTTTGTCACGCCGGGCATGTCGCTGGGGGCGCTGTCGCCCGAGGCGCACAAGCTGCTGAACGTGGCGATGAACCGCATCGGTGCGAAATCCGACTCGGGCGAGGGCGGCGAGGACCCGGCGCATTTCGTGCCCGAGCCGAATGGCGACAACCCCTCGGCCAAGATCAAGCAGGTGGCTTCGGGGCGTTTCGGCGTGACCGCCGAATACCTCAACCACTGCGAAGAGCTGGAAATCAAGGTCGCCCAGGGCGCCAAACCCGGCGAGGGCGGCCAGCTTCCGGGGATGAAGGTCACCGACCTGATCGCGCGCCTGCGGCACTCGACCAAGGGGGTGACGCTGATCTCGCCGCCGCCGCACCACGACATCTACAGTATCGAAGACCTCGCGCAGCTGATCTACGACCTCAAGCAGATCAACCCGCGCGCCAAGGTGACGGTGAAGCTGGTCGCGTCCTCGGGCGTGGGCACGATCGCGGCCGGTGTGGCCAAGGCCAAGGCCGACGTGATCCTGATCTCGGGCCACAACGGCGGCACCGGGGCCAGCCCCGCGACCTCGATCAAATATGCCGGTCTTCCGTGGGAAATGGGCCTGACCGAGGCGCATCAGGTTCTGGCGATGAACAACCTGCGCGAGCGGGTGACGCTGCGCACCGATGGCGGCCTGCGGACCGGGCGCGACATCGTGATGGCCGCCATGATGGGGGCCGAGGAATACGGCATCGGCACCGCCGCGCTGATTGCGATGGGCTGCATCATGGTGCGTCAGTGCCAGTCGAACACCTGCCCGGTGGGCGTGTGCACCCAAGACCCCGCGCTGCGCGCCAAGTTCACCGGAACGGCCGACAAGGTGGTGAACCTCATCACCTTCTATGCCCAGGAAGTGCGCGAGATCCTCGCCTCGATCGGGGCACGCTCGCTTGACGAGGTGATCGGGCGGGCCGACCTGCTGACCCAGGTCAGCCGCGGTTCGGCGCATCTGGACGACCTGGACCTCAACCCGCTGCTGATCACCGTCGATGGCTGGGACAAGATCGTCTACGACCGTTCCAAGCCGCGCAACTTCGTGCCCGACACGCTGGATGCCGAGATCATCAAGGACGGCCACCGCTTCTTCGAGGATGGCGAGAAGATGCAGCTCTCCTACGCCGTGCGCAACACCCACCGCACGATCGGCACGCGCGCGTCCAGCCATATCGTCAAGAACTTCGGGATGCGCAACGCGCTGCAACCCGATCACCTGACGGTCAAGCTGACGGGGTCGTGCGGGCAATCGCTTGGCGCCTTCGCCGCGCCGGGGCTGAAGATCGAGGTGTCGGGCGATGCCAACGACTATGTGGGCAAGGGGCTTTCGGGGGGCACCATCGTCGTGCGCCCGCCGATGATCTCGCCCCTGATGGCGTCGGAGAACACCATCATCGGCAACACGGTGCTTTACGGGGCGACGGATGGCCATCTGTTCGCAGCCGGGCGCGCGGGCGAACGCTTTGCGGTGCGCAACTCGGGCGCGTCGGTGGTGGTCGAGGGCTGCGGCTCGAACGGCTGCGAATACATGACCGGCGGCGTTGCGGTGATCCTTGGCCGGATCGGCGCGAATTTCGGCGCGGGCATGACCGGCGGGATGGCCTATCTTTACGATCCCGACGGGGTGGCCGAGGATTACATGAACCTCGAAAGCCTTGTGACCTGCGCGGTGACGCATCCGCACTGGGAAGCCCAGCTCAGGGGGCTGGTCGAGCGCCATGTGCAGGAGACCGGCAGCAAGAAGGGCCATGAGATCCTGCAAAACTGGGAGGCAGAGCGCGCCAACTTCCTGCAGGTCTGCCCCAGGGAAATGCTGGTCCACCTGCCCCACCCGCTGAGCGAAGAGGCCCAGGCCCTTCCTGCCGAATAGGCGCGGGCAGGACGGCTAAAAACACGAAGGGCGTGGCCGAAAGCCACGCCCTTTCCTCATTGCGGATGCGCGGCATTTCCTAATGCCGCGTGCCCAGCTTGCGCAGCGCGGCCTCTGCCTCGCCCGACAGGATATCGGCAAGCTTCTGGCCAAGATCGCCCCCCGGCACCGGCTTTTCCGGGCGGCTCCGCACGGCGGCGGCGATCGCCACGCCAAGCCCGATGCCAAGCGCCGCGGTGACAAGCGGATGGTCCTGCACGAAGCGCGCGGTCTGCTGGCCCGCGGCTTTCGCGGCGGCCTCGGCATTGAGGCGCGCGGCATAGGCCGCTTCGCGCGCGGCGATGGTCTTGCGGCGCGCCTCGGCGGAAAGATCGGCCAGCCCCCCGGCCAGTTCGGATTTCACGCCTTCGGCGAATTCCGCAAGAACAGAGGCTTTCTCAGTCGTGAAATCGCGCGCATCCTCCAGCCCCTTGGCGGCTTCGGCCTCGATCCGCGAAATCTGCTCGGAAGCGCTGCGGCGCAGCTTGTCGAGGCGTTTCGCCCAGCGGTCGGCCACCGCATCCACCTCGTCCGAAAGATCCTCGGCCGCCTCGTGCAGTTTCCGGCGCGCGGTGTCAGAGGCAGCCGGGTCGCGATTGCCCAGAAGCATCCAGGCCAGGCCCGCCCCCATCAGCGCGAATGCCAATGGGTTCTTCATCACCGTTTGCCCCGCGCGCCGCGCATAGACATCGGCATTGTCGCGCAGATGCGCCACGCCGTATTCCAGCGCGAATGCCGGCCCGACCCGCGCAAGGATCTCGGCCAAGGTCTCGCCCAGGGCCGCGCGATCGTCGGACAGGCGGTCCTCGATATCGTTCACGTCGGATTTCTTGCTCATCTCAAGGTCTCCTTGATGGTCTTCGCATGAGTGGACAGCGCCGAGAGACTGGGGCTGGGCGTGTTCAGTGCCTGCATCGCCGATTTCGCGGCGAATTGCGCTGCAAGGACGGCAGCAACGAACCCCGCCAGCCCGACCAGCAGCACCGCGGGTCCAAGCGGCAGGCCCGCCCGCATCACAAGCACCACAAGCGCCGCACCAAGCGCGTTCAGCGCGACGATGCCAAGGCAAAGCGCGATGGCGCCCAGAAACAGGCCCTTTTGCAGCGCCCCGGCGCGCATCTGCGCCTCGGCCCGTAACAGCGCGCGTTGATCCTCCAGCACGGCCCGGCCCTGCATCCGCGCCCGCATCAGCAGCGCCTCGATCGGCTCGTCCTTGATTGCGGTATCTTCCGATGCCTGCATCTCTCTCTCCGTCCGTCCGCCGCCAGTTGCGAAGACTGGCAGCGTATCACGTTTCAACGCCGGTGACGGCATTAGGTTCCTTGTCGCAGCAGGAACGAAAATACCCGCCCGGCAAATGCGCGGGCGGGCAAAGTGAGGCAGTTTTCACCTTAGAGGCAGGTTCATCAGGCCCCGCGCACGGCAGAGCGCGGGCCTGCGATCAGCCAGATCAGGAAACCGACAAGCGGCAGCAGAATCACAAGCAGCGCCCATAGAACCTTGGAACCCGTGGGCCGCGAAGAGCCGATGATCGACACCAGCGCCCAGATATCGAGTGCCAGCAGCACAAGGCCGCCAAATCCCGTAAGCTCGAACATGTTCATCTCCATTTTCGTGCCATCTCCCGATCAGGCCAGTGCCGGTCAACGCACGGACCTGCCGCCCGGTTCCGTGATTTCGGGCAAATAAATTTCCGCCCCCGACCGGAACCGGCTGCGGTATGCCGGCGTTTTCAACCAGATGCGCCGATGCGCATGTTCGTCACTGAACCCAATGAACCCGAAGGAGAAAACCATGCTTGGATGGGCCCTTACGTTTCTTGTGATCGCACTGATCGCAGCTGCTCTTGGCTTCGGCGGGATCGCCGGCGCTTCCGCAGGGATTGCACAGATCCTGTTCGTGATCTTCCTGATCCTGTTCGTCGTCGCAATGATCGCCCGCGCCGTTCGCGGCAAGCCGCCGGTCTGACCGCAGCGCCATGACGACATGAAAAGGGCCCCGCAGGATGCGCGGGGCCCTTTTTTGATTCCGGAACGCCGTTACCTCGGGCTGCGCTTGGCCAGGATGCGCTGAAGCGTGCGGCGATGCATGTTCAACCGGCGGGCGGTTTCGCTGACGTTGCGGTCGCACAGCTCATAGACGCGCTGGATATGTTCCCAGCGGACGCGATCCGCGCTCATCGGGTTTTCGGGCGGCGGGGGAAGGTTGTCGCCCCGCGCCAGCAGCGCGTTAGTGATGTCATTGGCGTCGGCAGGCTTGGACAGATAGTCGGTGGCGCCGATCTTCACCGCGGCCACCGCCGTCGCAATCGCGCCATAGCCCGTCAGGACCACGATACGGGCATCGGGACGGCGTTCGCGCAGCGCCTCGACGACATCGAGGCCATTGCCATCCTCAAGGCGCAGGTCGACCACGGCATAGGCGGGCGGACGGGCATGCGCGATGGCCTTGCCCGCGGCGACGGTCTCCGCCGTTTCAGGCTTGAAGCCGCGCTTTTCCATCGCCCGCGCAAGGCGCATCAGAAACGGAGCATCGTCATCCACCAGCAACAGGGAGGGATCTGGCCCAAGTTCGATGTTCTCATCATCCGACATGTCTGTTCCCGCCTGTTCCTGATTGCATTCGTTCTAGTGTGACATGCCTATCGGGTCAAACGCTCTGTCCCGGCCGGTCTTAACGCGGCTTTGCGGCATCCACGAAACAGGCCACCCGGTCGGCCATTTCCTCGGGCGTGGTGTCGCGGTTGAAGAACTCGGCAAAGCCGGTCTCGGGAAAGACCAGATAGGTCTGGGTCGAGTGGTCGATCAGCGTGTAGGGGTCCCCCGGATTTTGCACCTTGTAATAGGTGCGATAGGCTTGGCTTGCGGCCTTGACCTGCTCGGCCGTGCCGGAAAGGCCCAGCATGCGCGGATGCATCACATCGGTAAACTCGGTCAGAAGTTCGGGCGTGTCACGCTCGGAATCGATCGAGATGAAGATCGGCGTGACCTCGTAGCCGCGCTCTTCCAGAAGGATCGTGGCTTCTGCGTTGCGCATGCTGTCAAGCGGGCAGACATCGGGGCAATAGGTATAGCCGAAGTAAAGCAGCGAAGGGCCCTTGATTACATCCTTGTCCGTCACGGTTTCCCCGGTTTCCGAGACAAGCGTGAAGGGCCCGCCGATCGCGGCGCTGCCCCCGGCCACGACACCCTTGCGGCATTGGGCGAAGATATCCTTGTCGCCCCCTTGGGTGGCAAACCAGGTTGCGGCCAGACCTGCCGCAACAACGACGGTGGCGGCAATGGCGGCGGTACGGGCGGTGATGGGCATGGGCATATCCTGAGTGTTCGGCGTCGTGCATTGATCGCGCAGCACAGCCCTACTATCAATGCATTTGCGCGAAAATGTGATATCAGGACGCATCATGAACCAGTTCCTTCCCGTCGGCGCACAGCCGCACGAAACGCACCAGGACTGGGTTCGCCTGCGCACATTGATCTATCTGCGTTGGACCGCCATCGTCGGGCAGCTTGCCGCGATCTTCGTGGCCTGGTGCTGTTATGACATCGCGCTTGATCTTGGCCTGTGCCTGATGACGGTGGGGGCAGCCGTCGCGGCCAATCTCGTGTCGATCTTCCTGTTCCCCGAGAACAAGCGGCTGACCGAAACCGAAGCCATGGTGACACTGCTGTTCGATACCGCCCAGCTGGCCTTGCTGCTGGCGCTGACGGGCGGGTTGAACAACCCCTTCGCGCTCTTGATCCTGGTGCCCGTCACGATCGCGGCGACGGCGCTGCAAAAACGCCCGACCATCCTTCTCGGTCTGGCGACGATCGTGATGATCTCGATCGCAGCTTGGGTACATGCCCCGCTGATGACCACTTCGGGCATGCTGATCGCCGTGCCGCCGGTGGTGGAATTCGGCTACTGGCTTGCGATCGTGATCGGGGTCGTGTTCCTGGGCGTCTATGCCCACCGGGTCGCGCAGGAAATCCACGCGATGGGCGATGCGCTTCTGGCCACGCAGATGGCCCTTGCGCGCGAACAGAAGCTGACGGACCTTGGCGGGGTCGTCGCCGCCGCCGCGCATGAGCTGGGCACCCCCCTTGCGACGATCAAGCTTGTCTCGGCCGAGCTTGCGGACGAGCTTGGCGATCAGCCCCTGCTGAAAGAGGACGCGATCCTGATCCGCGATCAGGCGGATCGGTGCCGCGACATCCTGCGCTCGATGGGCCGGGCGGGCAAAGAGGATCTGCATCTGCGCAGCGCCCCCCTTCTGGCCGTTCTGCGCGAAGCGGCCGAGCCGCATCTGGAACGCGGCAAGGAGATTCTGTTCGACCTGGCGCCCGCGACCGGAGCCAGCGAGCGCCAGCCGACGATTTTCCGCTATCCCGAACTGATCCATGCAATCCGCAACCTTGTCCAGAACGCGGTGGATTTCGCGCAATCCACCGTCTGGATCGACGCCATCTGGAGCGATACGGAACTGACCCTGCGGATCTCGGATGACGGGGCGGGCTATCCGTCCGGACTTCTGGGCCGGATCGGCGAGCCGTTCCTGAGCACGCGCCGCGCCGAGGCAGACCGCAACCCCCGCCCGGAATACGAGGGCATGGGCCTTGGGCTGTTCATCGCCAAGACGCTTCTGGAACGCACCGGCGCGCGGCTGCGGTTCTTCAACGGCACCGATCCGTTCCTGAAAGGCTCCGAGGCGCCGGCCCGCTCGGGCGCGGTGGTCGAGGCCATCTGGCCCATCGAACGGATCGAGGCGCCGGACAATCCCGCGCTTGGTGAAAACGTGTTGATATCGGAGTAAGGGAAACAGGCTTAACGGCGCGTTAACCTTTCATTGCGAATGCTCGGACCGGGGCGGCAATGAAAGGGCGGTCAGGATGTATGAGCATTGGGTTCTGGCGCTGGTGATTGTGGCAACCTCGGTCGGCTCGGGCGTGATCGCGCTGATGATCATCGCGGTGCTGCTGGACCGGATCGGGCCGCGCACGCGCAATGCCGTCACGCTGCCCGCGCTGGAAGAGACGATCTTCCTGTTCGAGGATCAGGACTTGCTGGACGCAACCGCCCCCGCGCGCGCGCTTCTGAACGCGGCGCCCGCAGGCCGCACCGACTGGGCGCGGCTGGCGGGTTTTCTGGCGCCGCGCTTTGCGGGCTTTTGCGACGCGATCGGCGCGCTTGCGCAGCAGGGCCGGATAGAGCTGGTGGCACAGGCGGGCGCCATGCGGCTGATCGCCGAGGATGTGAACGGGCTGGCGCGCATCACCCTGATCGACCCGCAGGCCGAAGGGCATGGCGTGCTTGTTGATACGCTGTCGCACCGCGCGCTTGAGGATGAGCTTGATCTGCTGCGCCAGATCGCCGATCTGTCGCCCGCGCTGTCCTGGCGCGAGGATGCGGCGGGGCAGGTGGTCTGGGCCAACCGGGCCTATCTGGCCCGCTCCGGCGCGCTTGACGGTGAAAGCGGCGTCCTGGCATGGCCCCTGCCGCGCCTGTTCGACCAGCCCCCCGCCGCCGGCGCCGCCGGCCCGCGGCGGATGAAGGCCATGACAGAGTGCGGCGGCCCGGCATGGTTCGATTGCCACGGCCTTCCCCATGACGGCGGCTCGGTGCATTTCGCGCTGCCCGCGGATGCCACGGTGCGCGCGGAACGCTCGTTGCGGGAATTCGTGCAGACCCTGACCAAGACCTTCGCGGATCTGCCGATAGGACTGGCGATCTTCGATGGCCAGCGCCAGTTGCAGCTGTCCAATCCCGCGCTGATCGACCTGACGCAGCTTGGCGCGGAATTCCTGTCGGGGCGGCCCACGCTTTATGCCTTTCTCGACCGCCTGCGCGAGGCGCGGATGATGCCCGAGCCCAAGGATTACCGCAGTTGGCGCCAGCAGATGACCGCGCTTGAACAAGCCAGTGCGGCGGGCTTTCATACCGAAACCTGGTCGCTTCCCTCGGGGCAGACCTATCGCGTGACGGGCCGTCCACATCCCGACGGCGCGATCGCCTTTCTGTTCGAGGACATCTCTTCCGAAGTGTCCCTGACACGGCGGTTCCGCAGCGAACTGGAGCTGGGCCAGGAGGTGCTCGAGGCGCTGGAAGAGGCGGTGGCGGTGTTCCAGCCCTCGGGCGATCTGGTCGTCTCGAACGCGGCCTTCGCGCGGCTGTGGAACTTCGACCCGGGCGAGACGCTGGGGCGCGTGACGGTGATGGATGCGGTGCGCGTCTGGCAGGAACAATGCGAAGCCTCGCCGCTTTGGGCCAATGTGCGCGACTATGCCACCCGGATCGGGCAAAGGCCGCCGCTTGGCGCCAGGGTCAGTCTGCGCGACGGGCGCGCGGTGTCCTGCCGCTTCGTGTCGCTGAACGGCGGCGCGACGCTGGCAGCATTCACGCCCGCGCCGCTGCCGGGCATGGACACGGCCGGGCGCGCGGGCAGCCCCGCCCTGCCCGTTGCCGCCGGAGCCTGAGCGGGTTCGGCGCAATCCACCTTGCGGCCCCGGCCGAGGGGGATAAAACTGCCGCCATGCAGTTCGTCCTTCCCCTCTCCGTCACCCTGCCCGACCCCGAGGCCACCACGCGCCTTGGCCAGTGGATAGCGCCGCTTCTCGCGCCCGGCGATACGCTGCTGCTGTCCGGCGCGATCGGCGCGGGCAAGACGCATTTCGCCCGCGCGCTGATCCAGGCGCGGCTGGCGGCCTCGGGCCGGGCCGAGGACGTGCCCTCGCCCACATTCACGCTTGTCCAGGTCTATGACACGGACGGGGCCGAGATCTGGCACGCCGATCTTTACCGCCTGGGCCACCCGGACGAGCTGTGCGAGCTTGGGCTGGATGAGGCGTTCGAGACCGCGATCTGCCTGATTGAATGGCCCGACCGGCTGGCCGGGCTTGCACCCGCCGATGCGCTTTGGTTGAGCTTCGCGCCCTCGGCCGATGGCGAGGGGCGCATCGTCACGCTGGAAGGCGATGCCACGCGCTGGAGCAAACTCGCCCCCGCCTTCCAGGGGGCCCGCGCATGAACGGTCGGGATAACACGATCCGCGCCTTCCTGGCAGCCGCCGGCTGGGGCGCGGCAGGGCGCGCGCCCCTGGCAGGCGATGCCTCGGCCCGCCGCTATGAACGGCTGAGCCTTGCGGGGCAGCGCGCTGTGCTGATGGACAGCCCCCCCGAGGCTGCCGACGATGTGCGCCGTTTCACCGATATGGCCGAATGGCTGGCCGCGCGGGGCTATTCCGCGCCCCGCATCCTGTCGGACAGGGCGGCCGAGGGGCTTTTGCTGCTTGAGGACCTGGGCGATGATCTTCTCGCCCGCCTGATCGCCGCCGATCCCACGCGCGAAGCGCCGCTTTATGCCGCGGTCACGGATTTCCTGCTCGACCTGCACCGCCACGCACCGCCGGCCGGGCTGGCGCCGCTTGACGACCCCGCGCTTGGCGCCATGACCGGGCTTGCGGCCGAGCAGTATCTGCCCGGCATCCGCGCCCCCGCCTCCGGCGCGGCCGGCGATCTGCCCGCGCTGATCCAGGAGGCCTATACCCGGCTGGACCACGAAAAACCCGTGACCGCGCTGCGGGATTTCCACGCCGAGAACCTCATCTGGCTGCCCGCGCGGTCGGGTGTGGCGCGGCTCGGGCTGCTGGACTTCCAGGATGCGGTGGCCGCCCACCCGGCCTATGACCTCGTGTCCGCACTGCAAGATGCGCGGCGCGATGTCTCGCCCGCGGTCGAACGGGCCGAGCGCGGGCGCTATGCGCAGCAAAAAGGGCTGGAACAGGGTCGATTCGAGGCGATCTACGCCCTTCTGGGGCTGCAACGCTCGGTCCGGATCCTGGGCGTTTTCGCACGGCTATGCATGGCGATGGGCAAGGCGCATTACGTCGACCTTATCCCCCGGACATGGCGCTATATCGAGCGGAACGCGGCCCATCCCGAATTGGCCGGAATCGCCCGCGTTCTGGGCGCGGCCTTCCCCGCGCCCACCGCCGAACGGCTGGAAAGGATCAAACGCCAATGCGCGCAGCACCCGATGCGTTGATGTTGTTTGCGGCCGGTTTCGGCACGCGGATGGGCACGCTGACCGCCGACCGACCGAAGCCCCTGATCCCGGGGGCGGGCCGGGCGCTGATCGACCATGCGCTCGACCTTGCCCAAGGGGCCGGGGTGGCGCGCATCGTGGCCAACACGCATTACCGCGCCGAACAGATCGCGGCGCATCTTGCCGGGCGCGGCATCCTGCTGTCGCATGAGGACGAGATCCTTGAAACCGGCGGCGGACTGCGCAAGGCGCTGCCGCTTCTGGGGCAGGGGCCGGTCTTCACGCTGAACACCGATGCGGTCTGGACCGGGCCGAACCCGGTTGCGCAGCTGCGCGCCGCATGGGACGGGGCCGCAATGGGGGCGCTTCTGGCGCTTGTCCCGCCCGAACGCGCATCGGGCCATGGCGGCAAGGGCGATTTCAGCCTGTCCCCCGATGGCCGCATCCGGCGCGGCGGCGATTACGTCTATACCGGCGCCCAGATCGTGGACCCGGACGGGCTGGAGGCGATCGAGGGGGCGGCATTCTCGCTCAACCGGCACTGGGATCGGCTGATCGAAGCTGGGCGCGCCTTCGGCATGGTTCATGCGGGCGGATGGTGCGATGTGGGCCGGCCCGAAAGCATCGCCCTGGCCGAACGCATGCTTGGGGCCGCCGATGGCTGAGCCGCGCCTTTTCGCCCTGCCCCTCGGAACGGATTTCCCCAAGGCGCTTGTCGCCGGGCTGATCGAACGGATGCGCGATCACCCGCCCGAGGCAATGGCCCGCGTGCGGCTTTATGTGAACTCGGGCCGGATGCAGCGGCGCGTGCGCGAGGAGTTCGACCGCCATGGCGCGCGGCTGTTGCCCCGCATCCGGCTGGTCACCGATCTGGGGCGCGATCCGCTTGCCGGGACAGAGCCCGCGGTCCCGCCCCTGCGGCGGCGGCTGGAACTGGCCCGGCTGGTCGACGGGCTAAGCCACAGCCTGCCCGATTTCGCCCCCGGCCGGGGGCATTTCGATCTGGCCGACAGCCTGGCCACGCTTCTGGCCGAGATGCAGCACGAAGGCGTCACGCCCGAGGCGTTGGAGCGGCTCGACATTGCCGAGACCCATGCCGAACACTGGCGCCGTAGCCTGGCGTTCATCCGCATCGTCACCCGCTATTTCGAGCGTGACGCGCTGCCCGATCCCGATGGCCGCCAGCGCCGCATCGTCGAGCATCTGGTGCGCCAGTGGCAAGACGCCCCGCCCGCCGATCCGGTGATCATCGCCGGATCGACCGGCTCTCGCGGGGCGACATCGCTTCTGATGCAGGCGGTGGCGGGGCTGAAGAACGGCTATGTCGTGCTTCCGGGGTTCGACTTCTCGATGCCCGCGGCGGTATGGAACAGTCTCTGTTCTGGCGCTTTTCCTGCCGAGGATCATCCGCAATACCGCTTTGCCGCGCTGATGCAGGCGCTGGATCTCGGGCCGGGGCAGGTCACGCCATGGCTCGCGGCGCCAGAACCGTCGGCGCGGCGCAATGCGCTGATCTCGCTTGCGCTGCGGCCCGCGCCGGTGACGGACCAATGGATGCAGGAAGGCCGCAGCCTGCGCGATCTGCCCGGCGCGACCCAGGACCTGACCCTGATCGAGGCGCCCGATCCGCGCCAGGAGGCGCTTGCCATCGCGCTGGTGCTGCGCGAGGCCGCCGAAACCGGCACCGAGGCCGCACTGATCACGCCCGACCGGATGCTGGCGCGGCGCGTCACCGCCGCGCTCGACCGTTGGGGCATCCTGCCCGATGACAGCGCGGGCGAGCCCTTGTCGCTGACCGCCGCGGGGCGGTTCCTGCGCCATGTGGCGGGTGCGATGGGGCGCAGGCTGACGCTGGAGCAGTTGCTTGTTTTGCTGAAGCATCCACTCACGGCCACCGGATCGGCGCTGCGCGGCCCGCATCTGCGCTTCACGCGCGAGTTGGAGTTGCACCTGCGCCGCCACGGCCCCGCCTTCCCCGATGCCGCCTCCCTTCAGGCCTGGGCGGCGCGGTCGGATGAACAGGCGCGGCACGACTGGGTGGACTGGCTGGGGGCCTGCATCGACATGGCCATGCCGGCCGAAAAAGCCCCGCTTTCCGCCTGTATAGAGACACATATGGCCCTTGCCGGCAGCCTTGCCGCCGGGCCCGGCGGCAGCGTCGGCGCAAGCGAGCTTTGGGCACGGGAACCCGGCCAGGAGGCCCTGCGCGTCTTTCAGGACCTGATCCGCGAAGCCCCGGCCGGGGGCGATTATTCCCCCGCGCAATACACCGATCTGGTGCAGGGCCTTCTGCGCGCCGGCCAGGTGCGCGCGGCAAGCGCCGGGCGTTCGGGCATCCTCATCCTCGGCACGCTGGAGGCGCGGGTGCTTTCGGCCGATCTTGTGGTGCTGGCGGGGCTGAACGAGGGGGTCTGGCCCGCGATGCCCGCCCCCGATCCGTGGCTGAGCCGCCGGATGCGGCTCGAGTCCGGGCTTTTGCTGCCCGAACGGCAGATCGGCCTTTCGGCGCATGACTTCCAGCGCGGGATCGCCGCGCCGCGCGTCGTGCTTAGCCGCGCGCGTCTCATGGCCCGGCAACCGCGCGGCGCGACGCGGATGCCGAAACCGTGCCTTCCCGCTGGCTGAACCGGCTGACGAACCTGCTGCGCGGCTTGCCCGATGCCGAAGGCCCCGAGGCCCTTGCCGCGATGGAGGCACGCGGCTGCACCTGGCTTGGCATGGCCCGCACGCTCGACCGTCCGACGGAGGTGCTTGCGCGCGCGCGCCGCCCCTCGCCCCGGCCCCCGGCCACGGCACGCCCGCGCGAATTGCCGGTGACCGCGATCAAGACGCTGATCCGCGACCCCTATGCCGTCTATGCCGAGCGGATCCTGCGGCTTCGACCGCTCGATCCGCTGTTGCCCGAACCCGACCCGCGCCTGCGAGGCCAGGTTCTGCACAGGATCATCGAGCGTTTCGTGCGCGAACGCCCCGCCGGGGAAGAGCCGGGCCCCGCAGAGGCCCGCCTGATGCGCATCTCCGAAGAGGTGCTGGGCCAGGAGATCCCCTGGCCCAGTGCACAGCGGCTTTGGCTGGCCCGGATCGGGCGGATCAGCGCGCAATTCATCGCGGATGAGGCCCTGCGCGCCCGCGAAGGCAGCCCCGCCGTGATCGAGCGCAAGGGCGCGCTGGATCTGCGCACGCCCGCCTTCCGGCTGACCGCAACACCCGACCGGATCGACCTTCTGCATGACGGCAGCGTGCATGTTCTTGACTACAAATCCGGCCGCCCCCCCACCGAAAAGCAGGTCGATGCCTTCGACAAGCAGTTGCTGCTTGAGGCGGTGATGGTCGAACGCGGGGCATTTCCCGATCTTGGCCCCTGCGCCGTGTCGCGGCTGAGCTATTTCCATCTGGGCGGCGAGGGGCTGACCGCCCGGATCGCCGTAACCCCCCAACCGATCGCCGAAACGCAAACCGGGCTGACCCGCCTGATCGCCGCCTATCTGCGCGAAGAGACCGGCTTTACCGCGCGGCGCGCGCTGGAATCAGTGCGTCAGGCGGGGAATTACGACCACCTCTCCCGCTTTGGCGAGTGGGACATGAGCGACGCCCCCGCACCGGAGGATCTTGGCTGATGCAGCGCGACGCAGCAACCGAACGGCAGGTGCAGGCCGCGGCTCCGGGGCAGTCGACATGGCTTTCGGCCAATGCCGGATCGGGCAAGACGCGGGTTCTGACCGATCGCGTCGCGCGGCTCCTGCTGGGCGGGACCGAGCCGCAGAAGGTTCTGTGCCTGACCTATACCAAGGCCGCCGCGGCCGAGATGCAGAACCGCCTTTTGCGGCGTCTGGGCCAGTGGGCGATGCTGCCGGATGCGGCCCTTGGCCAGCAGTTGCGCGAACTGGGCGAGGTCGAGGATGTCTCGGCCGAGCGGCTGGCCGAGGCGCGGCGCCTGTTCGCCAAGGCGATCGAGACGCCGGGCGGGCTCAAGATCCAGACGATCCATTCCTTCTGCGCGGCCCTCTTGCGCCGGTTTCCGCTGGAAGCGGGCGTGCCGCATGACTTCACCGAAATGGACGACCGCGCCGCAACCCTCCTGCGCAAGGAGGTGGTCGAAGAGATGGCGGCGGGCGCGGCCCGCGATGCGGTGGACGCGCTTGCCCGGCACTATTCCAGCGATGACCTGGACCGGCTTCTGGGCGAAATCTGCCGCAATAGTGACGCTTTTCCCGCAGAACCCGATCGCGCGGGGACGATGGCGCTTTTCGGGCTTTCGGCGGATTTCGACACGCAGGCCCTGTTGCAGGATACGTTCGACGCGCGGGACATGCCGCTGATCCGCGACCTGCTGCCCCTGCTGGAGGCCAGCGGCGGCAACGACCAGAAAGCCGGGGCAAGGCTGGCCCGCGTCGACGCCCCGTCGATGGCCGCATTGCAGATCCTTGAGACCATCCTTCTGACCGGCAAGGATGCCGCCGCGCCCTTCTCTGCCAAGATCGGCAGCTTTCCCAAGAAGGCCCTGCGCGAGGGGGCGGCGGCGGCCCTGATGCCCGATCTTGAGGATCTGATGGCGCGGGTCGAGGCCGCCCGGCCGCGCCGGATCGCGCTGTCGGTCGCCCTGCGCAGCCATGCGCTACGGGTCTTTGCCGCCGCCTTCCTACCGCGCTATCACGCCCGCAAGGCGGCGCGCGGCTGGCTGGATTTCGACGACCTGATCGCCCATGCCGGGCGGCTTCTGTCCGATCCCTCGGTTGCGCAATGGGTTCTGTTCCGGCTGGATGGCGGGATCGACCACATCCTTGTGGACGAGGCGCAGGATACCAGCCCCGGCCAATGGGCCGTGATCGAACGCCTGGCGGACGAGTTCACGGCGGGCGAGGGCGCGCGCGATGTCACCCGCACGATCTTCGTGGTGGGGGATCGCAAGCAGTCCATCTATTCCTTCCAGGGGGCCGACCTGCGCCGGTTAGAGACGATGCGCAGCCATTTCGCGGCCAAGTTCGAGGCGGCAGGCCGCCCGCTTCAGACCCTTGAGCTGGAACATTCCTTCCGCTCTTCGCCCGCGGTGCTGCGGCTGGTCGATCAGACGTTCGCGCGCGACGGGATGGAGGGGCTGGGCGGCGGCACGCATCACATCGCCTTTCACGCGGGCCTTCCGGGCCGCGTGGACCTGTGGCCGCCGGTCGAGAAACCCGCCAAACCCGAAGAGGCACCCTGGGATCGGGCGCTGGACCAGATCGGGCAGGATCATGAATATGTCACGCTGGCCCGCCGCATCGCCCGCCAGATCCGCCGGATGATCGACGCGGGCACCCGCATTCCCGAAGGCGCGGGGGATGCGCGGCCGGTGCATGAGGGCGATTTCCTGATCCTCGTGCAGCGCCGCAACGCGCTTTTCAACGAGATCATCCGCCAGTGCAAGGCCGAGCACCTTGCCATCGCGGGCGCCGACCGCATGGCCCTTGGGGCCGAGCTTGCAGTGCGCGATATCGGCTCTGTTCTGGCGTTTTTGTCTCTGCCCGAGGATGATCTTTCGCTGGCTTCGGCGCTGCGCTCACCGCTTTTCGGATGGTCCGAGAAGGATCTGTTCGACCTTGCCCATGGCCGGGCAGGCTATCTCTGGGAGGCGCTGCGCAACAGTGACCGGCACCCGCGGACCGTCGCCATCCTTCAGGACCTGCGCGCGCGCGCGGATTTCCTGCGCCCCTATGACCTGATCGAGCGGCTGCTGACCCGCCATGGCGGGCGCGACCGGCTGGTGGCGCGGCTTGGCGCCGAGGCCGAGGACGGGATCGACGAGCTGCTTTCACAGGCGCTTGCCTTCGAGCGCAACGAAGTGCCCAGCCTGACGGGCTTTCTCGTCTGGCTTTCGGCGGGCGATGTAGAGATCAAGCGCCGCCCGGAAGGGGCGGGCCGCGCGATCCGGGTGATGACGGTGCACGGCGCCAAGGGGCTGGAGGCGCCGATCGTCATCCTGCCCGATACCGCGAAACGGCAGGACCGGCAGGGCGACGCGGTCAACCGGCTGAACGGCAGCGATGCGGTCTGGTCCGCTGCCGCCGCCGAAAGCCCGCCCGAACTTGCCGAGGAACAGGCCCTGCAAAAGCAGCAAAGCCGCGAGGAGCGCATGCGCCTGCTGTATGTCGCCATGACGCGGGCCGAAAAATGGCTGATCGTCGCTGCGGCGGGCGATGTGGGCGCCGGCGATGACAGCTGGTATGCGCTGATCGCCGAGGGTCTGGGCCGCGCGGGCACCGAGCCGGGCGCGCAGCTACGCGATATCAAGACCGGCTTCGGCACGATCCGGCGCCTTGACCATGGCGCCTGGCCCGAGGACGCCCCGCCACCCCCGCAGGGTATGGCGGCTGCACCCGAAATTGCCCTGCCCGACTGGTGCCACCGGCCCGCCCCTGAGGTATCGCGCGCGGCGGGCGCGCTTGCGCCCTCGGATCTGGGCGGGGCGAAGGCGCTTCCGGGGGAAGGCGCGCTGATGGACGAGCAAAGCGCGATGCGGCGCGGCAGCCAGTTGCACCTGCTGCTCGAACATCTTCCGCTCTGGCCCGAAGATCGCTGGCCCGGCATCGCCGAAACGCTGCTTGTGAACGGGCCAGACGGGGCCGATTCCGCTGAAACAGAGCCTGTTCTGGCCGAGGCGCGGCGGGTTCTTACCCTGGACGCGATGGCGCCCTTCCTTGCGCCCGGCACCCTGGCCGAGGTGGAACTGACGGCAGAGCTGGAAGCACTTGGCGGGCGGACGATCCATGGCACGATCGACCGGCTTCTGGTTACCCCCGAGCGGGTATGCGCGCTGGATTACAAATCGAACGCCGTGGTGCCCCCCAGCCCCGAAGAGGTGCCCCTTGGCATCCTGCGCCAGATGGCGGCCTATCGCGCGGCGCTTGGCCAGATCTATCCCGGCCGCAGGGTCGAGATCTTCATCCTGTGGACGGCGAACCAAAGCCTGATGGCGCTGCCCTGCGCACAGCTTGATGCGGCATTGCGCACAGCTACCGCATCTTGACGTGTCAGGGGGGCGCGCCTACTTTCGCCCCAACCCATCCTTGCAGGAGAGACCCATGGCCACCGTCGCTGTCACCGATGCCACCTTCGATGCCGAAGTGCGCAATTCCGACATTCCCGTCGTCGTCGATTTCTGGGCCGAATGGTGCGGCCCCTGCCGCCAGATCGGCCCCTCGCTCGAAGAGATTTCCGAGGAAATGGCGGGCAAGATCAAGGTCGTGAAGATCAACGTCGACGAAACCCCCGACAGCCCGGCCGTTCTGGGCGTGCGCGGCATTCCGGCGCTGTTTTTGTTCAAGGACGGCAAGGTCGTGTCGAACAAGGTCGGCGCCGCGCCGAAGGCCGCGCTGCAAAGCTGGATCGATTCGTCGATCTGAGCGCGACGCGACACACGGGAAAAGGGCGCCTTCGGGCGCCTTTTTTCGTGCCCATGCCCGAACCTTTTTTCGTGCCCATGTCCGAAATAGCGGCCGCGCCGTCCGCGGCGAAGGCCGGGGCAAGGGTTGCATGGCCGGGCGGGCACCCTCATATCTGGCGTCAGAACGGAGGGCATCATGGCCGAAGACAAGTTTCCCGGTTGGCACGGCACGACGATCATCGGCGTGCGCAAGGGCGGGCGCGTCGTGGTTGCGGGTGACGGGCAGGTCAGCCTTGGCCAGACCGTCATCAAGGGCAGCGCGCGCAAGGTCCGCCGCCTATCGCCCGGCGGGCATGAGGTCGTGGCGGGATTCGCGGGCTCGACGGCCGATGCCTTCACGCTGCTGGAGCGGCTGGAGAAAAAGCTTGAGGCGGCGCCGGGGCAGCTTGCCCGCGCCTGCGTCGAGCTGGCCAAGGACTGGCGCATGGACAAATACCTGCGCAACCTCGAAGCGATGCTGATCGTGACCGACGGCGCGGACCTTTACGTCATCACCGGCGCGGGCGACGTGCTCGAGCCTGAGCACGACGTGGCCGCGATTGGCTCGGGCGGGAACTATGCCCTGGCCGCCGCACGCGGGCTGATGGAAAGCGACCTCGATGCCGAGGCGGTCGCGCGCCGCGCGATGGCGATCGCGGCGGATATCTGCGTTTACACGAATGGCAATCTGACGGTGGAGAGCATCACGAAATGACCAACCTCACCCCGCGCGAGATCGTTTCCGAACTTGATCGTTTCATCATCGGCCAGAAGGATGCCAAACGCGCCGTTGCCGTGGCGCTGCGCAACCGCTGGCGGCGCAAGCAGCTGGGCGACGATCTGCGCGAAGAGGTCTATCCCAAGAACATCCTGATGATCGGCCCCACCGGCGTCGGCAAGACCGAGATCAGCCGCCGCCTGGCGAAACTCGCCCGTGCGCCCTTCCTCAAGGTCGAGGCCACGAAATTCACCGAGGTGGGCTATGTCGGGCGCGACGTGGAGCAGATCATCCGCGATCTGGCCGATGCCGCGATGATCGAAACCCGCGAACGGATGCGCGAAGAGGTGAAGGCCCGCGCCCATTCGGCCGCCGAGGATCGCGTGATCGCGGCGCTTGCCGGATCGGACGCGCGCGAGGCCACGCGCGAGATGTTCCGCGGCAAGCTCAAGCGCGGAGAGCTGGACAACACCGTGATCGAGCTGGAAGTGGCCGATCAGGCGCCGCAGATGCCGATGATGGGCATGGGCGGGCCGGGGATGGAGATGCAGATCCAGGGCTTGCAGGATCTGTTCAAGGCCTTCGGCGGCGGCCGCCGGACCCGGCGCAAGATGACCGTGGCCGAAAGCTACGATCTGCTGATCTCGGAAGAGGCCGACAAGCTTCTGGACGACGAGGCGGTCAGGGCCGCCGCGCTGGAAGCCGTGCAGGAAAGCGGCATCGTCTTCATCGACGAGATCGACAAGGTTGCCGCCCGCGCCGAGACCCGCGGCGCCGATGTCAGCCGCGAGGGCGTGCAGCGCGATCTTCTGCCGCTGATCGAGGGCACGACCGTCAGCACCAAATACGGCCCGATCAGGACCGACCATATCCTGTTCATCGCCAGCGGGGCGTTCCACATCGCCAAGCCCTCGGACCTCTTGCCCGAGCTTCAGGGCCGCCTGCCGATCCGGGTAGAGCTGAAGGCCCTGACCGAAGAGGATTTCGTGCGCATCCTGTCGGAAACCGACAATGCGCTGACGCGCCAGTATACCGCGCTGATGGCCACCGAGGAGGTTAGCGTCAGTTTCACGCCCGACGGGATCGCGGCGCTTGCCCGCATCGCGGCCGAGGTGAACCAGAGCGTCGAGAATATCGGCGCGCGGCGGCTTTACACGGTGATCGAGCGGGTCTTCGAAGAGCTGTCCTTCACCGCGCCCGACCGCGCGGGCGAGGCGGTGACCGTCGATGCGGGCTTCGTCGAAAGGCACCTGGGGGATCTGTCGCGCTCGGCCGACCTGAGCCGCTACGTCCTCTGACGGGCCCTCTGGCCCCGCTTCGCGGCGCAGGCTATCCTGCCCGCGAAACCTGTCCCGAGAGATCGCCTTGCGCCGCTACGTTGCTGTCGTTTTCCTGATCGTGACCGCGGCCTGCGCGCCGCGCCCCGAAATCGTGCGGCATGATGACGACGCGCTTGCGGCGCGCCCGGTCTTTGTCGGCACCACGCGCGGGGCCGACCCCGAAACCGGCCATGACTTCTCCTTCACCCGCACCGAGAAGGTGCGCTTCGCGCGCTTCGATGTCTCGATCCCGTCCGAACGCGACCCCGGAGAGATCAGCTACCCCCCGAAGACCCGCGCGCCCGATCCGGCGCAGGATTTCCTTGTCACCCGACAAGAGGTCTATGCCGGTCCCGCCGGGTTCGAGGGCGACCTGCGCCGCGCGCTTGCACAGGGCGGCGGCGAGGCGGTGGTCTTCGTGCATGGCTACAACAACAATTTCGCCGAGGGGCTTTACCGCGTCGCGCAGCTTGGCCATGACCTGAAGGTGCCGGGCGTTCTGGTGCATTATTCCTGGCCCTCGCGCGCGCGCGCCATGGGCTATGCCTATGACCGGGATTCCGCGCTTTTCGCCCGCGACGGGCTGGAGCGCCTTTTGACCGAGGTGCGCGCGGCAGGCGCCCGGCGCATCACCATCGTGGCCCATTCCATGGGCAGCGCCCTGACCATGGAGGTGCTGCGCCAGATGGCGATCGGCGGCAAGGACATGGCGGCCAGCCGGATCGACGCGGTGGTGCTGATCTCGCCCGATCTCGATGTCGACGTGTTCCGCATGCAGGCGCATCGCATCGGGCGCCTGCCGCAGCCCTTCCTCATCTTCACCTCGGAACGGGACCGCGCGCTCCAGCTTGCGGCGCGCCTGACCGGGGAGCCCGCGCGCCTTGGCACGCTTGGCGATATCGGCCGGGTGGCGGATCTGAAGGTGACGATGGTCGAGGTCGGCGCCTTCTCGATCGGGGAGGGGCATTTCAATATTGCCCGCTCGCCCGCGCTGATCGCGCTTCTGGGCGATACGGGCGAGGTCGCCGCGGTGCTGGAAGGCGATCAGCGCGGCCGCACCGGCCTTGTGCCGGGCGTGATCCTGACCGTGCAAGAGGCGACCCGCGTGGTCCTTGCGCCGGTGGAAGGGCTGGCGAACTGATCAGCGCCCGCGGCGCAGATAGACGTAGTAGGCGCCCGAGCCGCCATGGCGCAGATGCGCCGGATCGATCTGCATCACCACCGCCCCCATCGGCGGCAGCCGCAGCCATTGCGGCACCTGATGGCGCAGCACGCCCTGACGCTGCGGGATCGGTCCGTCATCCAGACCCTTGCGGCCCTTGCCGGTGATCACCAGCACCAGCCGGCACCCCCGGCCATGGGCGCCAAGGACAAAGCGCGTCAGCTCGGGATGGGCCTGCGCCAGCGTCATGCCGTGCAGGTCGATGCGGGCCTCGGGTTCCAGCTTGCCGCGGGTCATGTTGCGATGCGTCTTGCGGTCCATCACCACCGGCTGGCGCGCAAGCTGCTCGGAGATCGAGGGGGCGAGGTCGTTCAGGAAGGCATAATCGGGCGCGGACTGGCCGATGCGGAAATCCCGCACCTCGGGGCGCGATTTCTTCGCCCCCGGATGATGCGTCGCCTCGTCCTGGGACTCGGTGGCGGCGCGGCGCGGGGCGGCATGCATCGCCGTCGCGCTGGAGGCCACGCGCGACCACAGCTCGCGCTCTTCGGGGCTGAGTTTGCGCGGGCGCCGGGTCATGCCGCGCGGCCCCTGGGCCAAAGCGCCACCATGCGGCCGCGCGCGTTCATCGCCCCCGCGGCCAGCCCGGCGGCGTCCCCGCTGCCGAAGAAGATATCCCCCCGCCCCGCGCCCCGGATCGCAGAGCCGGTATCCTGCGCCACCATCAGGCGTGGCGAAAGGCCGGGGCAGTCGATCCAGACCGGCGTGCCAAGCGGCACGATGCCGGGGTCGACCGCCAGGCTGCGCAGCGCGCTCAGCGCCACACCCTGCGCGCCGATGGGGCCCTGGCCTTCGGGCAGGTCGCATTCGCGGAAGAACACGAAAGAGGGGTTGGTGTTCAGCAATTCCGCCACCGCGCCCGGATTGTCGGCGCACCAGCGGCGGATCACCGCGATGCTCATGCCCTCGGGCGGGGCGACGCCCCGGCGCACAAGCTCGGCCCCGATCGAGCGGTAGGGCCGGCCGTTGCGCCCGGCATATCCCAGGCGCAGGGTGCCGCCCTCTTGCAGCCGGACCCGCAGCGATCCCTGCACCTGCGCCAGAAAGGCCTCGAGCGGCGATTCGAGCCAGACAAGCTCGTGCCCGGCCAGAAGATCCGCGCGCAGGATGGTCGCGCGGTCGTGCCAGGGCGTTTCGGGGCCAAGATCCGGGGGCGGGGCATGAAGCGGCGCGCAGAACCGGGCCGAGCGCGCGCGGGCACCCGGCAGTTCGGGTTCGTAATAGCCGGTGAAATGCGCCTGCCCCGCAGGCGCGACCTCGACAGGATCGAAGCGCGCCTCGAACCAGGCGCGCGGATCGGAGGGCGGGTCGGCCGATGGCGCCCCCGGCATGGAAAACGCCGCCCATGCGGCGGCGTGATCGTCCCGGTCCCAGCCGGGAAGGTCGGACCAGCGCAAGGCCCGCATCCGCGTCACCCGCCCGTGGCGACAAGCTGCCAGTTCGGGTCATTGCTGCCCATCTTGCGCGCGAAGGTCCAGATGTCGCGCTGCTTGCGCGCCGCCTTGGGATCGCCCTCGACGATCTGGCCCGCCGCGTCGCGCGCAACCGAGATCAGCTCTCCGCCGAAGCGCACGGTCAGTTCCGCCTCGCGCGCGGTGGCATCGAAGGTGGCATCCTCCAGCACCAGCTCGCGCAGGCCCAGGAATTCGGCGTGAACGCTCAGCCCCTGTTCCTCGCGGGCCCTGACCACGCCCGAGAAGGCATCGAAGACCTCAGGCGACAGGAAGGGGCGCACGCGCTCCATCTCGCCCTTCTCGAAGGCCATCAGGATCATCTCATAGGCCGCGCGCGCGCCCTGAAGGAAATCCCCGACGCCGAAGGAGGGCTCGGCCGCCTTCATCGCCGCAAGCGCGCGCGCCTGGGGCGAGCCTTCGGGAACGTGATCGGTGATGTCCGGATCGGCCCCGCCCTCGATCACCTCGAAGCTGCGGCGCGCGGAATGGGGTTCGGGCGTATCCAGCGGGACAGGAGGCTTCTCAAAGCCCTCGCGCGTTCCCAGCACGCTTTTCAGACGCAGGATCAGGAAGATCGCTATCCCGGCAAGGACCAGCAGCTGAATCACGGCATTCTCCATCGAATAGATCCTTGGTCACGGCACGCAGTTTGTATTTCGGTTCTTCCCACTTATGTAGGGCAGGGGCGGGGTCAAGTCCACCGCCCCCCGGATCATCGACAAGGACACGACAATGTGGATCTTTCTTGCCTTTTTGCTGGTACCGCTGATCGAGATCGCGCTGTTCATTCAGGTCGGTGGTCTGATCGGGCTGTGGCCGACGCTGGGGCTTGTGCTGTTGACGGCGGTGGTGGGCACGGCGCTGGTGCGTTCGCAAGGCGCGCAGGCGATGGCCGAACTGCGCCGCGCGATGGCCGAGCTGGGCGATCCCACCGCGCCGCTCGCGCATGGCGCGATGATCCTTCTGGCCGGGGCGCTGTTGCTGACGCCGGGCTTTTTCACCGACACGGTGGGCATCGCGCTTCTGATCCCACGGGTGCGTGCGGCCGTGCTGCGGCATCTGGCCGCGCGGGTACAGGTCGCGCGGTTCGAGATGGGCCCCGGCCCCGGCCAGCCCCGGCGCGATCCGCACCGCCCCGACATCATCGACGGCGAATTCCACGAACTTGACGAAAACGCCCCGCCCCGGCGCGGCCCCTCGGGCTGGACCCGCCACTGAGCGGGGCATTGAGGCATGCCGTCCGGGGTGCTACACCCTGTGCCGAATGGATCTTTGGAGAAACCGATGAGCGAAGAAACCAACGGGAACGGTGCCGCCCCCGCGCAGCCGCAGGTCAAGATGAACATTTTGGCGCAATTCGTGCGCGATCTGTCCTTCGAGAACGTGGTGGCGCAGAAGGGCCTGCAATCGGGCGAAGTGCAACCCGACATGCAGGTGCAGGTCAGCCTCGATGCGCGCAAGCGCGCGGCCGATCACCAGTATGACGTCATCACCAAGTTCAAGATCACCTCGACGAACAAGGCCACGAATTCTCCGCTTTACCTGCTGGAACTCGATTATGGCGGGATCTTCCATATCGAGGGCGTGCCGGAAGAGCAGCTGCACCCCTTCCTTCTGATCGAATGCCCGCGCCAGTTGTTCCCCTTCGTGCGCCGGATCGTCTCGGACGTGACGCGCGATGGCGGTTTCCCGCCCTTCAACCTCGATACGGTGGATTTCATGGCGCTCTACCGCGCCGAGCTGGCCCGCCGCGCCGAGGCGCAGAAGACCGAGCAGCCGACCCTGTCCTGAGATCCGGCCCCGCGCCCGTCCGAAGGGCGCGGCAAGCTGCCTCAGGGACAAGCTGACCAAGTGACATCACGCGCCGCCGCGGGCCAGTCTTGCGGCGGCGCAACGATATGGCACCGCGAATGACCGAACCGATTCCCGCCTGGATAGGCGACACGCTTGTTCCCGTCGACAAGCTTGATGCGCATCGCAAAGGACTCCGCCACAAGGCGGTGTCCATCTTCGTGCTGGACGGGGAAAAGGTGCTGATCCAGCGCCGGGCGGCGGGCAAGTATCACTCGGCCGGGCTGTGGGCCAATACCTGCTGCACCCATCCGCACTGGAACGAGCGCCCCGAGGATTGCGCCATCCGCCGCCTGCGCGAAGAGCTGGGCATCGAGGGGCTTTATCCCGCCCATGCCGACCGCCTGGAATATCGCGCCGATGTCGGCGGCGGGCTGATCGAGCATGAGGTCGTCGATATCTACCTGGCCTATGCCGGGCGGGACATGCCGATCCGCCCGAATCCCGACGAGGTGGCAGAAACCCGCTGGATCGGGCTTTACGATCTGGTTGCCGATGTGAAACGCCACCCCGAGCGTTACTCGAAATGGCTGGCGATCTATCTGTCGGGCCCGATGGATCACATCTTCGGCGCGGTTCTGCACCGCTAGGCCGGCCCCGTTTTCGGCTGCAACAGAGCCTGTTTTGCACAGGATTTCCCGCAGCCACCGACCGTCCGGACACCGTGACGCGGCCCTTGGGGGCCTTCACATTCGCGCGTGTCGGGAAAAGAAGCGGGACAAAACCGCCCGGACCTCTGGTCAAGGCGCGGATTAGCTGCGAATTTGTCCCTGTGTGTTTCGGGGGGGGTGACATGGTCTTGTCACATGGAAAGCGGCTTTTGTCGGCCATCGCGCTTGGTGTGCTGATGGCGCAGGCTGCCCATGCGCTTGACCGGCTGACCTTCGAGACCCCTGGCGCGGACAAGGATCTGCACGACGTGCTGGCCGCGGCCTCGCTGACGCGCGAGGCGGGCAGCGCCGAAACCGTCGACGTGCAGAATCTTTTCGCCGCGGCGCGCGCCGATTACGCCCGCATCCTCGGGGCGCTTTATTCCGAGGGCTACTATTCGGGCACCATCTCGATCCGCATCGACGGGCGCGAGGCAAGCGCGATCCCGCCGCTCGATGCGCCCGCGACGATCCGCGCGGTGGATATCCGGGTGACGCCCGGCCCGCGCTTTTCCTTCGCGCGCGCGCAAATCGCGCCGGTGGCGCCCGAGACCGAGCTTCCCGAAGGCTATGCCGCCGGAGAACCCGCGCTTTCCGGCACGATCGTCGATGCCGCCACGGCGGGGGTCGAGGGTTGGCGCAACCAGGGCCATGCCAAGGCCGAGGGCAGCGCGCAACGCATCACCGCCGATCATCGCGCCAGCACCCTTGCCGCCGATATCGCGCTTGCGCCCGGCCCGCGCGTCACCTTCGGCACGCTGCATATCAACGGGAACGAGCGGCTCAGAACCCGGCGGCTGGAAAAGATCGCGGGCTTTCCCACCGGAGAGGTGTTCGACCCCGAAAAGCTGGATCAGGTGCGCGCGCGCCTGCGCCGCACGGGAATCTTCAGTTCGGTCACCCTGACCGAGGCGGAATCCGTCTCGCCCGGCCCGTCGCTGGATGCCGAACTGGTCGTGGTCGAGGAAAAGCCCCGCCGCATCGGGTTCGGGGCGGAACTGTCCAGCCTCGACGGGCTGGCGCTGTCGGGCTACTGGCTGCACCGCAATCTCATGGGGGGCGGGGAACGGCTGCGCCTTGACGGCGAAATCTCGGGGATCGGCGGGTCGACCGGCGGGGCGGATTACACGCTTGGCGCGCGGATCGACCGGCCGGCCACATTGTCGCCCGACACCTCGGCCTTCATCGAGACCGAGCTTTCGGCGCTTGACGAGGTCGATTACCGCTCTGACAACTTTTCCTTCGGGATCGGCTTCACCCATATCGTCAACCCGCGGCTGACCGCCGAGATCGGGCTGAAATACGCCATCTCAAAAGTGCGCGAGAACGGCACGAGGCGCACCTTCGAGCAACTTGCCCTGCCCATCGCGCTGACATGGGACAACCGCGACAACCCGCTTGACGCCACCGAGGGCTATTACGGTGAGGCCGTGGCCACCCCCTTCCTGGGTTTCGGCACCACCGGGTCGGGCGGGCAGATCAAGGGCGATTTCCGGGCCTATCGAGGATTTGGCGAGTCCGACAGGTTCGTGCTTGCGGCGCGCGCGCAGGTGGGGGCCGTCTTCGGAGCGGACCTGATCGAGACACCGCGCGAATACCTGTTCTATTCGGGCGGCGGCGGCACGGTGCGCGGCCAGCCCTACCAGTCGCTTGGCGTCAATGTGCTGCGCGGCGGGGCACAACGCAGCGGCGGCACCCGGTTCCTTGCCCTTTCGGGCGAGATGCGCGCCGATGTGACCGACAAGATCGGCCTCGTGGCGTTCTACGACGCGGGCTATGTGGGCGCGGTGGATTTCTTCGACGATTCAGGCGACTGGCATGCCGGCGCCGGGCTGGGGCTGCGCTACAATACCGGGATCGGGCCGATCCGGCTTGATGTCGCGGGGCCGGTCGGCGGCGATACGGGCGAAGGCGTGCAGATCTATATCGGCATCGGGCAGGCGTTCTGATGCGCGGACTGATCCTTGCCCTTCCGCTTCTGGTCTGCGCAGGCTACGCCGCCGCGCAAGAGGCACCGGCCGCGCCCGCCACCACGGAACAGACAACGCGTGACCGCGATTACCTGACCGGCCTTCTTGAGGACAACCTGTCCGCTGCCGGCCGCGCGATCCGCCTTGACGGATTTGCGGGGGCGCTTTCGTCGCGCGCAACTTTCGACAGCCTGAGCATCGCCGATGACGCGGGCGTGTGGCTGACGATCACCGATGGCGCGATCTCGTGGTCGCGCTCTGCCCTGCTGTCAGGCAGGATCGAGATCGAGGAACTTTCCGCGAAATCCATCGACTGGCCGCGCCTGCCCGTCGCGGCGCCCGGCGACACCGGCGCCGCGCCCGAGGTGAAGCCCTTCGCGCTGCCGGAGCTGCCCGTCTCGGTCAATATCGGCAAGATCGAGGCCGGCCGCGTGACGCTTGGCGAGGCGCTTTTCGGTCAGGCGGCCGAAATCTCGCTCTCGGGGGCGCTGGAACTTGCCGGGGGCGAGGGCAAGGCCACGCTGAGCGCGCAGCGCATCGACGGCCCTGAGGGCACGCTGTCGCTGAACGGCGCCTATGCCAATGCCAGCCGCGAACTGGCCCTGGATCTTCTGGTGTCCGAAGGAGAGGACGGCATCGCCGCGAACCTGATCGGCCTGCCGGGGCGGCCCGCCATCACGCTTGCTGTGGCCGGTACCGGCCCGATCGACGATTTCACCTCGGACATCCACCTGACGACCGATGACACCCCGCGCCTGTCGGGCAAGGTCGAATTGCGGGCCGTGACCGCGCCCGATGCCGCGCCGGACACGCCCGCCGAACGCAGCTTCCGGGCCGAGTTGTCGGGCGATATCGCGCCGCTTCTGCCGCCCGAATATCAGGATTTCTTCGGCGATCAGGTCGCGCTTCTGGCCGAGGGCGCGCGCGAACCCACCGGCCGCATCAGCCTTCCGGTGCTGAGCGTGGACAGCGAGGCGCTGGATCTGTCGGGCTCGGTCACGCTGTTGCCGACGGGCCTGCCGGAACGGCTTGCGCTGGATGTGCAGGTGGGTCTGGGCAACGGGCGCGAGGTGCTGCTGCCCCTGGCGGGCGACAAGACCTGGGTGCGGTCCGCGGATCTGCGGCTGGATTACGACAAGCAGGCAAGCGATGGCTGGAAGCTGGACGGCCGTGTCGTCGGACTGCGCCGCGCCGAGGCGCAGATCCTTGCCCTGCGCCTGTCGGGATCGGGCCGTATCGCACAGCCGGCGGGCCGGCCCGCCACGATCGGCGGCACCGTGGACATGACCGCAAGCGGGATCGAGATGGCCGACCCCGCCCTTGCCGATGCGGTGGGGCCGTTCCTGTCCGGCCGTTCGGTGTTCTTCTGGCAGGATGGCGATGCGCTGCGCCTGCCCCGGCTGCATGCCACCGGGCGCGGATACGGGCTGACCGGCGGGCTGACGGTGCGCGGGCTTGACTCGGACCTGACGATCTCGGGCAAGGCCGATCTGCGCCATTCGGCGCTTGGCTATCTGTCCGCGCTTGCCGGGCGCCCGCTTGGCGGCCGCCTGACCGGCACGGTCGAGGGCGAATATGCCGTGCTGACCGGCGCTTTTGATACCGTGGCAGAGGTTGCCGGCACCGATCTGCGCCTTGATCAGCCGCAGCTTGACGGACTTCTGGCCGGAGAATCCCGGATCGCGCTTTCGGCGCGGCGGGATGAAACCGGGATCACGCTGCGCGGGCTGGATATTGCGGCGCAATCGCTCAGCGGCACGGCGCAGGGCGTAATCCGCAGCGGGGCAAGCGACCTGACGGCCTCGGCCCGGCTGGGCAATCTTCGCGTTCTCGATCCGCGTTGGCGCGGGACGCTTGTGGCCGATGCCGGCCTGACCGAGAAGGACGGCGCGCGCCTGATCACGCTGGAGGGGACGGGCAGCGGCCTTGCCATCGGCCAGACCGAGATCGACCGCGTTCTGGCCGGAGAGACCCGGCTGTCGATCCTTGCCGAAGAGCGCGGCGGACGCATCCGGCTGCAAAACCTCACGCTGAAAAACCCGCAGCTTGACGCCACCGCCGAAGGCGTGATCGACGAGAACAGCCGCAGGATCACGGTCGATGCGCAACTGGCCAATGCGGCCCTTCTGGCGCCGGGCTTTCCCGGCCCGGTCACGCTTGGCGGCACGATCACCGATGACGGGACGGCCTATCAGGTGGATCTGGCGGGCACGGGGCCGGGCAACAGCAACGCGAAACTGGCCGGGCGGGTCGCGCTGGATTTCGCGGATACGGATCTGGGCATTTCCGGCAGCGCCGAGACCGCGCTTGCCAATGCCTTCATCGCCCCCCGCTCGGTCCAGGGGCCGCTCAGCTTCGATCTGCGGATGCGCGGCGCGCCGGGGCTTGGCGCGCTTTCGGGCCGGATCGAGGCCGCGAATGCGCGGCTTGTCGCGCCGACGCTGGGGCTGAAGCTGGACGATCTGGACCTGGGCGTGGCCCTTGCGGGCGGGCAGGCCGCGATCACCGGCACCGGGCAGCTTTCCACCGGCGGGACGTTGCGCCTTTCCGGCCCCGTCAGCCTGAGCGCGCCCTATAGTGGCGATCTGCAAATCACGCTGGAGGCACTGCGGCTGCGCGATCCGGATCTTTACGACACGCAGGTCTCGGGCGGGCTTTCGATCAGCGGCCCGCTTGCCGGGGGGGCGCGGGTCACCGGCGATCTGACCCTGTCCGAGACCGAGCTGCGCGTACCCTCGACCGGGCTTGGCGGCGTGGCCGCGATCCCCGACATGACCCATGTGAACGAACCCGCCGCCGTGCGCGACACCCGCCAGCGAGCCGGCCTGATCCAGACCGCAGAGGCCGGGCGGCCGCGCGGCGCCTCTGCCTCTTACCCGCTGGATGTCACGATCTCGGCGCCACGGCAGATCTTCGTGCGCGGGCGCGGGCTTGACGCGGAACTGGGCGGATCGCTGCGGATCACCGGCACAAGCGAAAACGTGACCCCGATCGGCGAATTCAGCCTGATCCGCGGGCGGCTGGACATCCTGGGCAAACGCTTTGCCCTGAACGAGGGCAAGATCGCGCTGCAAGGCGCACTGATCCCCTGGATCCGTTTCGTGGCCACCACCCAGCAGGACGGGTTCACCACCTCGATCACCATCGAGGGCGACGCCACCGAACCCGAACTGACCTTCACCTCCTCTCCGGAACTGCCCGAGGAAGAGGTTCTGGCGCGGCTTCTGTTCAACAAGGGCCTGACCAACCTGTCGCCCTTGCAGGCAGCCCAGCTTGCCTCGGCGGTGGCGACGCTGGCGGGCAAGGGCGGCGAGGGCATCGTCAGCAAGCTGCGCAGCGGTTTCGGGCTGGACGATCTGGATGTCGGCACAAGCGAGGATGGCGGCACCCAGGTGCGCGCGGGCAAATACCTGTCGGAGAACATCTATACCGATGTGGTGGTGGACAGCGAGGGCAAGTCCGAGATCAACCTCAACCTCGACGTGACGCGCAACCTGACGGCCAAGGGGCGGCTTGGATCGGACGGGAACAGCGGCGTCGGGATCTATTTCGAGCGGGACTACTAAGCCGCCCGATCCGCCACCCTGTAGGCCAGATGCATCACTTTGCCCGCTTCATGGCAATTTTTGCATCGCCGAACGCAGCAAATCGGCGTGTTTGACTCTTCACTACGGCGGTTTCCGGCGCGACCCTGTTCCTGGGAGCAGGGAGAAAGAACCATGTGGAACATCTGCATCATCGGCGCCGGAAAGATCGGAAGCACCATTGCGACACTTCTGGCCGCCTCGCCGCATTACAAGGTCACGCTGGCCGATCAGCATGCCGAGGCCTTGCAGAAGGCCGGTGCCGAAGGGCTTGCCACGATGCAGATCGCGGTGGACGACCCCGCCGCGCTGACGCCCCGGCTGACGGGGTTCGACGCGGTGATCTCGGCCGCGCCCTTCTTCCTGACGCCGGTGATCGCCGAAGCGGCGCGCAATGCCGACGCGCATTATTTCGACCTGACCGAGGATGTCGCGGGCACCGCGCGGGTGCGCGACCTGGCGCAAGAAGCCGGTACGGTGCTGATGCCGCAATGCGGGCTGGCGCCGGGCTTTGTCGGCATGGTGGGCGCGCATCTGGCCGCGCAGTTCGACACGCTCGAGACGCTTTCGCTGCGGGTGGGCGCGCTGCCGCTTTATCCGACCAACGCGCTGAAATACAACCTGACCTGGTCGACCGACGGGCTGATCAACGAATATCTCAACCCCTGCGAGGCCCTGGTGGGCGGGCAGCGGGTCAGCCTTGCGCCGCTGGAGGATCTTGAGGGCTTCGCGCTCGACGGGGTGGATTACGAATGTTTCAACACCTCGGGCGGGCTGGGCACCCTGGGCGAAACCCTAGAGGGCAAGGTCCGGCGCGTCAGCTATCGCACGATCCGTTATCCCGGCCACCGCGACATCCTGCGGCTTTTGCTGACCGGGCTTGGCCTTGAACGCCGCCGCGACCTTCTGAAGGACATCTTCGAACATGCCCTGCCCCGCACCGATCAGGACGTGGTGGTGGTGTTCTGCACGGCCACCGGCATGATCGACGGCGCGCTGCGCGAGGTCTCGTTCCTCAACAAGTCGCTTTCGGCCGAGGTTGCGGGCAAACACTGGAGCGCGATCCAGATCACCACCGCGGCGGGGGTCTGCGGGGTGCTGGACATGGTGCGCAGCGGCCACCTGCCGGGGCGGGGCTTCATCGGGCAGGAACAGGTCGATCTTGCCGCGTTCCTGAAAACCGAATTCGGCCGCTACTACCTGCCCGGCCAGGTCACGCCCCTGCCGACGCCTTCGCCTCGGCCGCGATCCAGTCACGGAACGCTGCAAGCGGCGGAGTGACCTCGGCCCCCTCGGGCCAGACCAGATAGTAGCTGCCCACCCCCGTCACGACATCGCCGGGGGTGCGGATCAGGCGGCCGTCGCGGATTTCGGGGCCGGCCAAGAACTCGGGCAGAAGGGCAATGCCGACACCATGCACAGCAGCCTGCATCATCGGCGCAAACTGATCGAACAGCATACCCTGGGTATGCGGCGCCTCAAGCCCGTGGTGGGCGAACCACGCCCCCCAGGCATTGGGCCGCGACTCGAGCTGCAAAAGCGGCAGGTCGCGCAGGTCGGACGGTGCGGTCATCCGGTGTTCGGCCGCGAAACCGGGCGCGCAGCAGGCAACGATCCGTTCGTCGAAAAGCGGGATATGCCGCGCGCCGGGCCACATGCGGGTGCCGAAATGAATCGCGGCATCGAAGGTTTCGGTGTCGAAATCGAAGGGCCGCAGCCGGGTGCCAAGGTTCAGCGTCACGCCCGGATGCGCGGCCAGAAACCCGCCCAGCCGCGGCGCAAGCCAGCGGGTGCCGAAGGTGGGCAGGATCGCAAGGCTCAGCACGCCGCCGCCGGGATTGGCGCGCAGCCCGAGCGAGGCACGGGCGATCAACTCCAGCGCCTTGCGCACGTCGCGGGCATAGGCAAGGGCGGGTTCGGTCGGGCGCAGGCGGCGGCGTTCGCGCCGGAACAGGGTCACACCAAGCTGGCCTTCAAGATTCTGGATCAGCCGGCTGACGGCGCCTTGCGTCAAGTCCAGTTCGCGCGCGGCGGCGGCCGTCGATCCGGTGCGGCAGACCGCCTCGAAGGCGGCCAGAAGACTGACCGAGGGGATATAGCGCCGCGGCAGGGCCATATATGTGCTCCGTGCATAGTATATCGCAAGAATAGCGTTGGATTAGCATGTCGAACAGGCGCATAAAGCATCAAACCAGAGATGCGAGGATAAACCCATGGCCCTGAAACCCAAAGACGCCCCCGACCTGTCGCGCTTCGACTGGGAAGACCCGTTCCGCCTTGATCTGCAACTGACCGAGGAAGAGCGGATGCTGCGCGACGCGGCCCGCGCCTATGCGCAGGAAAAGCTGCAGCCCCGCGTCATCGCCGCCTTCCGAGAGGAAAAGACCGACCCGGAGATCTTCCGCGAAATGGGCGAAATGGGCCTTCTGGGCGTGACCGTGCCCGAGGAATATGGCGGCATCGGCGCGTCTTACGTT
>CALMEG010000298.1 GCA_937863185.1 uncultured Paracoccaceae bacterium | reverse complement strand
CTGGGTTTCGTCCACCGGGGTCATGCTGGAGCGGATCGGAGCAGTCATCGTGCGGTCTTCCTCTTGTGATCCGGTTTGCTCCGCAAGAAGGCATTCGCCGCGGCCAAGCCGCGCAAGCGCCTCATCCACAAGGGGGTCGTCGCGACGGGCCTCGATCCGCCGCACACGGCGCAGCACGGTCGAGGCATGGCACCCCTCGGCGCGGGCAAGCTGCCGTATCGACACGCCATGTTCGACATGGCGCAGATAGAGGCGTGCGTAATCAGGCAGCCAGGCGGGCAACCCCGCAAGGCCGGTGGCGATCGTCGTCATTTCTTTCCCCAGATGCGAGGGTGCCCTGGGCACCCCCATGAGTCTTGCGGTGCAACCGTGGGTTGCTTTCGTTACCCGTTCGTTAAGAAACGGAACGATGCTAAGAATTGTTTAAAAATGATAAATATCGTCGAACGCCCCGAACGCTTGAGCGGCGCTTCGCGCAACACCCGCATAGGTTGTGTTTTGCTGCGCCCCGGAACAACCGGGGATACTGCCATGACCGACCTTCTTGCCCTTGTCACGCATCTCAAGCGGCCGCGCCTTCTGATCCGGGCCGCGCGGCTGGGACAGCTTGACTACAACCGCGACCGCGACCTGCGGCGCCTGATGCGCATGCCCGCCGCACCAAACCCCGAACAGGCGCTTGCCCGGCTTCTGGCCGAGGAAGAGCGCCTTGAGGCCGAGCGCCGCGAGGGCGATGCCGGCTACAACCTGCCGCGCCACATCGAGGTGCTGATCGCCATGATCGCCGAGGTGCGGCTGCTGCACCGCCCCGCGGCCGGCGCCTGATCAGCGCGACTTGAAAAGCGAGCCCAGAACCCCGCGCACCAGCGCCTGGCCCGACCGCGTGCCAAGCTGCCGCGCCAGGCTTTTGCCGAAAGTCTCGAGCATCGTGTCCGAGCGGCGCGACGATCCGCTGCGGCGCGGGGTCTTCTCGGCCTTGATCGGCTCGAACCGCCGGGCGCGCTGAAACTCGCGCGCGGCATCCTCTTGCTGCGCAGCGCGGGATTCGGCGGCGGCGGCCTCTTGCGCGGCGGCCTCGGCCCGTCTGGCAAGCATCTCCTGCGCGGAGTCGCGGTCGACGGCCTTGTCGTATTTCAGCCCCAGCCCGGACGACTGGATCACCGCGCGGCGTTCCTCCACGCTCAGCGGGCCAAGGCGCGATTGCGGCGGGCGCACCAGCGTGCGCTCGACCATGCCCGGCACGCCCTTGGCCTCGAGGAACGAGGTCACGGCCTCGCCGGTGCCGACCTCCTTGATCGCACCTTCGGTATCGAAGCGCGGATTGGCGCGATAGTTCTGCGCCGCGCGCGCAAGATCCTTCTGGTCCTTGGCCGTGAAGGCACGCAGCGCATGCTGCACGCGGTTGCCAAGCTGGCCAAGGATATCGTCGGGCACGTCGGCGGGGTTCTGCGTGATGAAATAGATCCCCACCCCCTTGGAGCGGATCAGCCGCGCCACCTGCTCGACCTTGTCCAGAAGCGCCTTGGGCGCGTCATCGAACAGCAGATGCGCCTCGTCGAAGAAGAAGACGAAGCGCGGCTTGTCCGGATCTCCGACCTCGGGCAGCTCCTCGAACAGCTCGGACAGCAGCCACAGAAGGAAGGTGGCGTAAAGCCGGGGCGAGGACATCAGCTTGTCCGCCGCAAGGATGTTGATCTGCCCCCGCCCGTCAGGGGCGGTGCGCATCATGTCCGCCAGCTCAAGCGCGGGTTCGCCGAAGAACTGCCCGCCGCCCTGGGTTTCCAGAACCAGAAGCTGGCGCTGGATCGCGCCGACGCTCGCGGCCGAGACATTGCCATAGCTCAGCCCGATCTCGGCGGCGTTCTGGCCCACATGCACCAGCATAGCGCGCAGATCCTTCATGTCCAGAAGCGGCAGGCCCTGTTCGTCCGCGATATGGAAGGCGATGTTCAGCACGCCCTCCTGCGCCTCGGACAGGTCCAGCAGCCGCGCCAGAAGCAGCGGCCCCATCTCCGAGATCGTGGTGCGCACCGGGTGCCCTTGCTCGGCGAACATGTCCCAGAAGGTCACGGGAAAGGCGTCATAGGCCAGGTCATAGCCGATCGTGGCCGCGCGCGTGGCGAAGGAGTCGTGCATCTTGCCCTCGGCCGAGCCGGGCAGCGCAAGCCCCGAAAGATCGCCCTTCACATCCGCCATGAACACCGGAACGCCGGCCGCCGAGAACGCCTCGGCAAGGATTTGCAGCGTGACCGTCTTGCCCGTGCCGGTCGCGCCGGCGATCAGGCCGTGGCGGTTGCCATATTTCAGCAGAAGTTCCTGCGCATCGGCGTATCCTTCGCCGCCGCCCCCTACGAAAACGCCCTTCTCGGTCAGCATTCCGCTCATACTCTGCACACTCCGGCAAATTCGGTTCGGCCCAACAATACCCGGTTAACGGAGTTGTGCCAGTCTCCTTTCTGCCCGCCGTTTCAGGCAATGCCCGGCGGGCAGCTTCCTCCCTGTCAGACTCGCCGCGCCTGCGGGCGCGGCTTTTTTATTCACGGTTTCATAGGGTTGGGGCAAAAAATTTCCCTGTTGACGTAGCGATGCAACACGATTAGCGTTCCGGCAATGATGAAGTCGGCCAAGTCCGACGGGGAGAAACAGATCGAAAGGGTTCCGGTGACGGAACCCTTTTTTCATGCCCCGATCACGCAAGTTTGGCCGGATTTCCGCCCAAGACCCCCTCTGCACCGCGTTTCCCGCCTGACAGCGGCAAAGACCCGTGTTAATCGGGGCGCCTAACCCGTTCAGGATGGAAGAGAATGATGGCAGACCTGACGACGAAATCTCTCGTGATCGCTCTGGCCCTTGGCCTTGGCTCGGCGGCCTTCGCCCAGGACGCGGCCGCCCCCGCAGAGGGCGCAGCCCCGGCCGAAGGCACCGAGGCCCCCGCTGCAACCGACGCGCCCGCGACCGAAGCCCCCGCCGCCGAGGCCCCCGCGGCCCCGGCAGAACCCGATCCCAATGCGGTCGGGGCCACCTATACCAAGGACACCTTCGGAGACTGGACGCTTCAGTGCATCCGCACCGAGGACGGCAAGGATCCCTGCCAGATCTACCAGCTGATGCATGACAAGGACGGCAATGCCGTCGCCGATATCAGCCTGTTCGGCCTGCCCCAGGGGCAACAGGCCGCGGCCGGCGCCACGATCATGACGCCGCTGGAAACCCTGCTGACCGAGAACCTTCTGCTCCAGGTCGATTCGAGCGAGGCGAAGGTCTATCCCTTCACCTTCTGCGCCCGGATCGGCTGTTTCGCGCGCGTCGGCTTCACCGCCGCCGAGGTCGAGAACTTCAAGAAGGGCAACAAGGCCGTCATCACGCTGGTGCCGGTGGCCGCGCCCGACCAGAAAGTCTCGCTCGACATGTCGCTCAAGGGGTTCACCGCCGCCTATGACGCAGTGACAAAGGCGAACGAACCGGCCAACCAGTAAGACGCACGATTTCCGTTGTGCCGCGCGCCGCCCCCGGGACCGACCGGTGGGCGGCGTTTTCATGCCCGCTCCAGCGCCAGAACCGCGTTCAGCCCGCCAAAGGCGAAGGCGTTGGACAATGCGCGCGCCACCGGCAGTTCGCGCGCGGCAAGGGGCACCACGTCCAGATCGCATTCCGGATCGACATGCCGATATCCGATAGTCGGCGCAACGATCCCGTCGCGCAGCGCCATGATGCAGGCCAGCAGCTCGACCGCGCCGGTGCCGCCGATGCAATGGCCGTGCATCGCCTTGGTCGAGGACAGCATCACCGTTTCCGCCGCCGCGCCAAAGGCCGTGCGGATCGCCGCGCATTCGGTGCGGTCATTGGCGGCGGTGCCGGTGCCATGGGCGTTGATATAGCCCACCGAATCGGGCGCGAATCCCGCATCGCGCAGCGCGCCCGAAATCGCGCGCCCCGCCCCCTCGACCGAGGGCATGACGATATCCGAGGCATCCGAGGTCATCGCAAAGCCGGAAATCTCGGCCAGGATCTCGGCGCCGCGGGCGCGGGCGTGGTCACGCTCTTCCAGCACGAAGACGCCCGCGCCCTCGCCCTGGACCATGCCGTTGCGGGTGGCGCAGAACGGGCGGCAGCCGTCTTGCGACATCACGCGCAGCCCTTCCCAGGCCTTGACGCCGCCGAAACACAGCATCGCCTCGGCCCCGCCGGCAATCATCACCGGCGCCGCGCCCGAACGCACCATCTGGAACGCCAGCCCCATCGCGTGGTTCGAGCTGGCGCAGGCCGTCGAGACCGAGAAGGACGGCCCGCGCAGCCCGAACTCCATGGCGATATGGCTTGCCCCCGCATTGTTCATCAGCCGTGGCACGACCAGCGGATGCACGCGGTTGCGCCCCTCGGCATAGACCGCGCGATAGGCCTCGTTCCAGGTCATGACGCCGCCCCCGGCGGTGCCCATCACGACCCCGGCGGCAAGCCCGGCATCGCCGCTGAAATCCAGCCCCGAGCGGGCCACCGCCTCGCGCGCGGCGACAAGGGCGAACTGCGTGACGCGGTCATAAAGGGTCAGGTTGCGCGTCTCGAAATGCGCCTCGGGCTGCCAGTTCCGGACCTGCGCGCCGATCTGCACCGACAGGCGTTCGACATCGGGAAAATCCAGCGCCCCGATCGCCGAGCGCCCCTCGGCCATGGCGGCCAGCGTCGCGGGCACGTCGCGTCCTAGCGCGTTCACGGTGCCCGCGCCGGTAATGACGACGCGCCGCCTGCCCGCCTCAGGCAAGGGCCTGCCCCTTCGCCGCGATCAGCCGCTCGACCGCCTGCACGATCGCCCCGACCGAAGAGATGTCGAACCCGCTTTGCGCAGGCTCGTTCGCGTTGAACGGGACCGAGATGTCGAAGGTTTCCTCGATGGCGAAGATCGTCTCGACCAGGCCCAGGCTGTCCAGGCCAAGCTCTTCCAGCGTCATGTCCGCGCGCACCTGCTCGGGTTCCAGAACCGCTTCGCGCGCGATGATGGCAATGATGTTTTCCGACACGTTCCGACTCATCCGTTGCTGCTCCGCTCGTCCTTCTGGCCCATCTTTGTAACGGTTTCCCGAAGCTCGGCCACCTGCGCGAAAAGTCGTCCCAGGCGGCGGATGTTTTTCCACGCCTCGACATGGGTTTCCATCTTCAGCGCCGGATAGCCCAGCAGAACCCGGCCCGCGGGGGCGTTCGAGAAGATCTTGGTCGCGCCCCCCGCGATCACGTCGTCGCCCACGAAGATATTGTCCGAAACGCCGCATTGCCCGGCCAGCACCACACGGTTGCCGATGCGCGAGGATCCGGCGATGCCGACCTGGCCGCAGAGCAGGCAATCGTTCCCGACCTGCACGTTATGGCCGATATGCACGAGGTTATCGACCTTGGTGCCCGATCCGACCACGGTGGCGCGCACGGTGCCCCGGTCGATGGTGGCATTCGCGCCCACCTCGACATCGTCGCCGATCTCGACCGTGCCGAGACTGTGGATCCGCGTCCAGGCCTGCTCGACGATCCCCGCGCGCGTGCCAAGCGTTTCGCGGATCTCCTCGACACCGGATTTCTCGGGGGTGACGAAGGAAAAGCCGTCCGCGCCGATCACCGCGCCGGGATGACAGATGAAGCGCGCGCCGATGCGG
>CALMEG010000297.1 GCA_937863185.1 uncultured Paracoccaceae bacterium | reverse complement strand
CGCATCACGGTGGCGCGCGCGGCGGGGGCGGATCTGTTCCTGTCGTTGCATGCCGATGCGCTTGCCGAGGGGGTGGCGACGGGGGCCACGGTCTATCTGCTGGACGAAGAGGCCTCGGACAGCGCCTCGCAGGCGCTTGCCGAACGCCATGATCGGGCCGATCTTCTGGCCGGCGTCGACCTTGAGGGGCATGACGATGCGGTGGCCTCGGTGCTGATGGATCTGGCGCGCACGGAAACGCAGCCCCGCGCCGTCCGGATGGCGCAGGTCCTGGCGGGGGCGATCAAGGCCGAGGGCCTGAAGATGCACAAGCATCCGGTGCAGGGGGCCAATTTCTCGGTGCTGAAATCGCCCGATATCCCCTCGATCCTGCTGGAGCTGGGCTTCATGTCCTCCGAGGCTGACCGCGACCGCCTGAACGATCCGCAATGGCGCGCGCGCATGGCCGCGGCCATCGTGCGGGGGGTGCAAAGCTGGGGCCAGGCCGACGCGGCCGAGGCGCGCCTGCTGCGCCAGTAGCTGCGCGGCTTCGGCAAGAGGCCGCAGCCTGACGCCAAGTTGTTTTGACGCATCCGCGCGCGCGCGTTATAGCCGGGTGGTTCGGGCCATAAGGGGCCCATGGAGTTGACCGTTGATCCGTTTTGTCCTGTCTTCGATCGGGGGCCTGTTCTCGTGGATCGTCACCGCGCTGTTTTTCGGTGCGCTGACGCTTGGCGCGATTTTCTGGATGTATTCGCGCAACCTGCCCAGCCACGAGCAGCTGTCGCAATACACCCCCAAGACGATCAGCCGGATCTATAACGGCGAGGGGCGCCTGATCGACGAATTCGCCGAGGAGCGCCGCCTTTTCGTGCCGATCGGGGATGTGCCCGATCTGGTCAAGAACGCCTTCATCTCGGCCGAGGACAAGAACTTCTACATCCATCGCGGCTATGATGCGCGCGGCATGGTGGCCGCCCTTCTGGACGCGGTGAAATCGGGTGGGCGCGATCTGCGCGGCGCCTCGACCATCACGCAGCAGGTGATGAAGAACTTCCTTCTGTCCTCGGACCGCTCGGTCGAGCGCAAGATCAAGGAACTGATCCTTGCCACCCGGCTTGAGGAATCGCTGAGCAAGGACAAGATCCTTGAACTTTACCTCAACGAGATCTTCCTGGGGCAGAACTCTTACGGGGTGGCGGCCGCGGCGCAGACCTATTTCAACAAGACGCTGGCCGAACTGGTCCCGCATGAGGCCGCGACCCTTGCCGCGATGCCCGCGGCGCCGTCGAATTTCCACCCCGTGCGGAACATGGAAAAGCTGCAGGGCCGGCGCAACTATGTGCTGCGCGAGATGTGGCAGAACGGCTATATCAGCGAAGAGACCTATCAGTCCGAGCGGCTCTTGCCCGTGAAATCGGTGCAGAACGGCGATTACGCGCCCTTCCGCCAGGCGCTGCCGCCGCGCGACTATTTCACCGACGAGATCCGCCGCCAGCTGTCCAAGACCTTCGGGCAAGAGGAATTCTTCGGCGGCGGCCTGACGATCCGCGCGACGGTCAACCCCTCGATGCAGGATCAGGCCGCGAAGGTGTTGCAGGACGCGCTTGAGAATTACGACCGCGGGCAGGGGATCTGGCGCGGCACGCGCGGCACGAAGATCGCCGCGGACCAGCTGGGCGACGAGCGTTCCTGGCGCGCGGCCCTGGCCGAGGTGCCCACCGACAAGGCGCCGCGCGACGTGCCGGGCTGGCACCCGGCCGTGGTGCTGGCGCTTGGCGAGAACGATGCCCGCATCGGGATCGAAGGCATCGAAGAGGACGAAGACGGCCACTGGATCCCGGCCGAGGATGTCACCTGGGCGCGCAAGCGTCAGGAGGACGGCCGGCTTGGATCGAAGGCGCGGCGCGCCTCGGACCTGCTGGAGGTCGGGGATGTGGTTCTGGTCCGGGCCGTGACGAGGGATGCCGATGGCTCTTTCATGCGCTGGTCCCTGCGGCAGGTGCCCGAGGTCCAGGGCTCGTTCATGGCGATGGACGTCAATACCGGGCGGGTGATTGCGATGCAGGGCGGGTTCTCGTATCAGTCCTCGGTGTTCAACCGCACCACGCAGGCGATGCGTCAGCCGGGCTCGTCCTTCAAGCCCTTCGTCTATGCGGCCGCGCTTGATTCGGGCTTTTCGCCCGCCACCATCGTCGTCGACGCCCCGATCGAGGTGAACACGCCGCAGGGCCTGTGGCGGCCGAAGAACGCCTCGAACAAGTTCTACGGGCCGACGCCCCTGCGCACCGGGATCGAACAGTCGCGGAACCTCATGACGGTGCGGATCGCGCAAGAGATCGGGATGGAAACGGTTGCCGGCTATGCCGAGCGTTTCGGCGTCTATCATCCGATGAACGCGTTCCTGGCCAATGCGCTTGGCGCGCAGGAAACCACGATGTTCCAGATGGTTGCGGCTTATGCGATGTTCGCCAATGGCGGCGAGCGGGTGGAGCCCACGCTGGTCGACCGCGTGCAGGACCGCTGGGGCAAGACGATCTACCGCCACGACCAGCGCGTCTGCGAGGATTGTGCCGATCCCGCGATCGCGCCGGGGCGGGAACCGCATATCGTGTCGAACCGCGAGCGGGTGATGGATGCGATCACGGCCTATCAGCTCACCTCGATGATGGAAGGCGTGGTGCAGCGCGGTTCGGGCAAGGGGGTGAACCTGCCGGTTCCGGTGGCGGGCAAGACCGGCACCACGAACGACGCCAAGGACGTGTGGTTCATCGGCTATACCTCGAATATCGTCGCGGGGTGCTACATGGGCTTCGACCAGCCGCGCAGCCTCGGCTCGCATGCCTATGGCGGCACGCTGTGCGTTCCGGTCTTCAATGCCTTCATGCAGCAGGCGGTGAAGGAATATGGCGGCTCCAAGTTCCGGGTGCCCGAGGGTGGTTATTGGGTGAAGATGAACCGTTTCACCGGCGAGCGGCTGCCCGATGACGCGGCGGGCGATTACGTCATCACCGAATACCTGCGCGAGGGGCAGGGCGACATGTTCGGCTTTGGCATGATGGTCGATGGCGGCTTCGGCATGGGCCAGAACCTGCCGCTTTTCGCGCAGGGCGAAAGCGACAATGGCGGCACGGCGATCACCACCTCGACCGGGCAGACCCGGATCATCCCGAAGAAGGCCGATTTCGGAACGGTCAGCTCGGGCGGGCTTTACTGATCACGCGCATGGCCGGGCAGGGGGGGCGGGTGCTAGCCCGCGGCCCCCCAAGCCTGTATCAGGGCCGCCAATACCTGCAAGAGGAACCCCGTCATGCGCGCCGAGACGCAGAACTCCGTCGATGCGATCCGCAAATCCCTGACCCTTCTGGCCCAACGGATGGATTGGGAGACCGCCCCGCACCGGCTTGAGGAATTCAACGCCATGATCGAGGACGGGGATCTGTGGTCCGACCCCGCACGCGCGCAAAAGCTGATGCGCGAGCGGCAGATGCTGATGGACAAGGTCGAGACCTATCGCAAGATCGACCGCGAGCTGACCGACAATGTCGAACTGATCGAACTGGGCGAGATGGAGGGCGATGACGAGATCGTCTCGGAGGCCGAGAAGGCACTGAAGGAGCTGCGCGAATTCTCGGCCGCCAAAGAGCTGGAGGCGCTTTTGGACGGCGAGGCGGACGGCAACGATACCTTCCTTGAGATCAACGCCGGGGCGGGCGGCACGGAAAGCTGCGACTGGGCCTCGATGCTGGCGCGCATGTATGTGCGTTGGGCCGAGAAGAAGGGCTACAAGGTCGAGTTGCAATCGGAAAGCGCGGGCGAAGAGGCCGGGATCAAGTCGGCCTCCTACAAGATCTCGGGGCCCAATGCCTATGGCTGGCTGAAATCGGAATCGGGCGTGCATCGCCTGGTGCGGATTTCGCCCTATGACAGCGCGGCGCGGCGGCATACCTCGTTCTGCTCGGTCTGGGTCTATCCGGTGGTCGACGACAATATCGAGATCGAGATCCCCGCCTCGGACATCCGGATCGACACCTACCGGTCTTCGGGTGCAGGCGGCCAGCACGTCAACACCACCGACTCGGCAGTGCGGATCACCCACCTGCCCACGAATATCGTGGTCACCAGCTCGATGAAGTCGCAGCACCAGAACCGCGAGATCGCGATGAACGCGCTGCGCTCGCGGCTTTACCAGCTTGAACTCGACAAGCGAAATGCGGCGATCAACGCGGCGCATGAAAGCAAGGGCGATGCGGGCTGGGGCAACCAGATCCGTTCCTACGTCCTGCAACCCTATCAGATGGTCAAGGACCTGCGCACCGGATACGAGACATCGGACACGCAGGGCGTTCTGGATGGCGATCTGGACGGGTTCATGGCGGCCACGCTGGCGCTGGATGTGGCGGGCAAGTCGCGCGCAGATGCGCAGGCCGAAGACTAGGATCTTCACCTCTGGCGCCAACAATTTTGTTGCTCTGCCCGGCACCCGCCGTCTAGCCTTCCCGAAACAGGGGAGAACAGCATGAGCAATATCGAGGACAGCGGGCCATCGCCCCTGCCCACCATCCGGCAGGTTTCGGTTTCGGATATTCCCGAGGTCCTGCGTGCCGGGCTGCGCGATTTCCTGCGTGCGCCGGCCTTCGGCATCTTCTTTTCGGCGGTCTATGTGGCAGGCGGCATCACCTTCTGGATGGTGTTCTCGGCAGCGGGGCAGGAATGGTGGCTGATCCCCTTCATCCTTGGGTTTCCGCTTCTGGCGCCCTTCGCCGCGATCGGCCTTTACGAGGTCAGCCGCCGCATCGAAGTCGGGGAACCATTGTATTGGCGCGAGGTTCTGGGCGTTGTCTTCGCCCAAAAGGACCGCCAGCTACCCTCGATGGCGATGGTGATCCTGCTGATGTTCATGTTCTGGGTGTTCGTCGCGCATACCACCTTCGCGCTTTTCATGGGGCTTTCGGCGCTGACCAACATCACCTCGTCGCCCGGCGTGCTGCTTGAGGGGAACGGCCCGCTCATGCTCATTGTCGGAAGCCTGATCGGGGCGGGCTTCGCGCTTGCGCTGTTCGCCTTTACCGTGGTGGGCCTGCCGCTCCTGCTGGAGCGCGAGGTGGATTTCATCACCGCTATCATCACCTCTGTCCAGGCGGTGCTGGGCAATCCGGTCACGCTGCTGATCTGGGGGGCGGTGATTGCCGGGTTCCTGTTTCTGGGGATGCTGCCGCTGTTCCTTGGCCTTTTCGTCATCCTGCCGGTTCTGGGCCATGCAAGCTGGCACATGTATCGCCGCCTGACGGCCTGAGCGGGCGGCAACCGGGACGAAAACGAAAAGGGCAGCCGCGGGGCTGCCCTTTCATCATGGGAACGGGTGCGCCTTCTGGCGATCAGTCGTCCGACGCGCTCGGCGGGGCAAGTTTCGGCGTGCCCTGGCCGTTCGACAGCGGATCGTCCTGACGCTGGACCGAGCCTTCGAAATGCGCGCCCGATTCAATGGCGATGGTCTTGTGGATGATGTCGCCCTCGACCCGGGCCGAGGAGGTCAGGCGCACCTTGAGGCCGCGCACGCGGCCGACGACACGGCCGTTGACCACGACATCGTCCGCCACGATCTCGCCCTTGATGGTGGCGCTTTCGCCGACCGTCAGAAGATGCGCGCGGATATCGCCTTCGACCACGCCCTCGACCTGAATGTCGCCGGTGGTCTTGATGTTGCCCGTCACCGTCAGGTCCGACGACAGGACAGAGGCTGCCGGCTTCACACGCGGCGTCGTGGGAACATAGTCGCCCGCAGGCTTGGGCGCCACCATGTCGGTGGACTTGGATTTTTCGGTCTCGGCTGTGGCTTTGGGGCCCGGTTCGTTGATCCTGCTTTTAGAAAACATCTTTTGCCGCCTTGATGAAGGTCATCGGGTTGATGGGTGAACCGCCCACCCGGATTTCATAGTGCAGATGCGGTCCTGTGGACCGACCGGTATTGCCCATATCACCGATCCGATCCCCGCGCGAGATCTTTTGGCCCTGCTTCACGTGGATTTTGGACAGGTGGCCGTAGACGGTGATGATGCCGAAGTCATGTTGCACGCGGATCATGTTGCCATAGCCCGATTCCCAGCCCGCCTTGATCACCCGGCCGTCGGCCGGCGCATGGATTGGCGTGCCCACCGGCCCCGCCAGATCGACGCCCGCATGCAGGCGACCCCAGCGATAGCCGAACGGAGAGGTGAAGCGGAAGTTCGACTTCACCGGCAGCGCGAAGGGCAGCTGATCGACGGCGATGCGATACATGTTCATCTCGTCAAGCTTGCTCAGGATGCTGTTGGCGCGCTCTTCGTCATGGGTCAGCGCGGCGCGCCCCTTGCTGGACAGCGCGACGGGCATCAGCGGGCCGCCCGAGCCGGAATAGCCGCGCCGCACCTGCGACAGGATATCGTCGGGGTTCATGCCGGCGGCCTTGAACATCTTGTCCAGCGGCGCCATCGACACCGTCACGGCGCCTTCCAGCGTGGTGAAGATCTCGTCGTTGCGCTGTTCCAGAAGGCGTTTTTCCAGCGTGATCTCATCCGCCTCGCTGCGCGCCTGATCGGCGGCCACGCGCATGTCGTCACGCTGTCGGGCGGTATCGCCCAAAGTCGCTGTCAGGAAATCGACGGTTTGGGCCATGTCGGAGGCGCGCGACATCGCGGTGGGCGTGCCATTGCCGTTCGACTGCGCCTCGGCCAGGACGCTCGCGGCCTCTTCGCGTGCGGTGTCGCGTTCGGCCATGGTGCGGCGCAGGGTAGACTGGATCACCTTGATGCCGGTCTCCAGTTCGCGCCGGCGCTCTTCGCTGTCCAGAAGTGTGGACTGCATCTGCGATACCTGCTCCAGCGCAAGCTGAAAGCGGTTCTGGGCGGCAAGTGCTTCGGCAGCACGATTGTCGCGTTCGCGCGACAGGCTGTCGAGCCGGCGCTCGAACGCGGCCTGGGCGATCGCCGCCTGATCGCGCGCGGACCCCGAGCTGATGCCGTCGATGAACAGAAGCGAGGTCGCAATCACCGACCAGCCGAAAACGACCGCCCCGACCAGCAACGCCGTCGCCTGCGTGACCGGCCGCAGCCGAACGAAGCGCGTCGTGGTGGCGGATTTCAGAAACAGCCGCTGTTCGGGCAGGCGACGCTCCAGCGCCGTGTTCAGTCGATCGATAATGCGTCTGGGCAAACCGCGTGTCCTGTGTTGATCATGCCAATGTTCCGCTGGCGGCAAGCGTTCACGGAACCATCGCCCCCCCGGACGACCCTTCGGATTTGAAAAAGGGCTTAACAAGCGGCGGCGCCTTCGCGCAACCGGTTTTGCCAGCCTGCGGCGATCGGGCGCCCGCAGCGCGGGGTGATGCGCGGTTTCCTGCCGACCTTCGGGCGCCCTTCCAGGCGCGCGGTTCAGCCCAGGGTGCGCACGGCCTCCAGCACCTCTTCGGCATGGCCCTTGACCTTCACCTTCGGCCAGACCTGCGCCACGGTGCCATCCGCCCCGATCAGCACGGTGGCGCGCTGGATCCCCATGTAGCTGCGGCCATACATGTTCTTCTCGACCCAGGTGCCGTAGCGTTCGCAGGTATCGGAGGCCTCATCGGAGACAAGGATGACCCCAAGCCCGTGCTTGGCGCAGAACTTCTCATGCCGGGCGGGGCTGTCCTTCGAGATCCCGATCACCACCGCGCCGGCGGCCGCGAATTCAGCTGCAACGCGGGTGAAATCCAGCGCCTCGGTGGTGCATCCGGGCGTGTCGTCCTTGGGGTAGAAGTAAAGCACCACCGGCGCGGGGCGCAGCGCCGAAAGCGTCAGCATGTTCGATCCGCTGCCGTTATCGGTGCGGGGAAGGGTGAAATCAGGCGCCGTTTCGCCGATCTTGATCATTGGGACCTCCGTTCCGGGCTTCGGGACTTACGTTTTACGCGACACTGCGCGAATATGAAGGGCATGACGGACAAAAGCCTGCGAAGGGCTGTTTGAGAGGGGGGCTGACGGAAGGCCCCCAAGTGGGGCATGAGCCCCCCCCCCGGCCAGCAGCGGGCCGAGCCCGGGGCCGCCCGCCGCGCCGGCGGCTGGGGCGTGGGGGGCTTGGGCTGTGGCTGCTGCTCAGCCTGCCGGTCATGATCGTCGCGGCGGTGTTCGCGGTGATGGTTCTGACCCACCGCCCGCTTTCCGCGCCCGACTGGCTGATCGCGCGGATCGAGGCACGGGCGAATGCCGCGCTGTCTGGACGGTTGTCGGTGCGCCTGACCGAAGGGGCCGCCGTCATCGTGGACGAGGGTTTCGTGCCGCGCGTGCGCTTCAACGGTGTCGTGGTTTTGCGGCCCGACGGGCGCCCGCTGGCGGTCCTTCCGGAATTGCGCAGCACGCTCTTCGCCCAACCCCTTTTGCGCGGCAAGATCGTGCCGCGCAGCTTCCGCATCATTGGTGCGTCTGTGGCGATGCGGCGGCTGCCCGATGGCGCGCTGGACCTTGATCTTGGGACCGGGGGCGGGCTACCCTTCTCGCGTCCCGAAACGCTGGCGCAGGGGGTGGATCTGTTCGAGCAGGTCTTTGCCTTGCCCGCGCTGTCGCGGCTGGAACGGATCGAGGCCGAGGGGATCGCGCTGCGCCTGGACGATACCCGGATCGGGCAGGTCTGGCAGGTGTCCGAGGGCAAGCTGAGCATCGTGCAGGATGCCGAGCGGATCTCGGTCACGCTGGGGCTGTCGGTCGGGGCCGAGGCCGAGGTGCCGGCAAGCGTGGTTCTGACGGCGACCTCGCTCAAGGGATCGGCCGAAACCTCCTTCGGGGCGGCGGTGAACGCGATGCGCGCGCGTGACCTTGCGGTGCAATCGCCCGCGCTTGCCTGGCTGGGGGTGCTGGATGCGCCGATCTCGGGGGCGCTGCGCTCGGGGATCGACGCTTCGGGGAATGTGGGGCGGATGGATGCCATGCTGGAGATCGGCGCGGGCGCGGTCTCTCCGGCCGAGGGCGCGCGGCCGCTGCCGTTCGATGGCGGCAAGGTCTATCTGGCCTATGACCCGGCCGCGCAGCGCGTCAGCTTCACCGACCTTGCCTTTGAAAGCCGCGCGCTGCGGCTGCGCGCCAACGGGCATGCGCTTCTGCGGGACATGGCGGCGGGGCTGCCGGGCACGCTTTTGGGGCAGGTCGCCATTACCGATCTTCAGATCGACCCAGAGGGCCTGTTCGAACGGCCCGCCCGTTTCGCACAGGGCGCGATCGACCTGCGCCTTGGCCTTGCGCCATTCCGCATCGACCTGGGGCAGTTGCAGCTGGTGCAGGACGATCGCCGCCTGTCGGCCGAGGGCACCGTCAGCGCCGATGCGACGGGCTGGCGGGTGGCGCTGGACCTGGGGGTCGACCAGATCGCGCAAAGCGATCTTCTGGGCCTCTGGCCGCCCGCGCTGGTGCCGCGCACGCGCGCCTGGCTTGCCGACAACGTCACCACCGGAGAGCTGCACAACGTGCGCGCCGCACTGCGCCTGAGTCCGGGCGCCGATCCGCGCCTTGCGCTCGGCTATGAGTTCCGCGGCGCCGAGGTGCGGGTGATCCGCTCGCTTCCACCGGTGTCGGACGGGCGCGGCTTTGCCACGATCCTGGACACCACCCATTCCCTTCTGGTCGAGCAGGGCCATGTCACCGCCCCCTCGGGCGGGCGCATCGATGTGCGCAATACCGAGATGATCGTGCCCGACATCACCATCAAGCCTGCGCCTGCGACGGTGCGGCTGGTGACCGACTCGACCATCCCCGCCGCGCTTTCGCTGCTGGACGAGCCGCCCTTCGAGTTTCTCAGCAAGGCCGGCCAGCCCACCGACATCGCCGAAGGGCGCGCCCATGCCGAAACGCATCTGAATCTGGTTCTGAAAAACAAGATACCGCCCAATGAGGTGCAATACAGCGTGGACGCGCGGCTGAGCGATGTACGCTCGGACAAGATCGTGCCGGGGCGGGTGCTGACGGCCGATGCGCTGCGGCTGAGGGCAGACCCGGAGGGGATGGTGCTGTCGGGCAAGGGTGCACTGTCCGGCGTGCCGTTCGAGGCAAGCTGGAACCAGCGCTTCGGGCCCGAGCATCGCGGCCAGTCCAGCGTCGAGGGCACGGTCGAGATTTCGCCCGAGGCGCTGGACGCCTTTGCCATCGGCCTGCCGAAAGGGTCGGTTTCGGGCAAGGGCAGCGGCCGGATCACGCTGGACCTGCGCAAGGGCGAGGCCACGAAATTCACGCTCGGCTCGGATCTCAAGGGGCTGGGCCTGCGCATCCCCGAGATCGGCTGGTCCAAGGCGGCGGGCAGCGCGGGCAGGCTGGAACTGGCGGGACAGCTTGGCGCGCCGCCCAGGGTCGAGACCCTGCGGCTGAGCGCGCCGGGGCTGGAGGCGGGCGGTGCGATCAGCCTGCGTCCGGGGGGCGGGGTGGAGCTTGCGCGCTTCGGCACGCTCTCGATCGGAAGCTGGTTCAAGGGCGCGGCCGAGCTGCGCGGCCAGGGGCCGGGGCGCGCGCCGTCGGTCTTTGTCGCGTCGGGCCGGGCCGATCTGGGCCGTGCCGATTTCGGCAAGGGCGGCAGCGGCGGCGCGGGCGGCGGCAGCGCCATCGAGGTTGCGCTGGACCGCCTGAACGTCACCGACAAGATTGCGTTGACCGGGTTTCGCGGATCGTTCACGACGCGGGGCGGGTTCAACGGCCAGTTCACCGGGCGGGTGAATGGCGAAACCCCGGTGGCCGGTACCGTCGCCCCCGGCGAGGGCGCGCGCGTGGCGGTGCGCATCACCTCTGCCGATGCGGGGGGCGCGCTTGCCTCGGCCGGGATCTTCACCCGCGCGCGCGGCGGCTCGCTCGACATGGCGCTGAACCCGGTGGGTGGGCCGGGCAGCTATTCGGGCACCGCCGCGATCCGCGACATCCGCGTGCGCGACGCCCCGGTCCTGGCCTCGATGCTGTCGGCGGCCTCGGGGATCGGATTGCTGGAACAGCTGAACGGCGAGGGGCTGGCTTTCGGTTCGGCCGATGCCGCCTTCCGCTTGACGCCCCAGGGCGTCAGCATCACAAGGGGCGAGGCGGTGGGGGCCTCGCTTGGGGTCACGCTGACCGGCAATTATTATCCCGCGAACGGAACGATCGACATGCAGGGCGTGGTTTCGCCATTCTACCTGATCAACGGGATCGGCCAGGTGCTGACGCGCCGGGGCGAAGGCGTATTCGGCTTCAATTACACGCTAACCGGCACGGCCGCCGCGCCCCAGGTCTCGATCAACCCGCTGTCGATCCTGACGCCCGGAATGTTCCGCGAGCTGTTCCGCCGCGCGCCGCCGAAGGTCGTGCAATGAAGCTTTCGGATTTCGACTTTCACCTGCCCGAGGCGCTGATCGCCACGCGGCCCGCCCGCCCGCGCAGCGCGGCACGCCTGCTGCTGGCCGAAGGGGACGGGATCGCGGATCGTCATGTGGCGGATCTGGTCGGGATCTTCCGTCCCGGCGATCGGCTTGTGCTGAACAACACCAGGGTGATCCCCGCACGCCTTTCGGGCACGCGCCGGCGCATGACGGGGCAGGGCGAGGCGGTGGCGAAGATCGAGGGGACGCTGCTGGAACCCGCGCCGGGCGGGGAGTGGAGCGCGCTCGCCAAACCCCTGCGCAAGCTGCGCGAGGGCGAGACGATCACCTTTTCCAGCGCGCTTTCGGCCGAGGTGCGCGCCATTGGCGATGCGCAGATGCGCCTTGCCTTCAACCTGACCGGCCCGGATTTCGACGCCGCCCTGGCCGAGGCGGGGGCGATGCCCCCGCCCCCCTATATCGCGGCGCTGCGGGCACCCGACGCGCAGGACCGCGACGATTACCAGACCGTCTTCGCGCGCCATTCGGGCGCCGTGGCCGCCCCGACGGCCAGCCTGCATTTCACCCGCGATCTGCTGGACGCGCTTGCCGCCAGGGGGGTGGAGTTCACCGAGGTTACGCTGCATGTGGGCGCGGGCACCTTCCTGCCCGTCAAGGTCGAGGATGTGACCACGCATCGCATGCATGCCGAATGGGGCGAGGTCAGCGCCCGCGCCGCGGACGAGATCAACGCCACGAAAGCGGCGGGCGGGCGGGTGATTCCGGTCGGCACCACGGCCCTTCGGCTGATCGAAAGCGCCGCCGCCTCGGGCCGGGTTCAGCCGTTTTCGGGCACCACCGACATCTTCATCTATCCCGGCTACCGATTCCGCGTGACCGATGCGCTGATGACCAATTTCCACCTGCCGAAATCTACGCTTCTGATGCTGGTCTCGGCGCTGATGGGCAAGGCGCGGATCGAGAAGATTTATGCCCATGCTGTAGACAAAGGCTATCGCTTCTTCTCATATGGGGATGCGTCGCTTCTGATCCCCGAGGGTCGCAATCGCGCCTGACCCGGCGCCGTCCCGATGCCAGACATGGCGTTCACCCGACAAAAGGCTTTTCCCATGCTTTCGGTTCTGCGCAATTCCTGGCCCCTGCTTCTGGGTATCATGTTGCTGATGGTCGGCAACGGGATGCAGGGCACGCTTCTGGGCATCCGGGGTCAGATCGAGGGGATCTCGACCTTCCAGATGTCGCTGGTCATGTCGGCCTATTTCGCGGGGTTCCTGCTGGGCTCGCGCACCGTGCCGGACCTGATCCGCAATGTCGGGCATGTGCGGGTCTTCGCGGCGCTCGGCTCGCTGATCTCTGCGGTGCTGATCCTTTATGCAACCGCGCCGAACTGGATCGCCTGGACCTTCATGCGCGTGCTGATCGGGTTTTCCTTCTCGGGGGTCTATATCACGGCCGAAAGCTGGCTGAACGCGGCCTCGACCAACGAGAACCGGGGGCAGGCGCTGTCGGCCTACATGATCGTGCAGATGATCGGCATCATCGCGGCGCAGCTCCTGATGAACACGGGCGATCCGTCGGGCTATCTGCTGTTCGTCATTCCCTCGGTGCTGGTGTCGCTGGCCTTCACGCCGATTCTGCTGTCGGCCGCCCCCGCCCCCGCCTTCGAGACGATCCAGCGCATGAGCTTCGGGCGGCTGTGGCAGGCCTCGCCCCTTGGCTGCGTGGGGATCTTCCTGATGGGCGGGGTGTTTTCGGCGCTGTTCGGGATGGCCTCGGTCTGGGGCACGCAGGCGGGGCTGAGCGTGAAAGAGATCTCGGCCTTCGTGGCGGCGATCTATGTGGGGGGGCTGCTCTTGCAATATCCCATCGGCTGGGCCTCGGACAGGATGGACCGGCGCAAGCTGATCCTGGGGCTGGGGGTGGTGGGCGCGCTGTCGATGGCGGCGGTCTTCGTCACCGACCCGCCCTTTGCCGTTCTGCTGGTGATGGCCGCGCTGATCGGCGGCGTTGCCAACCCGCTTTATTCGCTGCTTCTGGCCTATACCAATGATTTTCTTGACAATTCAGACATGGCCGCGGCCTCGGCCGGGTTGCTGTTCATCAACGGCGTGGGGGCGATCACCGGGCCCATCGTCACCGGCTGGCTGATGGAGGCGGTGGGAACCAACGGCTTCTTCCTGTATCTCGCGCTGCTCAACGCGGGGCTGGCGGGCTATGCGGGCTGGCGCATGACCCGGCGCCCGGCGCTTTCGGCCGAAGAGACAGGCGCCTTCGCGGTCATCTCGCCCGCCGCCACGCCCTTCGCGGTCGAGGTCGCGCTGGAGGCCGCGCAGGATGTCACGCATGACGATGCCGGGGAATCCGCCGTCAACAAGGATTGATCCCGCCGCGCGCCTCTGTCAGCCTGTGACAAGGCAGAGGAGGGGGGAGCGATGGCAACCGCCGAAGAGGTCATCCGATTCTGGGAGGAGATCGGGCCGGAGGGCTGGTATTCCGGCACGCCCGAGTTGGACGAACGGGTCCGGGCGCAATTTCTGCCGCTGTGGCAATCCGCGCGCGAAGGCGGGCTGGACGGCTGGCGCGATACGGCGCGGGGGGCGCTTGCGCTGATCCTTGTCCTCGACCAGTTCCCCCGCAACATGTTCCGCGACCACGCGGACAGTTTCGCCACCGATCACCAGGCGCTGGCCGAAGCATCGCGGGCGATCGCCGCCGGGCATGACCTGACGATCCCGCCGCCGATGCAGCAGTTCTTCTATCTGCCCTTCATGCATTCCGAAGACCTCGTGGCGCAGAATCGCGGCGTTGCACTCTTCGCCGAGCGGATGCCCGGCGATAACCTGCGCCATGCCCGCGCGCATGAAGCGGTGATCGCGCGCTTCGGCCGCTTTCCCTGGCGCAATCCGGCGCTTGGGCGCGTCAGCACCGGCGAAGAGCAGGCCTACCTGGAGGCCGGGGGCTATGCGGCGACAGTGAAGGAAATGCCCGGCATTGAACCATCCTGAAAAATAGTTTAATGCCAAACTAATTTAACCTGAGGGGGAACCATGGCCGCGAAAAGCTTCGACATGATCGTGATCGGTGCCGGTCCGGGCGGCTATGTGGCCGCGATCCGGGGGGCGCAACTTGGCCTGAACGTGGCCATCGTCGAACGCGAGCATCTGGGGGGCATCTGCCTGAACTGGGGCTGCATCCCGACGAAGGCGCTGTTGCGCTCGGCCGAGGTGTTCCACCTGATGCACCGCGCGAAGGAATTCGGCTTGAAGGCGGACGGGATCGGCTATGACCTTGACGCCGTGGTCGCGCGCTCGCGCGGGGTGGCCAAGCAGCTTTCGGGCGGCATCGGCCATCTGATGAAGAAGAACAAGATCACCGTGTTCATGGGTGCGGCGACGCTGCCCGCCAGGGGCAAGGTCTCGGTCAAGACCGACAAGGGCACCGAGGAGCTGACCGCGAAATCCATCGTGCTGGCCACCGGCGCGCGGGCGCGCACCCTGCCGGGGCTGGAGGCGGATGGCGATCTGGTCTGGACCTACAAGCACGCGCTGCAACCCAAACGCATGCCCAAGAAGCTTCTGGTGATCGGCTCGGGCGCGATCGGGATCGAATTTGCCAGCTTCTTCAACACGCTTGGCGCCGACACCACCGTCGTCGAGGTGATGGACCGCGTCCTGCCGGTCGAGGACGCGGAAATCAGCGCCTTCGCCAAGAAGCAATTCGTCAAGCAGGGGATGAAGATCCTTGAAAAGACCACGGTGAAAAAGCTTGACCGGGGGCAGGGCAAGGTCACCGCTCATCTTGAGGATGCCAAAGGCACCACGACGCAGGACTTCGACACCGTGATCTCGGCCGTGGGGATCGTCGGCAATGTCGAGGATCTGGGCCTCGAGGCGCTTGGCGTGAAGATCGACCGCACCCATGTCGTGACCGACGAATACTGCCGCACCGGGGTCGAGGGGCTTTACGCCATCGGCGACATCGCGGGTGCGCCTTGGCTTGCGCACAAGGCCAGCCATGAGGGCGTGATGGTGGCCGAACTGATCGCGGGCGGCCATCCGCATCCGATCAAGCCGGGCTCGATCGCCGGCTGCACCTATTGCCACCCGCAGGTGGCCAGCGTCGGCATGACCGAGGCGAAGGCGAAGGAGGCGGGCCATGAGGTCAGAGTCGGCCGCTTCCCCTTCATCGGCAACGGCAAGGCCATCGCGCTTGGCGAATCCGAGGGGCTGGTCAAGACCGTGTTCGACGCGAAGACGGGCGAGCTTCTGGGCGCGCATATGGTGGGCGCCGAGGTGACCGAACTGATCCAGGGCTATGTCGTAGGCCGCACGCTCGAGACGACCGAGGAAGACCTGATGAACACGGTCTTCCCGCATCCGACGCTGTCCGAGATGATGCACGAGGCGGTGCTGGACGCTTACGGTCGCGCGCTGCACTTCTGAGGCGTTGCGCGCCTAGCGCTCGATCTTGCCGCCGCCGGCGTGCCAGTCGTAAAGGCCGCCAAGGTTGTAGACCGTGCCGTGGCCCAGTTGCAAAAGCATCTGGGCCGCACCGGCACTGCGGGCGCCGCTTGCACAGTAAAGCGCAATCGGCTTGCCCTGTTTCAGCTCGGGCAGGCATTCTGGGCTGGCCGGGTCGCATTTCATCCGGAACGCCATCAGCGGCACATGCAGCGCACCCGCCGCCTTGCCGCTGGCGCGCAGCTCCATCCCGTCGCGCACGTCGATCACGATCAACTCACCCGCCTCGGCCATGCGCACGGCTTCTTGCGGGGCGATGCGCCCGACGCGATTGCCCGATGGGGCAGAGGAGCGAAGGAAATTCAGCATGCGGTGGCCTTTCCGGGGGATGCGGCGTCGAATGATGCAGATCTGGCAAATGCCCTGCCAGAATCAAGGGCTGTGCCGAAATTACATTCATGAAAATGAATTTAATATGGCGAACGTGCCATCCGGTGCCGTGCGGGCGCAAAAAATTGCCGGCATGGGCGGCCATCCGCCATGGCAGCGGGGATCACGCCTTGTAAAAGTTCACCATTCGTTCACATTATCGAGTTGGAGACTCGGAAGCGTTGCCCTATCTAGGGCTGGGGTAAACGGGGGCTGGCATGGCCGAGCAGAAATTCATCGAGGTGCGCGGCGCGCGCGAGCATAACCTCAAGGGCGTGGATCTGGATATTCCGCGCGACCAGTTCGTGGTGATCACCGGGCTGTCGGGCTCGGGCAAGTCCTCGCTCGCCTTCGACACGATCTATGCCGAGGGGCAGCGGCGCTATGTCGAAAGCCTGTCGGCCTATGCGCGCCAGTTCCTCGACATGATGGGCAAGCCCGATGTCGACCATATCTCGGGCCTCAGCCCCGCGATCTCGATCGAGCAGAAGACGACCTCGAAGAACCCGCGTTCGACCGTGGGCACGGTGACCGAGATCTACGATTACATGCGGCTTCTGTTCGCGCGCGCGGGCACGCCCTACAGCCCCGCGACCGGCCTGCCGATCGAGGCGCAGCAGGTGCAGGACATGGTGGACCGCATCATGGCGCTTCCCGAAGGCACGCGCGGCTATCTGCTGGCCCCCATCGTGCGCGACCGCAAGGGCGAATACCGCAAGGAATTCGCCGAGCTGCGCAAGCAGGGCTTCCAGCGCGTCAAGGTCAACGGCCAATTCCACGACCTGGAAGAGCCGCCGGTCCTGGACAAGAAGTTCCGTCACAATATCGACGTGGTGGTCGACCGGATCGTCGTGCGCGAGGGGCTTGAGACGCGGCTGGCGGACAGCCTGCGCACCGCGCTGAACCTGGCCGACGGGATCACGCTGTTCGAAGAGGCGCCAAGCAGCGAGCAGTCCGAAGCCGGGCAGGAGCCGCTGAAGCTGACCTTCTCCGAGAAATTCGCCTGCCCGGTTTCCGGCTTCACCATCCCCGAGATCGAGCCGCGCCTGTTTTCCTTCAACGCGCCCTTCGGGGCCTGCCCGGTCTGCGACGGGCTGGGGGTGGAGCTGTTCTTCGACGAACGCCTGGTCGTGCCGGATGTGACGTTGACGCTGGCCGGCGGCGCGCTTGCGCCCTGGGCCAAATCCAAAAGCCCGTATTTCACCCAGACGATCGATGCGCTGTCGAAGCATTACGGATTCGATAAACGCAAGCGCTGGAAGGACTTGCCGGAAGAAGTTCAGAAACTTTTTCTCTATGGCTCAGGGCAGGAGGAGATCCGTTTCCGCTTTGACGAAGGTGGCCGCGTCTATGAGGTCAGCCGCAGCTTCGAGGGCATCATCCCCAACATGGAGCGCCGCTACCGCGAGACCGACAGTGCTTGGTCGCGCGAAGAGATGGAGCGGTATCAGAACAACCGCCCCTGCGGCGCCTGCTCCGGCTACCGCCTGAAGCCCGAGGCGCTTGCGGTGAAGATCGGGGGGCTGCATGTCGGCCAGGTGGTCGAGATGTCGATCAAGGAGGCCTTCGCCTGGGTCGAAACCGTGCCCGCGACCCTTAGCAACCAGAAGAACGAGATCGCCCGCGCGATCCTTAAGGAAATCCGCGAACGCCTTGGATTTCTTGTGAATGTCGGGCTTGAATATCTGACGCTTTCGCGCGCCGCGGGCACGCTTTCGGGCGGGGAAAGCCAGCGGATCCGGCTGGCAAGCCAGATCGGTTCCGGCCTGACCGGGGTGCTTTATGTGCTGGACGAGCCCTCGATCGGCCTGCACCAGCGCGACAATGACCGCCTTCTGGGCACGCTGAAGAACCTGCGCGACCAGGGCAACTCGGTCCTGGTCGTGGAGCATGACGAGGATGCGATCCGCCATGCCGATTACGTCTTCGATATGGGGCCGGGTGCCGGTGTGCATGGCGGGCGCGTCGTGTCCCAAGGCACCCCGGATGAGATCGCGGCCGATCCGGCAAGCCTGACGGGGCAGTATCTGTCCGGCACGCGGGCCATCGAGCTGCCCGCCGAACGGCGCAAGGGGAATGGGAAAAAGGTAACGGTGGTAAAGGCTTCGGGCAACAACCTGAAGGATGTGACGGTGGATTTCCCGCTTGGCAAGTTCATCTGCGTGTCGGGCGTGTCGGGGGGCGGCAAGTCGACGCTGACCATCGAGACGCTGTTCAAGACCGCCTCGATGCGGCTGAACGGCGCGCGCCAGACACCCGCGCCCTGCGATACGGTGAAGGGGCTGGAGCATCTCGACAAGGTGATCGACATCGACCAGCGCCCGATCGGGCGCACGCCGCGCTCGAACCCGGCCACCTATACCGGCGCCTTCACCCCGATCCGCGACTGGTTCGCGGGCCTGCCCGAAGCGCAGGCGCGCGGCTACAAGCCGGGCCGGTTTTCCTTCAACGTCAAGGGCGGCCGCTGCGAGGCCTGCCAGGGCGATGGCGTCATCAAGATCGAGATGCACTTCCTGCCCGATGTCTATGTGGAATGCGAGACCTGCAAGGGCCATCGCTACAACCGCGAAACGCTGGAAATCAGGTTCAAGAACAAAAGCATAGCCGATGTTCTTGAGATGACGGTCGAAGATGCGCAAGCTTTCTTCAAGGCGGTTCCTGCGATCCGCGAGAAAATGGATGCGCTGGTCGAGGTGGGGCTGGGCTACATCAAGGTCGGCCAGCAGGCCACCACCCTGTCGGGCGGCGAGGCGCAGCGCGTCAAGCTGTCCAAGGAACTGTCGCGCCGGGCGACGGGCCGCACGCTCTATATCCTGGACGAGCCCACCACAGGGCTGCATTTCGAGGATGTGAAGAAGCTGCTGGAGGTGCTGCACAGCCTTGTCGATCAGGGCAACACCGTCGTGGTGATCGAGCACAACCTCGATGTCATCAAGACCGCCGACTGGATCATCGACATCGGTCCCGAAGGCGGCGATGGCGGCGGCCGGATCGTGGCCGAGGGCACGCCCGAGAAGGTCGCGCAGGTCGAGCGCAGCCATACCGGGCGTTATCTTGGGCCGATGCTGAAGCCGCGCCGCGTGGCGGCCGAGTGACGCGGGCGGCCCCGGCCTAGTTCATGACGCGGTGCAGGGCGCCCAGCAGGTCGAGGATTTCGCCGGTCTTGCGGTTCACGCGGTAGAAGTCATCCCCGACCCGGTAATAGGTCTCGTCCCGGTCCAACCCATAGGCCCAGGGGTCGCGCACCAGAACGTAATCGTCGCGGATATGATCGCCCCGGCGATAGCGCGCCATCTTCTTGGCCTGTCCGGGCGGAATGCAGGGCGGGTTTTTCTTGGCAAGGCCGGGCGGGCAGCCTTGAACGCGATGCTCGTAACGGGCGTTCTTGCCGTTGTTATGTTTGAACTTGTGCTTGCCGCCATCGGCGAAGGCGATGGCCGGGCCAAGGGCGACAAGCGTGGCAAGGGCGATGAGTCTCATGATCTGGCCTTTCGCGGAACTGCGACGGGACAATGCCCCGCCGCATCGCGTGGTTCCACTCACCTGCGCGTGACCGGCGAAAGATTGCCGGTGCGACCGCTTATTTCTTCATCGGGCAGGTGTTGAACCCGAAGATCGAATAAAGCGGGCAACTGCCCATCAGCCCGGTGGCCAGCGGCACGATACCGATCAGGTAAAGCCAGCGATAGGCTCCGTCGGGGGTGAGGAAGAAGCCCAGGATCAGGGCCAGCCCCACCACGATGCGAAGGATGCGGTCGATGCCGCCGACATTGCTTTTGAACATTGCAAGCTCCTGTTTTCGGTTGCGTTCAGGGCAGTCATGGCCCGATGCGCAGATCCTACAGGCGCGTGGCGCGACCGTCTGTGACTAGGTCACCGCCGCCGGGGTGCCGGAGGCGGCCAGCCGTTCCAGCGCGGGCCGGTCAAGGATATGCACCGCCCCGCGTTCGGTGCGCACAAGCCCCGCACGCGCAAGCGCCTCGAGCCGGCGCGAGACGACCTCGCGCGCGGTGCCGATCCGGGTGGCCAGATCCTGATGCGTGGTCTCGGCCAGGCCGGTGCCGGCCGCACGCTCGATCAGCAGGGCCGCCAGACGGCATTCGACGGACTGGAAGGCCACCCGCTCCAAAAGCTGGATCATGCCGGTCATGCGGTCGGCGAAAGCGGCAAAGACGATGTGGCGGAACCCGGCCGAGCTGTCCATCAGCTCCAGAAACATCGCGCGCGGCACCATGACCAATCGCGCGGCGCCCGCGGCGATCGCCTCGGCGCCGTAATGGCCGCCGCCCATCAGCCCGAGCGTCGTCTGCACGCAACTCTGGCCCGGCTCGACGGCGTAAAGCAACACCTCGCGCCCGGTCGGGCCGGTCAGGAACACCTCGATCCGGCCCGAGATCACGATGGCGAAGGCCTGCACGCTGTCGCCGGGGCGGAACAGCACCGCGCCCTGCGGCACATCCATCGGGACAAGGCCCGCAAGCCTTGCGCGGGCAGGGGTCTCCAGCCCGCGCAGCATCGGCGCGTCAAGGGTCCAGTCGTGGTGCATCATGCCGCCTTGTCCGACAGATCCCCGCCGCGCGCAAGCCCTCAGCCCTGGTGGTGGCGCTTCTCGAAGCGCGGCAGCATGGCCGAGAAATCCTGCCCCTTGCCGTCCTCTTCCTCGACAAAGCGGGCATAAAGCGCCGTGGCAAGCCCGCCCATGGGCGTGTCGGCATCGGCGGCTTCGGCGGCCTGCTGGCTCAGCCGCAGATCCTTGAGCATCAGCTCGGACGCGAAGCCGGGCTTGTAGTCATTGTCGGCGGGCGAGGTCGGCCCCACGCCCGGTGCCGGGCAATAGGCGTTCATCGTCCAGCTGTAACCCGACGAGGTCGAGACCACGTCGAACATCTTTTGCCGGTCCAGCCCCAGCTTGTCGGCAAGCGCGAAGGCCTCGCAGGTGGCGATCATCGTCACGCCAAGGATCATGTTGTTGCAGATCTTGGCCGATTGCCCGGCGCCTGCGACGCCGCAATGCACCGCCTTCTGGCCCATGATGTCGAACAGCGGCTTGACCTTGGCGAAGGCGTCATCGCCGCCGCCGACCATGAAGGTCAGTGTGCCCGCGCTTGCGCCGCCCACGCCGCCCGAAACCGGCGCATCAAGCGCGCCAAGGCCCGCGGCCCCGGCATCCGCCGCAACCGCGCGCGCGCTTTCCACATCGACCGTCGAGCAGTCGCACAGCACCGCGCCCGGCGCCATGGCCGGGATCACCTCGGCTGCGACGGCGCGCAGGATCGCGCCGTTGGGCAGCATGGTGATGACCACCTCGGCCCCTTGCGCCGCCTCGGGGGCGGTCGCGGCCTTGGTGACGCCCTCGGGCATGGGGGCGGCAAGGTCGAAGCCGCGCACCTCATGCCCCGCCTTGGCCAGGTTGGCGGCCATCGGTCCGCCCATGTTTCCAAGTCCGATGAATCCGATCTTCATGTCTTACTCCTCCCAAATGGCAGCGTTCGGCCCCAATGGCGCAAGCATGGCGGCCACGTCCTCTTCGCGCAGATCCGCCAGCGTGTTCTTCCAGTTCGGATTGCGATCCTTGTCGATGATCTGGGCGCGCACGCCTTCCAGAAAATCGCCCTGGTCAGAGGCCCGCCAGGTGAACCGGAATTCATTCGTCAGGGCCGCGCGGATATTGCCTTCCGCACGGTTCATGCGCACAAGCCGCAGCGTCGCCGCCATCGACAGAGGAGAGTTCCGTGCGATCGTCTTCAGCGTCTCGGCCGCGAAGGCGGTGCTGCTTGCCTTCAGCCCGGCAACCACGCCCGTCAGATCGGGGGCGCCGAAAATCTCTTCGATCTCGTGGCGCAGGACGGGCAGGCGGCCTTCGGGGGCAGGGCGCGCGGGGATCTGCGCGGGATCGGCGGTCTCGATCAGCCGGGTCTTGAGCGCCTCCCATTCGGCCTCGGGCAGGTAGGTATCGGCAAAACCCGCGTGGATCGCGTCGCCCGGGCCCATTCGCGCGCCGGTCAGGCCCAGATATTCGCCGATCCGGCCCGGCGCGCGCGCCAGCAGAAGCGAGCCGCCCACGTCCGGAATCAGGCCGATGCCACTTTCGGGCATGGCCACCTGCGTGGTGTCGCCCACGATCCGGTGGCTGGCATGGCCGCCCACGCCGACACCGCCGCCCATCACGAAGCCCTGCATGAAGGCGACGATCGGCTTGGGATATTCCGCGATCTTGGCGTTCATGCGGTATTCGTCGCGCCAGAAATCCCGGCCAAGCGCGAAATCTCCCGCGCGGCCCGCATGATAGACCGCCGCGATATCGCCGCCGGCACAGAAGGCGCGCTCGCCCACGGCGTCGATGATCACGATCTGCACGGACTCGTCGCCGCGCCACGCATCCAGCGCGCCTTCGATCGCCATTGCCATGTCATGGCCAAGCGCATTCAGCGCCTTGGGGCGGTTGAAGGTCAGCCGGCCGGCGCGGCCTTCCTTGCGCACGATCATCGCGGGTTCGGTGGTCTCGCCCATCGCTCAGCCCCTTTCCGCCAGAAGCGCGCGCCCGACGATCAGGCGCATGATCTCGTTCGTGCCCTCAAGGATCTGGTGCACGCGCAGGTCGCGCACGATCTTCTCGATCCCGTAATCGGCCAGATAGCCATAGCCGCCATGCAGTTGCAGGCACTGATTGGCCACGTCAAAGGCCGCGTCGGTGACGTAAAGCTTTGCCATCGCGCAGAATTTCGTGGCATCGGGCGCCTGGTTGTCCAGCTTCCACGCCGCCTGGCGCAGGAAGATGCGCGCCGATTGCAGCTTGACCTCCTGCTCGGCCAGGCGGAACTGCAACGCCTGGAACTGATCGAGCGTTTTGCCGAAGGCCTTGCGCTCGCCCATATAGGCCAGCGTCGCATCCAGCGCCGCCTGCGCGCCGCCAAGCGCCCCCGCCGCGATATTGAGCCGCCCCCCGTCCAGACCGGCCATGGCATAGACGAAGCCCTTGCCCTCTTCGCCCAGCAGGTTGTCATGGGGGATCTGGCAGTCGTCGAACTGAACCTGCGCGGTGGGCTGGGCGCGCCAGCCCATCTTGTCCTCAAGCCCGCCGAAGGACAGCCCCGGCGCCTTGTCCTCGACGATTACGGTCGAAATGCCGCGCGGCCCGTCCTCGCCGGTGCGGACCATGGCGATATAGACATCCGAATAGCCGCCGCCCGAGATGAAGGCCTTGGTGCCGTTCAGCGTCCAGCCCTCGTTCGTCTTCTCGGCCCGGGTGCGCAGCGCGGCCGCGTCCGACCCCGATCCCGGCTCGGTCAGGCAGTAGGAGAACACCTTCTCCATCGAGCACAGATCAGGCAGCCAGCGGGCCTTGTCCGCGTCCGAGCCGAACTTGTCGATCATGCCGCCGCACATGTTGTGGATTGACAGGAAGGACCCGACCGCGGGACAGGACATCGCCAGGGCCTCGAACACGAGGGTCGCATCCAGGCGCGACAGACCCGAGCCGCCATATTTCTCGGGCACATAGATCCCGCCCAACCCCATGTCCGCGACCTTCTGCCAAAGCGCGCGGGGAATGGTCCCCGCCGCCTCCCAGTCGCGGGCATGCGGGGCGATATGCTCCTGCCCGAATGCCCGCGCCATGTCGAATATGGCCTGTTGCTCTTCGCTCAGTGCGAAATCCATCTTCTCCCCCCTCGAATTCGACGAATTGAACGCCTGTTTAGTTTTCAATCCTTGCAGGAGTTTTGCAAGCCCTCCGTCCCGCAAAGCCGGATCGCGGAAGGGGGCGCTGCCCCCGGTGCGTTCCGCACCTCCCCCGGGATATTTCTCTCAGGAGAAGCGGGGTTCTTCAGAGCTGAAATATCCCCGCCGGAGGCATCCTCCGGCGGGGCCAGGCGTGTCGTCAGTCGAACGCCTTGAAGTTGAAGGCCGCGCCTTCCTTGATGCCGGAGGGCCAGCGGGAAGTGACGGTCTTGGTCCGGGTGTAGAACCGGAAGGCATCCCCGCCGTGCTGGTTGAGGTCGCCGAAGGCCGATTTCTTCCAGCCGCCGAAGGTGTGATAGGCCAGCGGCACCGGGATCGGCACATTGATGCCGACCATGCCGACATTCACCCGGCTCGCAAAATCGCGCGCGGTATCGCCATCGCGGGTGAAGATCGCGGTGCCGTTGCCGTATTCGTGATCCATTGCCAGGCCAAGCGCCTCTTCGTAGGATTTGGCGCGCACGGTGGACAGGACGGGACCGAAGATCTCGTTCTTGTAGATGTCCATGTCGGGAGTGACGTGATCGAAGAGGTGGGGCCCCACGAAGAAGCCGTTCTCATAGCCTTGCAGGGTGAAGCCGCGCCCGTCGACGACCAGCTTGGCGCCCTGGTTCACGCCGGTTTCGACCAGCCGCTCGATATTGGCCTTGGCGGCGGCGGTGACGACGGGGCCGTAATCGATGTCGTCGCCTGCGGTCCAGGGGCCGACTTTCAGCTTCTCGATCCGCGGCACGAGCTTTTCGATCAGGCGGTCGGCGGTTTCATCGCCCACCGGCACCGCGACCGAGATCGCCATGCAGCGTTCGCCCGCCGCCCCGTAGCCTGCACCCACCAGCGCGTCGGCGGCCTGATCGAGATCGGCGTCGGGCATGATGATCATGTGGTTCTTCGCGCCGCCGAAGCATTGCACACGCTTGCCGTTCGCGGTTCCGCGCGAATAGATGTAATGCGCGATCGGGGTCGAGCCGACGAAGCCGATGCCCTGGATGGTCTCGTTGTCAAGGATCGCGTCGACCGAGTCCTTGTCGCCGTTGATGACCTGCAACACGCCATCGGGCAGGCCCGCTTCCTTGAACAGTGCCGCCAGCATCAGCGGGACCGACGGATCGCGTTCCGAGGGCTTGAGGATCATCGCGTTGCCCGCGGCAAGCGCCGGGCCCATCTTCCAAAGCGGGATCATCGCCGGGAAGTTGAACGGCGTGATGCCCGCGGCCACGCCAAGCGGCTGGCGCATGGAATACATGTCGATGCCGGGGCCGGCGCTGTCGGTGAACTCGCCCTTCAGCATGTGCGGCGCGCCGATGCAGAACTCGATCACCTCAAGGCCGCGCTGGATGTCGCCCTTGGCGTCGGGGAAGGTCTTGCCGTGCTCGGCCGACAGAACCTCGGCCATCTTGTCCATGTCGCGGTTGATCAGGCGGACCATCTCCATCATCACGCGGGCGCGGCGCTGCGGGTTGGTGGCGCCCCAGGCGACCTGGGCTTTCGCGGCATCGGCCACGGCGGAGTCGAGCTCGGCCCTGGTGGCAAGGGCGACCTTGGCCTGCACTTCGCCGGTGGCAGGGTTGAAGACATCGGCGAAGCGGCCGGACGTGCCTGCCACCAGTTTGCCGTTGATCCAGTGTCCAATCTCTTTCATGGCATCCTCCTCCCGAAATGTGATGCTGGCATCTTAGGCTTGCGTTTTTCACCGGGAAAGAGGCAGGTTGGCAAAAGCGTTTTGCATTATTGCAAAGGTGGCGGGATGCCGGACTGGGACGATCTGCGTATTTTCCTTGCTGTTGCGCGCAGCGAAAGCCTGTCGGCGGCCGGGCGCGGGCTGAAGATCGACGCGGCCACCGTGGGGCGCCGGGTCGCGCGGCCGCAAGAC
>CALMEG010000296.1 GCA_937863185.1 uncultured Paracoccaceae bacterium | reverse complement strand
GGGCGGTGGACGGCGCCGGCATCGCCCTTGGCTGGCTGAGCGTGGTATCCTCGGCGGTGCTGAACGGGCGGATGGTGCAGCCGTGGGATGCGCCCTGGCAGCGCACGGGCCGCGAGATCCGCCTGTTCACCACACGCCCCGGTCCGGTGCGGCCGGTTGTCGTGGAAATCGCGAACTGGCTGCGCACGACGCTTGCCGAAGAGATGGCGCAACTGCCTGGGGGCGGTGTCGGCCAGAACCGGGGCTGAACGCTCCCTGCTGACCCTTCACCTGATCCTAATTTCTTGGCCCGAGGATCGGGGACGAATCAACGCGGAAAACGGGTGTGTTGCTCACGGCACCGTGAAGGTCTCCGGGCGCGTTAACCCTTTATTGACGTTAGGAAATACGCGTTTTGGGAGGGTGCCTCTTTGCGCAAAACAACCAGGGCGTGCAATTTGCTTGAGACGCCATTTTTCCGCCATCTTGCGCCCTTAGTGCGCGCAGGAAATACGCACAGTTTTTCCCACTTGTTCAGGCATGATCATCGGGAACAATAAGCACCGTAAGGTCAGGTAACGGTAACAGTAACGATGGCAACGATTAACGGATCCACGGGCAACGATACGCTCACCGGCACCTCCAGCAACGATACGATTTCGGGGTTGGCGGGGAACGACTCGATCACGGGCGGGGCGGGTGATGACCTGATCTATGGCGGTGACGGCAACGATACCGTCGAAGGGGGTACCGGGCGCGATACCTTCTATGGCGGGCTTGGCAACGACGTCTGGCTGGCCGGGGAAAGCACCAGCGGCTCTGACGTCGTCTACCTTGAGGAGGGTGACGATTATGCCCAGGTCGGCTACTTCAGTTCGGGAAACCCGGATTATCTGGATGGCGGCACGGGCAACGACACGGTCTCACTCGATTTCATTCCGGGCGCGGTCGGCATCACGCTGAATGACAACGGCACCTCAAGCACGACGGGCTTCAGCTCTGTCGTGCGCAACTTCGAGAATGTCATCGGCAATGCCGAAGCCAACACCATCACCGGTAACTCTGCCGCGAACCTTCTGGATGGCGGTGCGGGCAATGACACGCTGTCGGGCGGCGGTGGTAACGATACGCTGCTTGGCGGCGCGGGCGCCGATCTGCTGTCTGGTGGTACGGGCGATGATCTGCTGGATGGCGGGATCGGCAACGATACCCTGAACGGCGATGCGGGCAACGATACGCTGCTTGGCGGCGCGGGCAATGACGTGCTCAATGGCGGCACGGGCAACGACGTGCTGGACGGCGGGATCGGCAACGATACGCAAAACGGCGATGACGGCAACGACACGCTGATAGGCAGCGCCGGTTCGGACCTGCTGAACGGCGGCGCGGGCATGGACTATGTCGACTATTCGGCCTCGGCGGCCGGGGTGTCGGTGAACCTGACCAGCGGGGCGGCTTCGGGCGGGGATGCCGCGGGCGATACCCTGCAAGGTGTCGACGGCATCTATGGCTCGGCGTTCGACGACACGATGATCGGTTTCGACGGTCAGGTAATCGGCGGGGCGGACGCCTATACCAACGATTTCTATGGCGGCGCCGGCAACGACTACATGGACGGGCGTGGCGGCGGGGATTCGCTGCGCGGGGGCGAGGGGAACGACACCATCCTGGGCGGGGCAGGGAATGACCTCATCATCGGTGGCGAAGGGCTCGACTCGGTCGATGGCGGCACCGGCTCGGATACGATCACGCTCTATTACGGGCAGGACGCAGGCGAGTTCATCGAGGGCGGCGAGGATGCTGATAACAGCGATGTCGACGTTCTTGTCATCAATGGTCGCGCCAAGGTCTTCTACGACCCGAACGATTCCGAGAATGGCACCATTCGTTGGGCGAATGGCGACATCACGACCTTCGCCAATATCGAGAACATCCAGCATGTGCCCTGTTTCACGCCCGGAACGCTGATCGACACGATCGACGGCGCGGTTGCGGTCGAGGATCTGCGGATCGGCCAGCAGGTGCTGACGCGTGACAACGGGTTTCAGACCGTCCGCTGGATCGGGCGGAAGGTCGTCGGGACGGCGCAGTTGCGGGCCAATCCGCGCCTCCAGCCGGTGCGCATCGCCCAAGGGGCGCTCGGCTCGGGGTTGCCGCTGCGCGACATGATCGTCTCGCCGCAGCACCGCATGTTGGTCAGCGGTCGGCGGGCCGAGCTGTTCTTCGGCGAGACCGAGGTGCTTGTCGCTGCGCTGCATCTGGTGGGCCAGCCGGGGATCGAGCGGCTTTCATGCGATCACGTCATCTATCTGCATGTGATGTTCGAAGCGCATGAGATCATCCTGGGCGATGGCGCCTGGACCGAAAGCTTCCAGCCCGGCCAGCAGACGCTGTCGGGGCTCGATGTCGCGCAGCGCGCGGAACTGTTCGCAATCTTCCCCGAGCTTCGCCACCCCGAGGGATGCACCTCTTGGGAAGGGGCGCGGCTGTCGCTGCGCGCGCGTGAGGCGCAGGTTCTTTTCGCGGCCTGACGCTGCGGGCTGGATTGTATCCATTGTGGGGCGGTGGATGCATACAATCCGGCGCGGGGGCGGTGTTGCGGGGGCGACTCAGCGCATCGGTGAAACGCGGCGATGACGCGGCTGTGTATTGACCGAAAGACCGGGCGCCCGCATGGTTTTCCGACCGACATATAAAAACAATTCGGGCAGTTTAACGATGGCACAATCCATATTCCACAGCCCCTCGGGGGGCTTCGATCTGCTTGGCCTGCGCAAGGGGCGCCAGGGCGGGGTCGAGATCATTTATGACGACGGCGTCGCGCGGCGCATGGTCTGGCGCGTCTGCGGCGCGGTCAACGAAAGCCAGCTGGGCGATGCCCTGGCGCGCGCCGTCCGAAATACACGCGTGATTCCCGCGCTTTACGCCGAGCTGAAGAAACGCTCGATCGCGGTCGAAGCCGTTCTCGGCTGATCCGTCTTGCGGTGTGATGTGAAGGGCCGGGCATTGCGCCCGGCCTTTCCGCATAAAAAATGGCCGGGATGCCCCGGCCAAGGAAGAGGTGCCGTCAGGGGACGATCGGCGCCTATTCGATCCAGAAGGGGCGCGCGGCCTCGCGCGCGGCGTGGTTCGCATCAACCCCGATGTCACGCAGCAGGCGCGGGTCAAGCTGCGCCAGGGCGGCACGGCCGCGCCGACGCTGAGCCCATTCCCGCAGCACGTTCAGAACCGCCAGCGGCCGGGACGTGGCATAGGCAGAGCGTTTGTGGATGAGGCTGGACATGTCGCACCTTGCGTGTTGATACAATATCGGTCATTCTCTAAGTGTATAAATACAAAAGCCGCACAATATGGTCCAGAGAAACATTGTGACTGATACAAAATGGCAGCCGGATCTTGCCCGCCACACTGGGCCGAAATACCTGTCGCTGGTCAGGGCGCTGCGCGATTCCGTCCGGCGCGGCGATCTGGCGCCCGGCGCGCAGCTTCCCACCGTGCGCGATCTGGCGTGGCGCATCGGGGTCACGCCGGGCACCGTTGCGCGGGCCTATCAGATCGCCACGCAAGAGGGGCTGGTCGAGGCCGCGGTGGGGCGCGGAACCTTCGTGGCCGCCCGCGGCCGCAGGCTTGGCCCGACCGAGCCGCTTTACAACCAGCCCCTGACCGATCCCGAGGGCACGGGGGTGATCGACCTGCGCTCGCCCCAGCTGCCCAATGTGGGGCAGGCCGATGCGCTTGCCCGCGCGATGATGAAGGCCGCCGAAGAGGTGGGGAAACACTATCTGGAATATCCCGGCCTGCGCCGCGACCGCTACTGCCGCGAGGCCGCGCTGGAATGGTTCTCGGGCTGTCGCATCGGCCCGGTCTCAGAGGATGACCTGGTGCTCAGCCATGGCGGGCAGAACGGGATCAACATCGTGCTGCAATGCTGCCTGCGCGGCGACCGGCCGGTGGTCTTCGCCGAAGAGCTGGCTTATCCCGGCTTTCGCCACGCCGCGCGGCTGAACCGGGCCGAGATCGTGCCCATCGCGCTTGACGAAGAGGGGATGATCCCCGCGGCGCTGGATGCGGCCTGCCGGCGCCATGGCGGGCAGGTGGTCTGCATCACCACCGAGGCGCAGAACCCCACCACCGTGCGCATGGGCGCCGAGCGGCGGGCCCGGATCGTGGCGGTCGCCCGCGAGCACGATCTCCAGATCCTCGAGGATGACTGCTACACCGCGCCGTTTTCCGGCCTGCCCGCGCTGCGCGAGCTTGCGCCAGAGCGGTGCTGGCACGTCTCCAGCCTGTCCAAGACGATTTCGGCTGGGATGCGCTTCGGGATCGTGGTCTGCCCCGTGGGTATGGGCGAGGCCGGTCGTCTGGCCGCGCAGCACAGCTATTTCGGCCTTGCGCGCCCGGTGACCGACATCATCACCGGCCTGTTCCGTTCGGGCGAGGCGATGGCGCTGCGCCATTCGGCACAGGAGGTGATGGCACGGCGCCAGGCGATTGCGCTTGAAACCCTTGCGCGGCACGACGTTGCCTCGCAGCCGGGGCTGTCCTTCCTGTGGCTGCGCCTGCCGGTGGGCTGGCGCGCCTCGACCTTCACCCGCACCGCCGAGGCCGAGGGCATCCTGCTGCGCTCGGCCGACGAATATGCCCTTGTCGACGGCCACGCGCCAAGCGCGGTGCGCATCGCGCTTGCCGGGAGCGTGGGCGAGGCGCGCTTCAGCGCCGCCATCGCACGGCTGGCGCGCCTTCTGGACAACCCGCCCGGAGACCTGCCGGTATGAGCGCCGAGGACTGGTCCGAACGGTTCCTGACGCATTACATCGCCGGGGCGTGGCGCACGCCGCTGTCAGAGGTAATGTGCCCCACGCGCCATGCCGGGGCCTCGGTCGTCCTTGCCGGACGGGCCGATCTGGAGCGCGCCCGGCAGGCAGCCATGGCGGCGGCGCAGGAATGGCGCGCGCGCGGGGTGGCGGCCCGACAGACGGCACTGGATTCGCTTGGGGTTGCGGAAGCGGGGGCAGAGACCGGCGGTCCGGTCCTGCTGTCCTGTTCGGGCCGCACCGCGCCCGACACACGCGCGCTTGGCCTTCTTACGGCGGGCGATCCGGTGATCGTGCTGGGGCAGACCGCCGATCCCGAACCCGCCTTTCGCTTCCTTGCCGCCTGCCACGCCGCGCGGTTGCCTGCGGGCGTGGTCGCGCTTCTTTACGCGCAGGACCATGCCGAAGTTGCCGCTACGACCGGCCTGCCTCTTTTCTGCGCATAGCCCGGCGGCCCACCTGCGTGCCCCGTGATGCCCTCTTTCCTCGGCGCGCGGCATGTGCCAACCTGCTGCAAACGCACCGAGTTCAAGGCGTGCGCAGCAGGGAGTTTGCTGTCCGATGGCGACAGGTTCACGTCTGAGTCGATTGACCCGGTCCGAGGCGTTCAACGGCTATGTGCTAATCAGCCCCACGGCGATCTATGCGATCCTGATGCTGGCCGCGCCGCTGGTCACGATCCTTGCCTTCTCGTTCTTCAAGGACGGCTATCTTACGATCATCCGCGAATTCACCTTCGAGAACTACATCGCCACATGGACCGACCCGATCTTCCGCGCGATCCTGTGGCGCTCGCTCTTGGTGTCGGGGCTGGTGACGCTGGTGACGGTGCTTCTGGCCTTCCCGATCGCCTATTACGTCTCGTTCCACGTGGCGTCGTCGAAGAAGTCCCGCTGGCTGTTTCTGATCACGATCCCGTTCTGGACCTCGTATCTGATCCGCGTTTTCCTGTGGAAGGTGATCCTGGGCTATAACGGCGTGATCAATTCGGGCCTTGATATCCTGGGGCTGATCGAGGCGCCGCTGCAAATGCTCAACTCGGTGGGGGCGATCGCGGTGACGCTGGCCCATGCCTATGCGCCCTTCGCCATCCTGCCGATCTTCGTCAGCCTCGAAAAGATCGACCGCTCGCTTCTGGAGGCGGGGCAGGACCTGGGCGAAAGCCGCCTGATGACCTTCTGGCGCGTGACGCTGCCCTTGGCGATGCCAGGCGTCGTGGCGGCGGTGCTGATCGTCTTCATCCCGACCATCGGCGATTACGTCACGCCCGAGTTGATCGGCGGGGGCAAGCTGCCGATGGTGGCCAACATGATCCAGGCGCAGATGCTGCCGCTGGACAACAAGCCGCTCGGCTCGGCCATCGCGGTGTCGGCGATGGTGGTGGTGACGGTGGTGTCGCTGGCCTTCCTGTTCCTCAACCGGCGTTTCCTGAGGGGGCAGAAATGAAGTTCTCTTCCCTGCGCATCTATGCGCTTGCCTATCTGCTGTTCCTTTACGCGCCGATCATCCTGCTGCCGCTTTTCGCCTTCAATGACGGCACGATCATCGCCTTCCCCCTCAAGGGGTTCACGCTGCAATGGTTCTCGGAAATGTTCGCCAATCCGACGCTTGGCCGGGCGCTGCGCAACTCGCTGATCATCGCGGTTTCCTCGGCGATCATGGCGACCACGCTGGGGATCTTTGCCGCGCGCGCGGGCACGCGGTTCCGGTTTCCGGGCAAGGGCGGGATCTTGGGGCTGATCATGCTGCCGCTGGTGCTGCCCGAGATCATCGTGGCGGTGTCGCTTCTGGTCGTGCTTCTGGGCCTTGGGGTGAACCTGTCGATCTTTACCGTGATGCTGGGCCATATCCTGATCGCCACGCCCTATGCGATCGCCATCCTCAACACGGCCTTCGCCTCGCTTGACCGCAGCCTGGAAGAGGCCGCCTACGATCTGGGCGAAAGCAAATGGTCGACCTTCCGGCTGATCACGCTGCCCCTGGTTATGCCGGGGCTGATCTCGTCCTTCCTGATCTCGTTCACCATCTCGCTTGACGAATTCATCATCGCCTTCTTCCTTGCGGGGAACGAACCCACGCTGCCGACCTATATCTTCTCGCAGCTGCGTTTCCCCAAGCAGATCCCGATGATCATGGCGCTCGGCACCGTGCTTGTGCTGGCCTCGATCGTTCTTCTGACCATCGCTGAATATTTCCGCCGCCGCGGCATCGCGCGCGCAGGCGGCAAGGATACCGGAGGCTTCCTGTGACCAACCGTCCCAACATGATCGAGTTTCAGGACGTCCATAAATATTATGGCGAGTATCACGCGCTGCGCGGCATCACAGCCAGCATCCGCGCGGGCGAGTTCTTCTCGCTGCTTGGCCCGTCGGGCTGCGGCAAGACCACGCTCTTGCGCACCATCGCGGGGTTCGAGGATATCTCGTCCGGCGCCGTTCTGATCGATGGCAAGCACATGGAAGGCGTGCCCGCCAACAAGCGGCCCACAAACATGGTGTTCCAGAGCTACGCGATCTTTCCGCATCTGAGCGTGGAGCAGAACGTGGCCTTCGGCCTGCGCCGCGACCCGCGCGCGCAATCCGAAAAGGACAGCGCCGTAGCCGAGGCGCTGGAGATGGTGGGGCTGAAAGGCTATGGCAAACGCGCGGCCCATGCGCTTTCGGGCGGCCAGCGGCAGCGCGTGGCGCTTGCCCGCGCGCTCATCCTCAAGCCCAAGGTGCTGCTGCTGGACGAGCCGCTCTCCGCGCTCGACAAGAAGATGCGCGAACAGATGCAGGTGGAACTGATCAAGCTGCAACGCCAGGTCGGCATCACCTTCGTCCTGGTCACGCACGACCAGGAAGAGGCGCTGGTGATGTCCGACCGGATCGCGGTGATGTTCGAGGGCGAGATCGCGCAGCTGGCCGATCCCGAAACCCTCTATCGCCGCCCCAACTCGCGCCGCGTCGCCGATTTCATCGGGGTGATGAACTTCCTGCCGGCCCGCGTCCTGGGCGAGGCGGGCGGCCATATCCAGCTCGAGGCCGCGGGCCTCGGCCAGTTCGAGATCGAGCCCGAACAGGCCCCCGGCGCGCCCACCGGCGATGCCGCCTCGGTTGGCTTCCGACCCGAAACCCTCACGATCCTCTACGAAGGCCAGACCGCCACCGACCGCGAAACCCCCGGCACGATTGACGAGGTCGTCTATTACGGCGACATGACCTATTACGACGTGAAACTGGACGGGGTCGAAAAGCCCGTCCGCATCTCGATGCGCAACGTCTTCGGCCGCCCGGTCCTCGATGTGGGCGCGCGCACGCGCGTGGCCTGGTCGCCGGGCGCGCTGGTCCTTTTCCGCTAGAACAGCCGGCTACCGCCGGGGGCTGTCTGCCCCCGGACCCCCGAGGATATTTTGGCAAAGATGAAACGGCCTCGTGCTTTCACCAGAGCGGAAATATCCCGGGGGGTGAATGCTCTGAAAGAGCAGAGGGGGGCAGAGCCCCCCTTTCTCATTCGGATCTGGACATGCGCTTGCGTTCGTGCGGATCGAGGTAGCGCTTGCGCAGCCGGACGATCTTGGGCGTGACCTCGACGAGTTCGTCATCGTCGATATAGGCGATGGCCTCTTCGAGGCTCATGCGCACGGGCGGGGTCAGGCGCACGGCCTCGTCCGTGCCCGAGGCGCGGACGTTGGTCAGCTTCTTGCCCTTGAGCGGGTTCACCTCAAGGTCGTTGTCGCGCGAGTGCTCGCCG
>CALMEG010000295.1 GCA_937863185.1 uncultured Paracoccaceae bacterium | reverse complement strand
GGTGCGCCTCCGTCAGTGATTCCGGCGGCGCGGCAATGGCGGCACAGAACGCCATGCGAAGGTGGTGAAAGGGTATGAAGATGGCCATGTTTGATGCCAGCCGCAAAGCTATGCAGTTCCCCGGACTGCGTGACCGCGTTGCTCGCTTTGCGCGCGACGAGGAAGGCTCGCTCATCATCCTGTCGTTGCAGATCTTCCTGATCATGCTCATCACCACGGGCATCGCGATCGACTTCTCGCGGCAGGAGGAACGCCGCGAACTGATCCAGAACACGATCGACCGCGCCGTGCTTGCGGCCGCCGCGCTGAGCCAGACGCTCGACCCCAAGGATGTCGTGAAGGATTACCTTTCCAAGGCCGGGCTCGGCTCGGTCGAGGTCGATCCGCAGGTTTTGCAAGGCCAGAACCTCGAATGGCGGCGCGTCACGGTTTCGGTGCGCGACACGATGCCGACGATCTTCGGCCCGCTCGTCGGCATCAAGCAACTGAGCGCGAACGGCGACAGCCAGGCCGAGGAATCGATCGGCAACGTGGAAATCTCGATGGTGCTCGACGTGTCGGGCTCGATGAACGATGCGGTCAAGGACGATCCGGACTGCAGCTACAGATGCAGCGCGAGCAAATCGCGCCTGGATTACCTCAAGGATGCCTCGAAGGCCTTTGTGGACAAGATGTTCCAGTCGGTGCAACCCGAAGACGCGCCCGCCGGGCGACTGTCGATCTCGGTCGTGCCCTACAGCTCGAACGTCTATCTCGGCACGGACATGCAGAAAGCCTATACGCTGTCGGATGATTACACGATCATCAATTCCAGCTTCTGGGAGGCGCAATGCGCCGATTTCGACGCGGACGACATGGCCCAGATCGAGATTGATGGCTCGCAGACCCTGACGCGGACGATGTATGGCGCATCGGGCGATATCGGCGACACCGTCAGCGAGAGCTCGTGGTATAACTACACCACCAACCCGTTGAACGAGACTTGGAACAACTGTTTCAACTTTACCCAGAACAAGTTGGTCCCGCTCGGCAACAACCGGACTTATCTGCTCGGGACTGCCTATCCGCAGACGCCCACGAGCGAGAGCCAGAAGGGCTATTTCGACAAGCTGACCGCACTTGGCGGTACCGCGACCGATATCGGCGCGAAATGGGGGCTGGCGCTGCTCGATCCCTCGGCCCAGGACGAGATGAGCAAGATCACCTCGATCAGCACCGATCTTGTCGACCGTCCGATCGCCTATGACGGCGATACGATGAAGGTCATGGTGCTGATGTCGGACGGGGCGAATTCGACCTCTTATTCGACGCTGCCCGGCTATCGTCACGGCCCGAGCGGGATCATGAGCATCCACGGCGTCAATGAACTTAACGGCATGGCCCCCAACAGCACGCAGAAGACGGGGATGTATTTCCACAAGCCGGACCGCGGCAGCAAGCCCTATTACAGCTACAAGGACAAGACCTGGGTCGCGCGCAGCGAGATCACCAAGACCGAGACGCAATACGAAACCCAGACCGGGACCTGCAGCCAATACAAATCCGGCTGGAGTTGGTACTGGAATTCCTGCTCGATCGGCACGGCTTACTGTACTACTCTTGTGTCTCAGACCAGCAGCACACGAAATTACAGCTGCTCGAAGACGACCTCGAAACAGGTCGAGGTGCAAGCCCCACTCTATGATGTGACCTTCGAATATCTCTATCAGACCAAGAAATGGAACCTTTACGCCGTAGCCGACCTGCTGCGCGCGCCCTTCGGCCGCTCCACGCATGCGCAATACGACGTCATGGCCCTGCAATCCGAGAACATCCTTGGCAAGGGCCTGACCGACAAGGACGACCGGCTGGATGCGCTTTGCACGAAGGCCAAGAAGAACGGCGTGATCATCTTCACCGTTTCGGCGGACCCCCAGACCAGCCACGAGGTCGATGTGCTGCGCAAATGTGCCTCGGCGGACACCTATGCCTATTCGGTGACGGGCGGCAACCTGGCAACGGCCTTCTCCTCGATTGCATCGGCAATCACCGCGTTGCGGCTGACGAACTGAGGGAGGCGCCATGAACCGCTTCAGGCTCCCCCCTCCCCGCCTTCCGGCGGCCCTTCGGGGCTTTCGCAAGACCGAGGATGGCGCGGTCACGATTCCGACGGTTTTCTGGCTGCCCGTGTTCATCATGATCATGGTGGCGTCGGTCGAGCTTTGCGTTCTCACGCTCAAGCAGACATTGCTCGAGCGTGGCGTCGCCATGAGCGCCCGGATCCTGCGCCTGGGGATTGCGGAACTGCCCACGCATGACGAGCTCAAGCGCTCGATCTGCAACAACATCGCCTTCATCTCGAGCTGCATGGACAATCTTGCCGTCGAGGTCTTCCCGGTCGACAAGGACACATGGACCTCCGCGAAATCGGGTCAGGCGGTGCTTTGCGCGGACGAGATCGATCCGGGCAATGTCGATCCCACCATCGAACGCGGTCTGGGCAACCAGGTGATGATCATGCGCACCTGCCTGCAGGTGAAGCCGATGGAAAAGTTCAACCCGCTTTCACAGGCATTGGTGAAAAATGCGAACGGCCGATATGCGCTGATCACCACCACCGCCTTCGTGAACGAGCCGAAGTAGGGGGGCAGGATGCTGATGAACCGTCTGCGACTGCTTCGCGGGAACGAGCGCGGCTCGGTGCCGATCGAGGGCGTGATGGGGGCCCTGCTTCTGCTCGGCTGGTATGTGGTCGCCTTTCAGTTCTACGATGCCTTCCGCTCCAAAGGCCTTGCGACGCGCGCAAGCTATACGGTCGGTGACCTGATCTCGCGCGAGAAAACGCCGATCGGGCCGAAATACCTGGCCGGAACCAAGAAGCTTTTCGACTATATCCAGGGCAACAGATCCCCCTCGCGGAGCTGGATGCGCATGTCGATCATCTATTGCAGGGACGTGCCCCAGAACAACCATCCCTGCGACGGCACCAACAAGAAGTTCTCCCTTGAAACGTCGCAGAATACCGGCGGCGTGGCGAACCACACCGCAGAGTCGATCAACAAGGAATTCGCGCGGATCCCGAAAATGGCCGAGGGCGATTATGCCGTCGTGCTTGAAACCTCCGTTTTCTATAATCCGCTTTTCGACATCGGCGACAAGGGCTTCTCTTTCGACGGCGGCTCGACCTGGACCAGGATCGGGCTGAGTTCGTCGCTGCGTTTCTCGAACTTTGTCGTGACCCGGCCGCGTGGGCCGCCCAACGTCTGGAACAACAACTACTGAACACCGCCCCCGGCGGAACCTGACCATCTGTGCATGGCCTCACATCCCGTGTGAGGCCATGCCCATTTGTCCGGGCGGCAAGAGCGCCTAGTTTAAGGGCACACCCCACTGGTCCGCCCTCGAGGAGATCCGAATGTCCCTCCGCCCCGTCATCGAAACCCGCCTGTCGCAACCCACGCTGGAAGGCGCGGGCGTGCATCTTCGCCGCGCCTTCGGCTTTGGCGATCCGGCCGAGGCCGATCCGTTCCTGCTGTTCGACGATTTCCGCGGGGAACGCCCGGCGGATTACCAGGCGGGCTTTCCCTGGCATCCGCATCGCGGCATCGAAACCATCACCTATGTGCTGGCCGGGTCCGTCGATCATGGCGACAGCCTGGGCAATCGCGGCACCCTGGGGGCCGGCGATGTGCAGTGGATGACCGCCGGGCGCGGCATCCTGCATCAGGAAATGCCCACCGGAAACGCCGCAGGCCAAATGCACGGCTTTCAGCTTTGGGCCAACCTGCCGTCGGGCCTGAAGATGACCGCGCCGCGCTATCAGGACGTGACGGGCGCCGAAATCCCCGAGGTGATCGACGATGACGGCACCCGCGTGAAGATCATCGTGGGCGAGTTCTGGGGGCAGCGCGGCCCTGTCGACGGCATTGCCGCCGAGCCGCAATACCTCGACATCTTCATCCCGGCCGGGGTGAAGAAGCGCTTCCGCATCGACACCTATCGCCGCGCCTTCGCCTATGTCTTCGAAGGGGCCGCCGCTTTCGCCGATGCCTCCCGGCCCTCGGGCGTGCTGCTGGAAAAAGAGGTGATGGGCCAAGAGGTCAACATCCGCGACATGTCTGGCAACCGCACGCTCGTGCGGTTCGGCACGGGCGACGAAATCGTGGTCCAGGCGGGCGAGGAAGGCGTGCGGTTCCTGCTGATCTCGGGCGCGCCGATCGCGGAGCCGGTGGCCTGGCACGGCCCCATCGTGATGAACACCCGCGAGGAAATCCTTCAGGCGATGGCAGAGCTGCGCAACGGCACCTTCATCCGGCCCGAACACTGATGCCCGGCCCGGCGCCCCTCAGGCGCCGGCCGCCTTGCGCACCATGTCCCAGTAGATGCCCTCGACGGTGGGGCGATCCAGCCGCCCCCCCTCGCGGAACCAGGTATTGACGCCGGTCAGCATGGCGATGATCGCCAGCGTCGCCAGCTTCGTGTCGGGCAATGACAGGCTGCCATCCGCCTGCCCCGCCTTCAGGATCAGCTCCAGCTCATTCTCGTAGCTTCGCCGCAGCGCCTCGATCCGGGCGAAATTCTCGGGGCCGAGGTTGCGCAACTCCATATAGGACAGGAACACCGCCTCGGCGCGTTCAAGGTTGAAGCGGATATGGAAGCGCACGAAATGCTCCAGCGCCTCAAGGGGGGTATCGCCGCGCGGCGCCTGCGCCCAGGCGGCCAGCAGATCCTCCATATGCGTCTTGAGAAGATCGAACAGCAGCGCCTCCTTGTCGGAGGTATACAGATAAAGCGCACCGGCCTGCACCCCGACCGCCGCCGCGATCTGGCGCATCGAGACCGCGGCAAAGCCGTGGCGCGCGAAAAGCTGCTGCGCGGCGGCGCGGATGCGCGGACCGGTAATCTCGGAATGGGAGCCTGTCTTGCGTGCCATGCGGGCAGGTTAACTGAACGGATGTTCATTATCAAACCCCCTCTGGCGCAGGCCCCGCCCTGCCCTTATCCTGCGCCCGACCCAAGCCGCGGAGATCCGATGCGCCCCCTTGCCGCCCTTCTTGCCATTTGCCTCCTGGGCGCCTGCGCGCAGACCGACCCCCCGCCGGCCAACGGGGCATATCCCCGCCTGCTGCCGCTGGAAGACATCCTGCCCCCCGAGGCGCAGGCCGAGGACGATCCCGCCGCTGCGCTTGCGGCCCGCGCCGCGGCACTTCGGGCCCGCGCAAACCGGCTGCGCGCGCCCGTGATCGACGAGCCCCCGCCACAGCCCGCAGGAACCGCCGCGCCCTGAACGCTCGCGCGTTGCAAGCCCCGGACCTTCGCTGTAACAGGACGGGGATAGCGATCTTGCAGGAGTTCACCATGTCCAGCCAGCCCGGCCCCGTCCTTCGCCTTGGCATTGCCGGACTTGGCACCGTGGGCATCGGCGTGGTGAAGATCGTGCAACGCCATGAGGACCTGTTGCAGGCCCGCGGCGGCTGCCCGGTGGCGATCACCGCCGTATCGGCGCGCGACCGCACCAAGAACCGCGATGCGGATCTGTCCGGATATGCCTGGGAAACCGATCCCGTCGCCCTTGCCCGGCGCGACGATGTGGATGTGTTCATCGAACTGATGGGGGGCCATGAAGGCCCCGCCCGCGCCGCCACCGAAGCCGCGATCGCCGCCGGCAAGGACGTGGTCACCGCCAACAAGGCGCTTCTGGCGCATCACGGCCAGGCCCTTGCCGAGGCCGCCGAGGCCGCCGGCCGCGTCATCCGTTTCGAGGCCGCCGTGGCGGGGGGCATTCCGGCGATCCAGGCCTTTGCCGAAGGGCTTGCATGCAACGCGATCCGCCGCGTGATGGGCGAGATGAACGGCACCTGCAACTATATCCTGACGCGGATGGAAAGCGCGGGCCTGCCCTATGACACGGTCTTCGAAGAGGCGCGCCAGCTTGGCTATCTCGAGGCCGATCCCAACCTTGACGTGGGCGGGATCGACGCGGGCCACAAGCTGAGCATCCTGGCCGCGATCGCCTTCGGCACGCAGGTCAGCTTCGACACGGTCGAGCTGGAGGGCATCGGCCGCATCTCGATCGACGATATCCGCCGCGCGGGCGACATGGGCTATCGCATCAAGCTTCTGGGCGTGGCGCAGATGACTGGCCGCGGGCTGGAACAGCGGATGACGCCCTGCCTCGTGCCCGCCAGCTCGCCCCTGGGGCAGTTGCAGGGCGGCACCAACATGGTGGTGCTGGAAGGCGACAGCGTGGGCCAGATCGTGCTGCGCGGCCCCGGAGCGGGCGAAGGGCCCACCGCAAGCGCGGTGATGGGCGATGTGGTCGATATCGCGCGCGGCCTGCGCCTGCCCACCTTCGGCCAGCCGGCCACCAGCCTTGCGATGCCGACGCCCGCACGGGCCAACGCGCCGGCCCCCTACTATCTGCGGCTGCACCTGCTGGACAAGCCCGGCGCCCTGGCCAAGGTGGCCACGGTTCTGGGCGATTCCGGCGTCTCGATTTCCCGCATGCGGCAATACGGGCACGAAAGCGCCTCGGCGCCGGTGCTGATCGTCACCCACAAGACGACCCGCGACGCCATCGACCACGCGATCGCCGGGATCCCGGCGACCAATGTCGTCGAGGGTGCCCCCGTCGCCATCCGCATCGAGGAAGTCTAGCGCCGAGCCGGCCGGATCGTTAGCGTTCTCAGGCTTGTAGTTCGCCCCCCGAAGGGATTAGGTGGCACCATCCCATGCGCAACCGGGCGCGATTGCCCCTGCTGACAGGAAATGTTCATGACCCCGCTTTCCGATTTCAACGACCGTATGTTGTCACTGGGCCTTGCCCGCGTGTCCGAAGCGGCCGCCCATGCCTCGGCCCGCCTGATCGGTCGGGGCGACGAAAAGGCCGCCGACCAGGCCGCCGTCAACGCCATGCGCGACCAGCTCAACATGCTTGAGATCAAGGGCGTCGTCGTCATCGGCGAAGGTGAGCGGGACGAGGCCCCGATGCTGTTCATCGGCGAAGAGGTCGGCACCGGCACCGGCCCCGCCGTCGATATCGCGCTCGACCCGCTGGAAGGCACGACCCTGACCGCGAAGGACATGCCCAACGCGCTGACCGTGATCGCCATGGCGCCGCGCGGCACGCTGCTGCACGCGCCCGATGTCTACATGGACAAGCTGGCCATCGGGCCGGGCTATCCCAAGAATGTCGTCTCGCTGGACATGAGCCCCTCGGAACGGGTTCTGGCGCTTGCGAAGGCGGGCGGCGTGAAGCCTGCGGACATCACCTGCTGCATCCTCGAACGTCCGCGCCACGAAGACCTTATTGCCGAGGTCCGCGACACGGGCGCCGCGATCCGCCTGATCACCGATGGCGACGTGGCCGGCGTGATCCATTGCGCCGAGGCCGACATCACCGGCATCGACATGTATATGGGGTCGGGCGGCGCGCCCGAGGGCGTGCTGGCGGCTTCCGCGCTCAAATGCATGGGCGGCCAGATGTGGGGCCGGCTGACCTTCCGCAACGATGACGAACGTGGCCGCGCGCGCAAGGCGGGCATCACCGATTTCGACCGGATCTATTCGCGCGACGAAATGGTGACCGCCGACGTGATCTTCGCCGCGACCGGCGTCACCAACGGCTCGATCGTCAAGGGTGTGCGGCGCGAACCCCATTTCATCGAGACCGAAACCCTTCTGATGCGCTCCAAGACGGGCTCGGTGCGCCGGATGATCTACCGCAACCCGATCCGCTGACGGCGCGCCCCGGCGGGGCCTGTCGCGGATTTCCGCATCTTCCCTGCCCCGCCCCATGGCGGGGCAGTCGCATTTTCGCTATCGAGGACAGATGAACAGTTTTCTCGGAGTGGATCAGTCCCTGACCGGGCGGCGCTGGATCGGCCCCGGCGCCGAAGCCGACCGGCTGGCCGAGGCGATGGCACAGGAAACCCGGCTGCCGCTGCCGCTTGCGCGGATCCTTGTGGCCCGCGGCGTGACCCCGCCCGAGGCCGCCGCCTTTCTGGAACCCACCCTGCGCGACCTGCTGCCCGACCCGCGCAGCCTGAAGGACATGGAGCGCGCGGCGGCGCGCTTCCTGGCCGCGCTGCGCAACAGGGAACGGATCGCGGTCTTTGCCGATTACGACGTGGACGGCGGCGCCTCGGCCGCACTGCTTCTGGGCTGGCTGCGCGCCATGGGGCAGCAGGCAACGCTTTATATCCCCGACCGCATCGACGAGGGCTATGGCCCCAACGCCCCCGCGATGGCCGCCCTTGCGCGCGATCACGGCCTGATCGTCTGCGTCGATTGCGGCACGCTTTCGCACGAACCGATCGCGGCGGCTCAGGGCGCCGATGTCGTGGTGCTCGACCACCATCTCGGCGGGGAAACGCTGCCCCCCGCCCTGGCCGTCGTCAATCCCAACCGGCAGGACGAAGAGGGCGATCTTGGCCATCTTTGTGCGGCCTCGGTCGTGTTCCTGATGCTGGTCGAGGCGAACCGGCAATTACGTGCCGAGGATCTGGCCGGCCCCGACCTCATGGCGATGCTTGACCTTGTGGCGCTTGCGACGGTGGCCGATGTGGCCCCGCTGACCGGGGTGAACCGGGCGCTGGTGCGGCAGGGGCTGAAGGTGATGGCGCGGCGCGAACGGCCGGGGCTTGTGGCGCTTTCGGATCTGGCGCGGATGGATCAGGCGCCCAACACCTATCACCTGGGGTTTCTTCTTGGCCCGCGCGTCAATGCCGGCGGGCGGATCGGCGCGGCCGATCTGGGCGCGCGGCTGCTGGCCTGCGATGACCCGCACGAGGCCCGCGCCCTGGCCGAACGCCTCGATGCGCTCAACACCGAGCGGCGCGAGATCGAGAACCGCGTGCGCGAGGCCGCCCTGGCCCAGGCCGAGGCGCGCGGCCTCGATGCGCCGCTGGTCTGGGCCGCCGGCGAGGGCTGGCACCCCGGCGTGGTCGGGATCGTGGCCGCCCGGCTGAAAGAGGCGACCAACCGCCCCGCCGTGGTGATCGGCCTTGACGGCGATCAGGGCAAGGGCTCGGCCCGGTCGGTCAATGGCGTGGACCTGGGCGCGGCGGTGCAGCGCGTCGCCGCCGAGGGGCTGCTGCTCAGGGGCGGCGGGCACCGCATGGCCGCAGGCCTGACCGTCGCGCGCGACATGCTGGAGCCCGCAATGGCGCGGCTGTCCGAGCTGCTGGCCCGGCAGGGCGCGGGCAGCCGGGGACCGCGCGATCTGCGCCTTGACGGGCTGCTGATGCCCGCCGCCGCCACCCCCGACCTGCTGCACGAGATCGAGCGCGCCGGCCCCTTCGGCCAGGGCGCCCCGGCCCCGCGCTTCGCCTTTCCCGCCGCCCGGATCACCGCCCCACGCCGGATCGGAGAGACCCATCTGCGCTTCGGTTTCGGCGACGGCACCGGCCCCACCCTTGAGGCCATCGCCTTCGGCGCCTTCGACGGCCCGCTCGGCCCCGCCCTCGGCACCCCCGGCGCCGACCGGTTTCACCTTGCCGGCAGGCTGGAGATCAACACATGGGTTGGCAGAACCAAGGTGCAACTGCGCCTTGAGGACGCGGCGAAGGCCTGAAAAACCAAGGTTTTGCATCCGTTTCGGTGCGCTGGAAAAGTTGCGAAAAACGCAAAAAAGCCTCTTGCGAGTCACGCCCAGCTAGCCTAAACACCGCTCCACGCCGCGCGCGACAAAGCGCTGCGGCCTTCGGTGGCCCGTTCGTCTATCGGTTAGGACGTCAGGTTTTCAACCTGAAAAGAGGGGTTCGACTCCCCTACGGGCTGCCACTTTTCCCTCCTTCAACTGACTGAAATACTTGTTGAAGTCATTTGCCGCGTTGCGGGTCGGCCGCATGAGCCGTTGACGCGAGGGATCGCTGCGACATCGGGCGTGGTGCTGCCTGCTTGACCTCGGGCGCCGCATACCTGTGCCAGTGGTCCATCGGGCCATCGCGCCGCCTAGTCCAACGTACGCCGGAAGCGCAGCTGCGCCAGCAGCGAAAAGCCCAGCACGAAAAGCGTCAGCGCAAGGAAGGGTCCCGCGATGGTTCCGACCTCGGCGCCCTTCAGCATGACGGCGCGGATCAGCCGCAGGAAATGCGTCAGCGGGAAGATCTCGCCCAGATACTGGGCCCATTGCGGCATGCCGCGAAACGGAAACATGAACCCCGACAGCATGAGCGAGGGCAGGAAGAAGAAGAAGGTCAGCTGCATGGCCTGCATCTGTGTCCGCGCGATGGTCGAGATCAGGTATCCCAAGATGACCAGTGCCAGTACGAAGATGAAGATGCCCGCCAACACCACATGCAATCCGCCCACGAAGGGCACCGCAAAGACGAAGCGCGCCGAGACCAGCACAACCACGACCTGCACCGCCCCCACGGCCAGATAGGGCAGGATCTTTCCCAGCATGATCTCGAACGGGGTCGCGGGCATGGACAGCAGGTTTTCCATCGTGCCGCGCTCGGTCTCGCGGGTCAGCGCCATGGCGGTCATCATCACCATGGTCAGTTGCAGGATCACCCCCAGAAGGCCGGGCACGATGTTGTATTGGGTGATCCCCTCGGGGTTGTAGCGGCGATGCACCACGATCTCGGGCGCGGGGGCGGTGCCGGTGGCCGCCATCCCGGCCTCGCGGCGCAGGGCCAGGCCCGCTACCGTGCTGAGCGTCGAGATCGCGCCCGAGGCGACCGCCGGGTCCGTCGCATCCGCCTCGATCAGGATCGCGGCATTGTCGCCCCGTTCGATCCGGCGGCCGAAATCGGACGGAACGGTGACGACGAAGGCCACATCCCCGCGGGTAATCATGTCTTCGGCCTCGGGGGCCGTCGCGTCCGGGGCGATGAAGCGGTAATACCCGGTCAGCTCCAGCGCACTGACCATGGCACGGGTGAACCTGTCCTGCGTAGGCGCGACAAGCGCCGCGGGCAGCTCCTTGGGGTCTGTATTGATCGCGAAACCGAACAGCATGAGCTGCAACAGCGGCACCCCGATCATCATCGCGAAGGTCACCCTGTCGCGGCGCATCTGGATGGTTTCCTTTGCCAGAAGGGCGCGCAACCGGGTGAGTGAGAAAAGCCCGCCCATCACATGTTGTCCTCGGCATTGCCCATGAGCTGGATGAACACATCCTCAAGGCTGGTCTCGGAGGGGACCGTCTTGCAGCCGGTTTGCGCCGCCACCCGCGCCACGCTTGTGCGCAGTGCCGCGCCATCCCGCCCCACCACATGCAGCGTCGCCCCGAAATGCGCGACCTGATCGACCCCGGGCGCGCCGCTCAGCGCCCGCGCAGCGGCGGCGGTATCCGCGCCGGTCACGACCATGGTGCTGAGGCCCGCATCGCGCACCACTTCCGGCACCGTCCCGCGGGCGATCAGGTTGCCATAAGAGATATAGGCGATGCGGTGGCAGCGCTCGGCCTCGTCCATGTAATGGGTCGAAACCAGAACCGTCAGCCCGCCATCGGCCAGGCGGTGGATCTCGTCCCAGAAGTCGCGCCGCGCCTTGGGGTCCACGCCTGCCGTCGGCTCGTCCAGCATCAGAAGGTCGGGCTTGTGCATGATGCAGGCCGCCAGGGCGAGGCGCTGCTTCCACCCGCCCGATAGCGACCCCGCCAACTGGTTCCGGCGCGACCCGAGGCCCAGATCCTCCAGCGTGTCCTGCACGATCCGGCGCGCGGGGCGCATGCCGTAAAGCCCCGCGACGAAGCTCAGATTCTCGCGGATCGTCAGATCCTCGTAGAACGAGAAGCGCTGCGTCATGTATCCGACGCGGCGCTTGATGGCGCGGCGATCCTTGCGGATGTCGAGGCCAAGCACCTGCCCCTCGCCGCCGCTTGGCTCCAGCAGGCCGCACATCATGCGGATCGTCGTGGTCTTACCCGAGCCGTTGGGGCCCAGAAACCCCATGATCTCGCCCTTCCTGACCGACAGGCTGATGCCGTTCACCACGGTCCTGTCGCCGAAACGCTTGCTCAGGTCGGTGACGCTGATCGCGGCCTCGCTCATGGCAGGGCCAGGTTCACGGTCTGGCCGGGTTTGAGGGCATGTTCTCCCTCCGGGCGGGCCTCGATCAGGTAGACCAGTTTCTGGCGGCTTTCGAGCGAGTAGATGACCGGCGGCGTGAATTCCGGCTGGTCCGCGACATAGCTGATCCGCGCGCGCAGGCCCGACGCGCAGCCATCGCAGCCGACCTCCAGCAGATCCCCGACCGAGACCTTCTCATAGGCCGCTTCGGGGATGTAAAGCCGCAGCTTCACCGCCCCATCGGCCAGAACCGACAGGACCGGCGCGGCCGGGCCGGCGATCTCGCCGCTCTGGCGGATGACATCGACAACGGTCACGGGCTGCGGCAGGGACAAGCTGCGCTGTTCAAGCTGCCATTCCATGCGCGCGCGAACGGCCTTGGCGGCGGCAACGGCGGCCTTGGCGCGCGCAATGGCCTGCGGGCGCGCCGGAAGCCGGGCCACAGCCAGTTCGGCCGTCACCTGCGCCACCCGCGCATCCGCGACATCGGCGCCCGTGATCGCATCCTCGCGCTGCGCCTCGGTCGTGACGCCGCGCTCCGACAGGCGGATCACCCGGTCGCGCTCGCGCCGGGCCTCGTCGGCCTGAAGCCGGGCCGAGGCAAGGGTGGCCTCGATCACGTCGATCTCTTCGGGGCGCGCGCCTTCCAGCAGGTCCGCGAGCTGGCTTTCGGCCTGCGCAAGATTGGCCCCGGCCTCGGCAAGGGCGATCTCGGCATCCTGCCGTTCCATCGTGACCAGAACCTCGCCCGCGGCGGCCCGGTCCCCGCGCTGCACCGCCACCGTGGCAACCTGGGCCGTCGCCACCGGGGCGACCAGCGTATATTCGCCTTCGACATAGCCGGGGGCGGACGGCGCGGGCGGCGCGCAGGCGGCAAAAAGCGACGCAATCACGGGAAGGCTGCACAGCAGGCTCATGTCCGGCCCCTTTCTGCGGCGGCGCGAAGGTTTTCCAGCACCGCGTCGACGATCTGATCCACTTCGGACGGCCCGATCGCGCCCCATTCCATGCGGCGGGCCACGAAGGGCCGGGCGATGCGGAAATACAGGATCTGGCCGATGAAGGTGAAAACCGCCAGCTTGACCTCGGCGGCTTCGGCGGGCTTTCCGGTGACGGCCGACCAGAGCGTGCAGAACCGCGCATGGCGGGGCTGGAAGAACTGCGCGAAAAGCTGCTCGGCGACATCGCCGGGATCGGTCAGCTCGCGCAGCACGAAAGGCACGAAATCCCCCGCCTCGGCCGAAACAAGCAGCATGCGGGCAAAGGCGCGCATGGCTGCCTCCATCTCTTGCAGGGCGGCCTGCGGGTCGGGCGGCGCGGGGGCTGCGTCGGGCATGACGATGGCGTTTTCCAGCCGCTCGACCACATGCAGGGCGCAGGCCTGCCGCAGCCCCGCCTTGCTGCCGAAATGATAGGCGATCGAGGCGACATTCGTGCCGGCGCGCTCTGCCAGCGCCCGGGTCGAGGTGCCCTCGAACCCGCCGCGCCCGAACAGGTGCAGCCCTGCGGCGATCAGCTTCGCCCGCGTTCCGGTTTGGGGTTCGTTCATTGTCATGCGGGAATTTTTAATCAATCGTTTGATTAAATCAAGCCGGAATGATGCCGCATCCGTATATCGCCTTTGCACGGTTTTCAGGCACGCCCCCGCAATTTCGCCCAGGATTTCGCCAAATACCACCAACCAGGCACACCAGAGCGGCCAGAGAGTGCCCGACGAACCGCGCCTGTGGGACAAAGCTCGGGTCTTGCAACGGGGGAAGAAATCAACGCGCCGTCCGAAATATTCGTGCCGGAGG
>CALMEG010000294.1 GCA_937863185.1 uncultured Paracoccaceae bacterium | reverse complement strand
TGGCATAGTTGAAAACGATGAAACCTGTATCGACAGGCTGGTCACCGCGCCGCCCGGCCATGACCGTGCGCGCATGACCGCCCAGCCGGGGTTCGGCCTCAAAAAGGGTCACCAGGTGATGCCTGGCAAGAAGCCAGGCCGCCGAAAGGCCAGAAATACCGCCTCCGATGATCGCGATACGTTGCGGGGCGCATTGTGTCAGGTCAAAAGGCATGGGGCTTCTTTTGTTGTTGCCTTGTCACTACGCGGCAAGATCGCCCCCGGATCACTTTGCCGCAGATTTTCGGCATAAAATGATCCATTGTGCTCGGTGGCGCGTAAGGTGAAGATGGAAACCGTTATTGCGCCCCTCAGCAGCAAGACTCATACCTCGGTGATGCCCCCGACCCTGCCGGGGCATGAGGGCGTATCAAAGGAGCTGATCGCGGTGGAGGTTCCGGTGACGAAAGAGCTGTCCAACCTCAGCCGAGACTTGATCGCGGTGCGCGATCGGCGCGATCGCGAAGCTTTCGGGCGTCTGTTCGACCACTTTGCCCCGCGCCTCAAGGCAATGCTGCTGCGCGGCGGCCTGCGCGATGGCAGCGCCGAGGATGTGGTGCAGGATGTCATACTGGCAATTTGGCACAAGGCTGCTCAGTTCGACCCTCACCGTGCCGATGCAGCCGGTTGGATCTATGACATCGCGCGCAATCGCCCGGGCGCGCCGCAAGCCGCTCTCGCAACCCGAAGAGATGCCCGATCTGCCCAGCCTCGACCCGGATGCCGACCAGATCCTCGCCTTGCAACAGGAAGCCGGCCACCTTACCTCAGCCCTCTCCCGCCTTGCCCCTGAACAGGCCGAAGCCCTGCGCGCGGCCTATTTCGACGATATCCCCCACAGCCGCATCAGCGAGATGACGGGCCAGCCGCTCGGCACCATCAAATCCCGCATCCGCCTCGGCCTCGAACGCCTCAGACACGAACTGAGGAGCATTGCCCCATGACAGACATCAAGCATCATATCTCTGACGACCTCCTCGACGATTATCGCCGCGGCACCCTGCCCCATGCCTTTTCGGTGGTGGTGGCCGCGCATCTGTCACTGTGCGACGACTGCCGCGCCCGGCATGAGGCGTGTGACATGATGGGGGGCGCACTGTTGAACGCCGCCGGGACTGCCGCGATCAGCAGCGGCGCACGGGCGCGCATGATGGCTGCGCTCGATACGCCGCCACCGCCGGCCGCGCCGCGCGCGTCTGGAGTGTTTCCTGCCCCTGTCATGGCCGAACTGAAGGGCCGCCCACCACGCTGGCGCATGTTGGGCGGCGGCATCCGCCAGCAGATCCTGTCGGCCGATCGCAGCGGATCGTTGCGCTTGCTCTATATTCCGCCGGGCAAGGCAGTGCCCGAGCATGGCCATGGTGGGCTCGAGCTGACGCTGGTGTTGCAGGGAAGCTTTGCCGATTGCGAAGGCGCGTTCCGGCGCGGCGATGTCGAGACGGCACATGACGACATCGACCACCAACCCATCGCCGGCCCCGGCGAGCCCTGCATCTGTCTTGCCGCGACCGACGCGCCCTTGCGCTTTCATGCGATGTTGCCCCGTCTGTTGCAGCCGATCTTCCGGATCTGAGGATGGGGCCGGTCGCACCGCGGGTCTGGATCATCGGGGCGAGTGCCGGTATCGGCGCGGCACTCGCGCGTGCCTGGGCGGCGCGCGGGGCTCAGCTCGTGCTGTCGGCGCGGGCCGGGGCGGCACTGACGCAGTTGTCGGCCACGTGTGGCGGGGCCAATATCGTGCCGTTCGATCTTGCTCAGCCAGGCGCGCTCGCGGCGACCTGCAACATGCTGCACAGCGGGGCACCCTTCGATGCGATCGTCTGCACCGCCGCGCTCTATGAACCGGGCCGCTTGGCCGACCTGGATCCCGAACGGGTCGAGGCGATGGTTCGGGTCAATCTGCTGGGCACGCTTGAGGTAGCGCGGCACTGTCCGCCTCTGCTACGCGATGGCGGACAGCTCGTGCTTTTCGGTTCGGTGGCGGGGTATATTGGCCTGCCGGGTGGGCAACCCTACTCCGCAACCAAGGCGGCAATCAACAATCTGGCCGAAAGCCTTGCGGTCGAATTGGCGCCGCGGGTGGATGTGCGGCTTGTATGTCCCGGCTTCGTCGCTACCCGTCTAACCGCGAAGAACCGCTTTGCAATGCCCGCGATCGTTACCCCCGAGCAGGCGGCCGAGGCGGTTCTCCGCGGCTTGGCCCGGCACCGCTTCAAGACCCACTTTCCCCTCCGTTTCACTTGGGCGATCAAGCTGCTTCGCCTCCTGCCCTATTCGCTGTCCTTGCACCTGTTGCGGAGGCTGGTCTGAGGTTCGCGTCAGGCCAACTTGCCGCTGAGCGCCGCTACCCCCACCCAGGCCGCAAAGCCCGTCAGCGCGATTCCCCAAAGCCCGTCGATCACCACCTGCTGCACTGACCAGTCCCTGAGCGTGGCGTAATTCGTCATCTCATAGGTGCCGTAGCACAGAAGCCCCAGCACCATTCCCCCGAACAGCGCCTGCAACGGCGCCCCCGCCTTCAGCGCCGGGATCGAGACGAACCACATCATCCCCGCGACATAGGCCAGATAGAACACCGCCGCAGGTGCCAGCCGCATGGGATCGGCAAGAAGGTGCCCGACATGGCGTTCGAACACAGGCCGGATCAACAACCTGATGCCAACAATGTCGGTCACGAGAAAGCAGGCGGCGGTAATCAGGTACAGCAGGGCGTGGTTCAGCATGGGAGTCTCCGTCGCGGCGGTCAGGTCAGTCGCGCGCGGTGCGGCGCAGGCTCAGGAACTCGCGCCGCAGATCCGAATTCGTCTGGAACGCACCGCGCATCACCGAATTCGTCATTACGGACTGGTCATCCTTGACGCCCCGCCAATGCATGCAGAAGTGGTCGGCCTCCATCACTACGGCCAGACCGTCGGGGCGGATACGAGCCTCAAGCTCGTCGGCCAGCATGACGACGGCTTCCTCCTGAATTTGCGGGCGCGACATGATCCAATCTGTCAGGCGCGCATATTTCGACAGACCGATCAGCTCAGACTCGGCGTTCGGCAGCACACCGATCCAGACCCGCCCAATGATCGGGCAGAGATGGTGCGAACAGGCGCTGCGCACGGAGATCGGCCCGACGATCATCAGCTCATTCAAGTGCGCGACGTTGGGAAAGGTCGTCAATTCGGGCGCGGGGCGATAGCGTCCGCCGAAGACCTCATCCACGAACATGCGCGCAACGCGCTTGGCGGTCTCGGTAGTGTTGTGATCCGATGCCGTGTCGATCACCAGCGCGCTGAGCACGCCTTGCATCCGCTCCGCCACCTCCAGACGCAGCGCCTCGAGTTCGCCCTCGCGCAGGGCACCGGAAATGTTGTCGTTGGCGTTAAATCGCTGCCCGCTTTCGGTCAGACGCATGCGGATACGCTCGGACACCAAGGTTTCCTCGGCGGCGGCGCCAGGAGATTTGGGGGCGGAAATGGAACGGTCCAGCATCATGTTTCTCCATCCGTGCGGCGGACGGGGGCGAGACCGGCCCCAGCCAGCGTCGAGCGCGGCTGTCGCGCACCCTAAGACGATTTACGTGCGGCGCGCGGGATCGGATCACTCGGCGGCCACAGCGCTGTCAGCCACAGCCGCTCGGTTTTCTGTCGGTGGCCAAGTTGAAGAGCGCAAGATCGCGATGGTTCTCGGCCAACTCAAGCCGAGCTCTGATCGCCCACACATGCTTCAGCTTGGGCGGGCGCTTCTGACCGGCAATCCCGCCTTTGTTCCAAGCGCGGCACAGCGCGCGAAGGGCAGGTAAGTCCGGTATTTCCATGACAGACCCTCCGATCCGCCACTGCTTCCCACGACGACAACCCGACGTTTACCAAGCCAAAATATCACAGCATGCTGCACCCCGAGGTCGGCTACGAGTCCATTTTTCTGATGCCGTACTGTCGCCGAACGACCGCTTCAGTGAAAAGGCGTAGGGTGTGCTTGACGGGCTGTTCGGTGTAAATACCGTCGGCGTATCGTGGGTATCGTCCCCTATGCCGTGTGGGTCGAGGGAGGTCAGGGGATGGACGGCGAGGATACCTGCGAACAAATTCAACCGCACTCTCCGTCGCCTCTCCGGCCCAGTCGGAAACCTCTGCCGCCTGAGACCACAAATCCTCTTTACCCGGAAACTTCATGCCGCAGATGCGTGTTTCCTCACCCGAAGACGGCGCCGCGGGGTTCGCCAGCAGCTCAAGCTCGCGCATGTCCTTCATCGTCTCGCAGCTGAAGCGCACATCGAGGGCGGTAACGGCCACGATGACGGCCACCCCCGCAGCGGGCACCGCCTGGGCAACGATGCTCTCCGTATTCAGCAGCGCCGCCTTTGCCGTGCGTGTCGAAACACGACCCGCTATTTGCCCGATGCGCTTTGACTGGCTTTCTGCCTTGGCAATCTGCATGGCCTGCCTGGCAAGTGTTTGCTCTTGCTTGCGCAGCGTAACTGCCGCTTTTCTCAGATCGGCGGAAGATTTGCGCAACGCCGTGTTTTTCGTCTCAACGGCCCGGTTCAGGCGCGCGGTCCTGGCCTGCTCGGAGCGCAATCCTTTTTCAAGATTGGCCTTGTCGGACTGAACAAGGCTGGAAACCGTGGAAAGCCCGATCATCGCCTCGAGCCCGTTGGAAAGAAGCTGCCAGTAGGATTCGACAGTGATCGAGGCCACATTGCTTGCCAGCAAAATAACGATCAGCAGAGTAACAGCGGCCTTGCGCGCCCCGCGCCAAGCGCCCGCAAGCAGCCGTGCAAACATATCTAAGCCGCGAAGAACACCCCGAAGAATCTGGCGAACTCCATGGACCCCGATTCCGCCGTTCGCGAACCCGGACTTTGTTTCATGCCACCTCCGGAAAATTAAATCATGCCCGACGCCCGGAAACAACGCCCCGCGCGGCTTTCGCATCCGGGGCGGGAAAGCCCGCCATCATGTTTTACTGCCACAAAGTACGGCGTTATGGGCCCTGGTCCGGGGGCTGGTGCTGCCCGACCCCGGCTTCCGCCAACAGGAACCCGCGCAGAAGGTTGGAAGCTCCGTTGGGGGGCGCGGGCGGGACAATAAGGAACCCGCGCGGGGGTTAAACAGGGGGCGGCCCCGCCTCGATCAGGATTTTCCGGGCAAGGAAACCGTCGACCAGCCCCCGCCAGCCAAGGGCCACGCCCTGACCGGCCAGAACTGCCTCGATGACAAGGGAGTAGGTGTTGAAATGCAGGCTTGCGCGCTGATCGCGCCAGTTCGGATCAAGCCCCCGCCGGTGCAGATATTCGCTCCAGGTGAACCAGGGCGAAGGCGCCAGCGGACTGTCCAGATGAATCAGCGGCGCGCGGCCCAGAAGATCGCCGCCCTGCTCCTTGGCAAAGGCCGGGGTGCAGACCGGCACCACACATTCCGCCAGCAGAAGATCGCAGGGCATCGCACAATCATCCGCGGCCCCGAAGACGACGGCCGTATCGTCGGGCTTCAGGTCACGCAGCGCGGTATGCTGGGTAGCGATCACCTGCAGGTCGATATCGGGATGAAGCTCGCGGAAGCGGTGGATGCGCGGGATAAGCCACAACCCTGAAAAGGCGTAATCGGTGTATAGCTTCAGAACCCGCGGCCCCTGCGCGCCCTGAAATGTCCGGGCCAGTGCATCGATCTTTGTTACGCTTTGCGACAGTATCTCGTGCAACTGCCGGCCGGCTTCGGTAAGTTCAACACCGCGATGCAGGCGGCGCAACAACGGCACACCCAGCTCGGCCTCGGCCCGACGGATCTGGTAACTGACCGCCGGCTGCGTGAGGTTCAGCCGTTTGGCGGCCTCCGACAGGCTGCCCGCCCGCGCCGCCTCTACGAATATGCGGATCCATCCAAGATCGACGCGGCGCATCAGGTATAAATGTTATTTATGTTTTCCATGAAGAGAATCCCACTACAAAAGCACTTCCGCTGGCTTCTTCATAAGACATCAATATAACCGACAGGGAACGCACATGAACAGAAATCTCCTTTCACGCGGGGTTCTGACCGCAGCACTTCTTTCCGCCGCCACTGGCGCGGCATGGGCGGACGGGGCCGATTGCAAGGTGATCCGGCTGTCCGATCCGGGCTGGACGGACATCACCGCCACCGATGGCGTCGCCACCGTCGTCACTCAGGCGCTTGGCTACACGCCCGAGGTCAAGACGCTGTCGGTGCCGATCGGCTATGAGTCGATGAAGACGGGCGATATCGACGTTTTCCTTGGCAACTGGATGCCCGCGCAGCAGCATTTCATCGACGATCTGAACGCCGCCGACGCGATCGAAGTGCTTAACCAGAACCTTTCGGGTGCAAAATTCACGCTTGCCGTTCTGGAGGACATGGCCACGCAAGGCGTCAAGGATTTCGCCGATCTGGCCACGCATGGCGAGGCCTTCGATCACAAGATCTACGGGATCGAGCCGGGCGCCCCGGCCAATGCCAACATCCAGAAGATGATCGACGCCGACGATTTCGGCCTGAAGGACTGGAGCCTCGTCGAATCCGGCGAACAGGCGATGCTTGCGCAGGTGAAACGCGCGCAGGACGCGGGCGAGGGCATCGTCTTCCTCGCCTGGGCGCCGCATCCGATGAACACCGAATTCCCGATCAGCTATCTTTCCGGGGGCGACGCCTATTTCGGCCCCGATTATGGCGGGGCGCAGGTCCATACGCTGGCGCGCAAGGGCTGGCCCGCGGCCTGCCCGAACGCGGCGAAGCTGTTCACGCAGATGACCTTCGGCATCGACATGGAGAACGAGCTGATGGGCGCGATCCTCGGGGGCACCGACGCGGCCGAGGCCGCGGCCGACTGGCTTCAGGCGCATCCCGAGGTGCTGACCCCCTGGCTTGACGGGGTCACCACCCTTGACGGCCAGCCCGGAGAGGCCGCGGTCAGGGCCGCGCTCGGCCTCTGATCCGATACCGAAACGAACGAAGGACCGGACCGACGATGACCCGCCCTAATATCCTGATCCTGATGGTGGACCAGTTCAACGGCACGCTGTTCCCCGACGGTCCGGCCCCCTTCCTGCACGCGCCCAACCTTGCGGCACTGGCCGCGCGTTCGGTGCGCTTTGCCAATACCTATACTGCAAGCCCGCTTTGCGCGCCGGCGCGCGCCTCGTTCATGTCGGGGCAGTTGCCCTCGCGCACGCGGGTCTATGACAACGCGGCCGAATTCGCCTCGGACATCCCGACCTATGCCCATCACCTGCGCCGCGCGGGCTATCACACGGCGCTGTCGGGCAAGATGCATTTCGTCGGGCCCGACCAGCTGCACGGCTTCGAGGAGCGGCTGACGACCGACATCTACCCGGCCGATTTCGGCTGGACGCCGGATTACACCAAACCCGGAGAGCGCATCGACTGGTGGTATCACAACCTCGGTTCCGTCACCGGCGCGGGCGTGGCCGAGATCACCAACCAGATGGAATATGATGACGAGGTTGCCTATTACGCCACGCGCAAGCTTCATGACCTGTCGCGCCGGCTTGATGACCGGCCGTGGTGCCTGACGGTCAGCTTCACCCATCCGCATGATCCCTACGTCGCGCGCCGCCGGTTCTGGGATCTGTATGAGGATTGCCCGGCGCTGGACCCGGACCTGCCGCCGATCCCCTTCGAGCAGATGGACCCGCATTCGCGGCGCCTGATGGAGGCCTGCGATTTCCGCGCCTTCGACATCACCCCCGACCATATCCGCCGCGCCCGCCGGGGGTATTTCGCCAACATCTCTTATGTCGATGAAAAGATAGGGGAAATCCTTGACGTTTTGGAACGCGGCCGGATGGAGGACAACACGATCGTCCTGTTCGTCTCGGACCATGGCGACATGCTGGGCGAACGCGGGCTGTGGTTCAAGATGAACTTCTTCGAGGGCTCGGCACGGGTTCCGCTGATGGTCGCGGCGCCGGGCTGGACGCCCGCGCGCATCGACGCCCCGGTCTCGACGCTCGATGTGGTGCCCACGCTGGCGGGGCTGGCGGGGCTGGATATCGCCTCGCTTGCGCGCTGGACCGATGGCGAGGATCTGGCGGGCCTGGCGACAGGCCGGGGCGGACGCGGCCCGGTGCCGATGGAATATGCCGCCGAGGGCTCGATCGCGCCGCTGGTATGCCTGCGCGACGGGCGCTTCAAGCTGACCCTGTGCGAGGCCGACCCGCCGATGCTGCACGATCTGGAAAACGATCCCGACGAGCGGACGAACCTTGCGGCCGATCCCGCGCATGCCGGGACGCTCGCGCACATGACCAGCCTGGCCCGCGCGCGATGGGATCTGGCCGGTTTCGACGCGGCGGTGCGCGAAAGCCAGGCGCGGCGGTGGGTGGTCTATGAGGCGCTGCGCAACGGGGCCTATTTCCCGTGGGACTACCAGCCCCTGCAACGCGCGTCCGAGCGTTACATGCGCAACCACATGGATCTGAACGTGCTGGAGGAAAACCAGCGTTTCCCGCGCGGGGAATGACCGCCCGCCCTGCCGCCCCGCTCAGGCGTTCAGAACGGCCAGGGCGGCGGCGTGAATTTCCGGGTTGGCGGCCGCCAGAAGGCGCCCTCCGTCATGCGCGGGATTGCCCTGCCAGTCGGTCACCTTGCCGCCCGCGGCCTCGATCACCGCGATGGGGGCCTGCACGTCATAGGGTTGCAGGCCGGCCTCGACCACCAGGTCGATCTGCCCGGCCGCGATCAGCGCATAGGCGTAGCAATCGGTTCCGTAGCGCGTCAGCTTGACCTGACGGGACAGCCGCGCGAAAGCCGCGCCCTCTTCCGGGGTGCCGACTTCGGGAAATGTCGTAAAAAGGATAGCCTCGGACAGGGGCCGGGCGGGGCGCGTGCGCAGCGTCTTTTGTCCAAGCGGGCCGGAAACCTCGGCCCGGCCCAGACCGCCGGTGAACCGCTCGCCGATATAGGGCTGGTCGATGATCCCCAAGACCGGCCTCCCCGCCTCCGAAAGCGCGATCAGCACCCCCCATGTCGGCGTGCCGGCCAGATAGCTGCGGGTTCCGTCGATCGGATCGAGCACCCAGGTCAGCCCGCTGGACCCGGCGACTGCGCCAAACTCTTCGCCAAGGATTGCGTCCTGCGGGCGGCGTTCCGCCAGCAGCGCCCGCATCGCCTGTTCGGCCGCACGATCGGCCACCGTCACGGGGTCGAAGCGCGCGCTTTCCTTGTTCTCGGCCTCAAGGCCCTCGGCACGGAAATGGCGCAACGTCTCGATACGGGCGACATCGGCAAGTGCTGCGGCAACATCATGCAGTTCGGCCATTTCGGCCGCGCTGAGGGCATGGATGTGGGAAAGGGTCATTTCGTCCTCGCGGGGTTGCAAGGAGAGCGGTATCCGCCCCCCGCGCAACGGTCAAGCCCGCGGTCAATCCGTCAGTCAAGCGGCGTCGGACAACACCTTTGCCAGTTCGAACAGGCGCCGGCGCTGCGCCTCGGGAATGGCATAGTAGGAACGAACCAGCGCAAGCGCTTCCTTGTCCGCCAGAATATCGCCGGCAACCTCGGATTTCGCGATGTCCTGCTGGGCAAGACCCTCAAAGAAGAACGAGATCTGAACCTCGAGTGCCTCGGAAATATCCCAAAGCCGGGATGCCGAAACCCGGTTCATCCCGGTCTCGTATTTCTGAATCTGCTGGAATTTGATCCCGACTTTGTCGGCCAACTGCTGCTGGGTCATTCCAATCATCCAACGGCGGTGGCGGATACGCTTGCCGACATGGACATCAACAGGATGTTTCATTCGTTACTCCCAAGACACGTTGTCGGGGTGAAGCTAGCACGCGAAACGCGCGGAAGCTGCGCGAAAAGGGGGTAACCTGTCTAAAAATACAGGACGGGAAGCCATCAAACCCCGCAAAACACAGCTTTTTTCGTCGGACACCTGCCTAAAAGCAGTCCTTGGGGCATGTTTTCGAAAGAATCGCCCTAAGCGTGTTTTGTAAAATGCAATGCACTCTGCAATTGCCCAAAGGTAAGGCCGCGGCCGTCTCCGCACCGTGCACCTACCCGGTGCGAAACCCACTCTGGCGTCAATACGGTACGGAAGCTAGAACTTTCGCAACGCGGCCCCCCCGCTGCCCACAAAACAAGGTGAACCGAATGCGCGCATTTCACATCGCATCGCCCGGCGCGGCCCCCTGCCTGACCGAGATCGAGCTACCCCCGCCCGCCCCGCACGAACTGCGCGTGAAGATCGCGGCCTGCGGGCTCAACTTCGCGGATCTGCTGATGATCGAGGGCAAATATCAGGACACCCCGCGCGCGCCCTTCACATTGGGGCTGGAACTGGCCGGCACGGTCGAGGCGGTGGGCGCGAAGGTCACGCAATTCGCCCCCGGTGCGCGGGTCGCGGTGTATTCCGGGCAAGGGGGCCTGGCCGAGGTCGGCAATTTCGACGCCGCGCGCGCAACCCCCCTGCCCGATGCCATGAGCTTTGCCGATGCCGCCGCCTTCCAGATCGCCTATGGCACCTCGCATGTCGCACTGGAGCATCGCGCGCGCCTGCGGCCCAAAGAGACGCTGGTGGTTCTGGGCGCGGCGGGCGGCGTGGGGCTGACCGCGGTCGAGATCGGCAAGCGGATGGGCGCGCGGGTCATCGCCTGCGCCCGCGGCGCGGACAAGCTGCGCATCGCGCGCGCGGCCGGCGCGGACGAAACGGTGGACAGCGACACCGAGGATCTGCGCGGTGCGCTGCGCGCGCTTGGCGGCGCGGATGTCGTCTACGATGCGGTCGGGGGGGCCGCAGGCACGGCCGCCGCGCGCGCTCTGCGGCCCGGCGGGCGGTTCCTGGTGATCGGCTTCGCCTCGGGCAGCACGCCCGAGATTCCGCTCAACCATCTTCTGGTGAAGAACCTGGAGGTGCATGGCCTTTACTGGGGCGGTTACCTCACGCTTGCTCCCTCTGTGCTGACCGGCTCGATGCACCGGCTTTTCGACTGGTATGTGCAAGGCGGCCTGCGTCCGCATATCGGCGCGACGCTTCCACTGGACGATGCCGAGAAGGCGCTGGAACTGCTGCGAAGCCGGCGCGTGACGGGGAAAGTGGTCGTCACCATCGGCTGAAGACGAAAAACCCCGCCACGCCCGCGGAAAAGTCATCGCAACCGCAGGTAACAGCGCTTGAAATTCACGCCCGGTCATCCAATATCTTGCGGTAACGTGGCGCACGCCGCCGCGAGGGAGATCAAGACTGGAGAGTTCGATGGCTGACTATAACACTATGCGCACCGCTCAGGCCGGTTCGCGCGCTGCGCAGATCGACGAGGGCCTGCGCGCGCATATGAATAAAGTCTATGGGTTGATGTCCATCGGCATGCTGGTCACGGGCGCCGTGGCCTACTTCGTGGGCAACAACGAACAGCTTCTGACCGCAATTTGGGGTTCGGGCCTGAAATGGGTGGTGATGTTCGCCCCCCTCGCGGTCGTTTTCGCCTTCGGCGCGATGCTGCACCGCATGTCCGCCGCCACCGCGCAGCTGGTCTTCTTCGGCTATGCCGCGCTCATGGGCCTGTCGATCAGCTTCATCTTCGCGGCCTATACCGGCGTCTCGATCGCGCAAACCTTCCTTGTGACCGCCATCGCCTTCGCGGGGCTGTCGCTTTACGGCTACACCACCAAGCGCGACCTTTCGGCGATGGGCGCGTTCCTGATGATGGGCCTGATCGGGCTGATCGTCGCCTCGATCGTGAACATCTTCCTGGCCTCGTCGGCGATGGCCTTTGCAATCTCGGTGATCGGCGTGCTGATCTTTGCGGGCCTGACCGCCTATGACACGCAGAACATCAAGAACACCTACCTGCAACTGGCCCAGACGGATCAGGACTTCCTTGGCAAGGCCGCCATCCTCGGCGCGCTTCAGCTCTATCTGGACTTCCTGAACATGTTCATGTTCCTGCTGCAATTCCTTGGCAACCGCGAATAACGCGGCCGCTCCGGAACGCTTGTGAACCCCGCCCCTTCCCGGGCGGGGTTTTTCTTTGCCCGACGCCTCAGCCCATGCGGCAGGCGATATCGAGCATGCGGTTCGAAAAGCCCCATTCATTGTCATACCAGCCAAAGACGCGCAGCATGCCGCCCCGCGTCAGCCGGGTTTCCGGACAGGCCATGACGATGCTTTCGGGACGCGCGCGCAGATCGGTCGAGACCAGGGGCATGTCGGTGCTGCCGATCACGCCGCCCGCCATGCGGAAGGCGGCATTGACCTCGGCCACGTCGGGCAGGTGCTTGGTCATCACCGCAAGATCGACGGCCGAGACGCTGGCCGTCGGCACCCGCACGGCCGAGCCCTCGATCCGCCCCGCGATCTGCGGCAAGACCTGATCCAGCAGACGCTGCGCACTGGTCGTGGTGGGCACCATCGACAGCGCCGCGGCACGCGAGCGCGCATATTCCGCGGCCGGCGCATCCACCGTGGGCTGGCTGCCGGTATAGCAATGGATCGTGGTCATCGAGCCGGTGACGATCCCGAATTCCGCCTCCAGCAGACGGGCCAGCGGCGCAAGGGCATTGGTGGTGCATGAGGCGTTTGAGACAACCCGCTGTTCGCGCAGCATGTCTTCATTGGCGCCCAACACCACGGTCACTTCGGCGGCCGCCGAGGGCCCCGAAATCAGGATACGCCGCGCCCCGGCCCGCAGACCGCGCCCCGCAACCTCTGCCGTATCGGCCCGGCCGGTGCATTCCAGCACAACATCCACACCCGACAGGTCAAGCGCCGAGATGTCGGGGCGTCGGTGCAAGGGCATGGCTTTACCATTTACAACCAAGGCACCGTCTGTCAGCGCAACAGGCCCGCCCCAAGGGCCGAATGTACTGTCAAATTCGAACAAATAGGCGCACATCTCGGGTGTGGCGATATCATTGATCCCGACAATCTCCAGCCCCGGCCAATGGCCCGGCGCCCGCGCCCAGGCCCGCAGTACCGACCGCCCGATCCGTCCGAAACCGTTGAGGAAAACCCGCATGACTGCCCCCCGTTCTGGCGGCAGCATCACCATGCAGCGCCGCCGGGGGCAAGACCTGCTTTGTCACCAGTACAAGAGCGTTCAGGTAAAGCGGTTGTCGCGGGGAAAGCCGCGCGGCGCCATCTTGCCTGTGCCCGCCCGCGGCCCAAGCCATTCGCCGAGGTCGGTCTCCAGTCGGGTCCGGCCTGCCGGATCCTTCCACGACAGGCCCTCGGCCAGCGCAAAGGTGATGGCATCGCTTAGCCCGCCATCCTTGTACTTTTGCAGCCGCACCCCTTTGCCCTTGGCCATTTCGGGCAATTCGCTGAGCGGGAAGACCAAGAGCTTGCGGTTCTCGCCCACCACCGCGACATGATCGCCGCGCAGATAGCGGGCCAGCGCGGTCGTCACGCCATCCTTGACCGTCAGCACCTGCTTGCCCGCCTTGGTCTGGGCCAGCACCTCATCTGAGGGCACCACGAAACCGTCACCTGCGGTCGAGGCCACCAGCAGCCGCTCGCCCGGGCGGAACAGCAGGAAATCGACGATCTCGGTATCGTTTGGCAGATCGACCATCAGGCGGACCGGCTCTCCCATCCCGCGCCCGCCGGGCATATTCGCGCCAAGCAGCGTGTAGAACCGCCCATTCGCCGCCACGAGCAGAATCTTGTCCGTCGTCTCGGCATGGAAGGCGAAACGCGGGCCGTCGCCATCCTTGAACTTTTGCTCGGCCCCCAGATCGACATGACCCTTCATCGCGCGGATCCAGCCCATGCGCGAGCAGATCACCGTGATCGGCTCACGCTCGATCATCGCCTCAAAGGGCACATCCTCGACCGCCGCCGCATCGCCAAAGGCGGTGCGCCGGTCGCCCAGCCGCGTGCCCTTGCCGAATTGCTTGCGGATCGCCTCCAGTTCCTTGCCGATTGCCTTCCACTGCAACCGCTCACTGGCCAAGAGGTCAGCCAGCCCGGCGCGTTCGGCCATCAGGGCGTCGCGCTCGCGGATCAGTTCCATCTCTTCCAGACGCCGCAAGGACCGCAGGCGCATGTTCAAGATCGCCTCGGCCTGCGCCTCGGTCAGTTCACCCTCTTGGCCCTTGGGCGGCGAGACGTAATCCTTTTCGCTCATCGCGCGGACATGGGTCTTGCCCCAGACCTCGGCCATCAGCGCGCGCTTGGGATCCTCATCATAGCGGATGATGTCGATCACCCGGTCAAGGTTCAGAAAGGCAATCAGGAAACCTTCGAGAAGCTCCAGCCGGGTGTCGATCTTCTCGACCCGATGCTCGGACCGGCGGCGCAACACCTCGCGCCGATGGTCGAGGAAGGCCCGCAGCACCTCTTTCAGCGAACAGACCCGTGGCACCTTGCCGTCAATCAGCACGTTCATGTTGAGGCTGAACCGGGTTTCCAGATCGCTGTTCTTGAACAGCGTGCCCATCAGCACCTCAGGCTCGACCGTCCGCGCGCGGGGCTCCAGAACGATGCGGACATCTTCGGCAGATTCGTCGCGCACATCGGCCAGCAGCGGGATCTTCTTGGTCTGGATCAGTTCGGCCAGCTTTTCGATCAGCTTGGACTTTTGCACCTGAAAGGGGATTTCGGTGACGACAATCTGCCAGGTGCCGCGCCCCAGATCCTCGACCTGCCACTTGGCGCGGGTGCGGAAGCTGCCGCGCCCGGTCTCATAAGCCTCGATAATCGCGGCGCGGTCCTCGACGATCACTCCGCCGGTGGGAAAGTCGGGACCGGGGATCAGGTCGACCAGTTGCGGCGTGGTAATCTCGGGGTCACGCATCATCGCATGGCAACCCTGGATCAATTCATCAAGGTTGTGGGGCGGGATATTGGTCGCCATCCCCACGGCAATGCCGCTGGAGCCATTGGCCAGAAGGTTCGGAAACGCCGCCGGCATGACCACCGGCTCTTCCAGCGTGCCATCATAGTTGGGGCGGAAATCGACCGCGTTCTCGGCCAGCCCCTCCATCAGGGTTTCGGCGATGGCGGTCAGGCGGGCCTCGGTATAGCGGCTGGCGGCCGGGTTATCGCCGTCGATATTGCCAAAGTTGCCCTGCCCGTCCACCAGCGGATAGCGCACGTTGAAGTCCTGCGCGAGGCGGGCCATCGCATCGTAAATCGCCGCATCGCCATGCGGGTGATAGTTCCCCATCACGTCGCCGGAAATTTTTGCCGATTTGCGGAACCCACCTGTGCTGGAAAGCCTTAACTCTCGCATGGCAAAGAGGATTCGCCGATGAACCGGCTTCAACCCGTCGCGAGCGTCCGGCAAGGCCCGGTGCATGATCGTCGACAGCGCATAGGTCAGATAGCGCTCGCCAATGGCGCGCGACAAGGGTTCGGCCGAAGTCATCGCCCCGATCTTGTTGTCATCATCTTCGTCGGACATGGATGTTGTGTAATGCGGCCCGGCCGCCCGGTCCAGACGGAAAATCCCCTGCGCCATACGGGGGAAAATTACTGCGAAATTCCACCCCAGAATGACGGATGCTATGGTAAACATCTGTCATCAAGAGTGAATCGGGTAAATTTGTCATGATACGCTGGACCGTTTTTTTGTGCCTTTCGCTTTTCCTTGCGCTGCAAATCGGTGGTGAGGATCGCGGTCAAAAACGCTTGGGCCTGATTCAGGGCGAAGAGGATGCACGGCTTGATGCCGAACGTGCGGCCCGGGTGGAAAAACTGCCGCCGCCGGTTTTGCCTGCTGCTTCGCCCGTCAGCGTGACTTTTGCCTCCGCCAAGCCGCTGATCGCACCGCCGGTCGAACCGCGCCCCGCCCCCGCCGAGGCCGAGGTGATCGCGGTTTCCGCAGGCACCGCCGAAGATGTGGGTCAGGTCATGTATGTTTCGGGGCGCACGGTCAATGTCCGCTCGGGCCCCTCGACGCGCAAACCCGTGGTGGGCAAGCTGACGCGGGGCGAAGCCGTCTCGGTGGTCGGGGTCGAGGATAACGGCTGGGCGCGCATCCGGGTCGAGGGCGATGGCGTTGATGGATATATGTCCGCAGATTTCCTGACCGAGACCCAGCCCGGCCTGTAACCCCCTTGCTGCTTTGACTTTCGCCTGCCTTTGCCCCACATCAGGGCAAAACGACAAAAGGGCAGGCAAGAATGCAGCGTTCCGTTCTGATCACCGGCTGTTCCTCGGGCATTGGTCTAGATGCCGCCCGCGGCCTCAGGGCGCGCGGGTGGCGCGTTTTTGCAACCTGCCGCCAAGAGGCCGATTGCGACACGCTCCGCGCCGAGGGTTTCGAGAGCTTTACCCTTGATTACGCCGATGAGGCCAGCATCGGCGCTGCTGTTGATGAAACCCTGTCGCGCACCGGCGGCACGCTGGATGCGCTCTATAACAACGGGGCCTTTGCCTGCCCCGGCGCGGTCGAGGATTTGCCGCGCGGCGCCTTGCGCGCAATCTTTGAAACCAATCTCTTCGGCTATCACGATCTGACCCGGCGGCTGATCCCGACCATGCGGGCACAGGGGCATGGCCGGATCGTCAACTGCTCTTCCGTCCTGGGGCTGGTGGGCCTGTCCTGGCGTGGGGCCTATGTATCGACCAAATTCGCCATGGAGGGTCTGACCGATGTGCTGCGAATCGAGATGCGCGGCACCGGAATCGAGGTAATCCTGATCGAACCGGGGCCGATTACCAGCCGCATCCGCGCCAATGCCATTCCGCATTTCGAGAAATGGATCGATTGGGAGGGCTCGGCCCGCGCCGAGGAATACCGCACATTGCGCAGCCGGCTCTATGAAGATCGCGGCCCCGACCGGTTCGAATTGCCCGCGGCCGCCGTCACCAAAAAGCTGATCCATGCGCTGGAAAGCCCACGCCCCCGCGCCCGCTATTATGTAACGACGCCGACGTATCTGATGGGGATGGCGCGACGCCTCCTGCCGACGCGCGCGCTCGATTGGCTGATCGCCAAGGGCTAATTGCCCCGCCCTGCGGCATCCGCGCGCTTTTCACGCAATATCCCTTCGCTTTTGTCGGCGAAGGGCCTAGATCAGCGCCAAGGAAAGGGGACCGTCACCATGCTAAACGACCCGCTGTTCATCCTGGCCGCCTTTGCCAGCCTTGCCGTTCTGGCCATCCTGATGATCGGGGTGGGCGGCTTTGCCAAAGGTGGCGAGTTCAACCGCAAATATGCCAACAAGCTGATGCGGATGCGCATCGCGGCCCAGGCGATTGCCGTGATCCTGATCGTCGCCTTTGCCTGGCTGCGCAGCCGCGGGGGCCAGTGATGGTGGTTCTGTCGAAAATCTACACCCGCACCGGCGATGCCGGCGACACCGCGCTGGGGAATGGGGCACGGGTGCCCAAGAATTCTGCCCGCGTGAACGCCTATGGCACGGTGGATGAGGTGAATGCGACCGTTGGCCTTGCCCGGCTGGAGGCGTCAGGCTGGATGGATGAGGCATTGGCCCGGGTGTCGAACGACCTCTTCGATCTTGGCGCCGATTTCGCCACGCCCGACATGCACAAGGACAGCGAGTTGCCCTATACCCCGCTGCGCATGATCGCGGCGCAGGTCGAGCGGCTTGAGCGGGAAATTGACCTGCAAAATGCCCGTCTGCAACCGCTGCGCAGTTTCATCCTGCCCGGCGGCTCGCGTCTGGCCGCGCAATTGCACCTGTGCCGGACCGTCTGCCGCCGCGCTGAGCGCGAAGCACTGGTCAACGCCATCAGCCAGAAATCCGCCTTCCCAAATAATTCAAGGCTTTGGG
>CALMEG010000293.1 GCA_937863185.1 uncultured Paracoccaceae bacterium | reverse complement strand
CGTCCACAAGTCGACCGTCTATCGGGCCGCTGGCCGCGGTGAGATTCGGATCTACAAGAACCGAGGGTCTCGCGTGAAGTCGTCTGAAATGGAGAAATGGCTCTCCGGAGAGGCGTAGGCATCGAAAAAAAGTTCATTCCGCGTGAGGGGCTGGCTGTGGGGCTGGCCCCTCTTCTTTTCCCAATTTGCCTTATTTTACTGGCCAATCGTGAGGAAAATGGTGGCGAGGGGGGGACTCGAACCCCCGACCCCGTGATTATGAGTCACGTGCTCTAACCAGCTGAGCTACCTAGCCACTGGAGCGGGTCTCTACGGCAGGCACCCAGTTGCGTCAAGGGCGAAATCAGTTTCCGTAATAGCCGCGATACCATTCGACGAATTGCGCGATGCCCTCGCGCACGCCGGTTTGCGGCCGGTATCCCGTCAGATGCTGCAAAAGGCTGTTGTCGGCCCATGTCGCGCGCACGTCGCCCTTTTGCATGCCGGCAAGCTCCCGTATCGCGGGGATGCCGGTGGCGGCCTCGATCGCGTCGATGAAATCCATCAGGGCCACCTTGTCCCCGTTGCCGATATTGACCACGCGCCAGGGCGCCACGGGCGAAAGGCTGTCGCCCTCGGCCACGGGGCGGCCGCGTTCGGGCACCGCGTCGATCAACCCGCGAATGCCGCGCACCAGATCGGTGACATAGGTGAAATCACGATACATCCTGCCCTCTCCGAACACCTTGATCGGTTCGTTCGCCAGGATCGCGCGGGTAAAGAGGAACGGTGCCATGTCGGGCCGCCCCCAGGGGCCGTAGACGGTGAAAAAGCGAAACAGCGTCGTGGGAATGCCATGCAGGTCGGCATAGGCATGGCTCATCGATTCGCAGGCCTTCTTCGTCGCGGCATAAAGCGAGACCTGGCTGTCGGCCTTGTCGGTCTCTCGGTAGGGCATCCGGGTATTGGCGCCATAGACCGACGAGGTCGACGCGATCAGCAGATGCGCCACACCCACCGCGCGCGCGGCCTCAAGCACGTTGAACGTGCCCTCGATATTGCCGCTGATATAGCTGCGCGGCGCCTCGAGGCTGTAGCGCACGCCGGCCTGCGCGGCCAGATGCACGATCACGTCGGGGGCGAATGCCGAAATGTCGGCCAGAAGGCGGTCGCTGTCCTCAAGCATCGCCTCGGTCGAGGTGAAGCCCGCATGGCGTTCCAGAAGGGCCTGGCGGTCGCGCTTCAGCTTGACGTCGTAATAGGGGGTGAAGCCGTCATAGCCGTGCACGCGAAAACCCTGTTCCAGCAGCAGTCCGGCCAGATGGAACCCGATGAACCCCGCGGTTCCGGTAACATAGATGCGCCGCATGCAATCCCTCCCCTGCGCGCCAATTTGTGCGACAACTTGTGCTACAATTTTGCGCGACAATGACGCGCCGCGCGTCCAAGGTCCAGTGCCGACACCGGGGCTGGCCGTGGCGTGGCCGGCAGGTTAGGGATGGGCCGAGCAAAGGGACACGAGTGATGCAGAACGCCCCCCTTCCCCTGACCCGCGACCTTGTGCTGATCGGCGGCGGGCACACCCATGCCCTGTTTCTTCGGATGTGGGGCATGAAGCCCCTGCCCGGTGTGCGGCTCAGCGTCATCAACCCGCTGCCCACGGCGGCATATTCGGGCATGCTTCCGGGCCATATCGCCGGGCATTACCCGCGCGAGGCCTTGCAACTGGATCTGGTGCGCCTTGCCCGCCACGCCGGGGCGCGGCTGATCCTTGGCCGGGCCGAGGGGATCGACCGCGAAGCGCGGCGCATCCATGTGCCGGGGCGGGCGCCGATCGGCTATGACATCGCCTCGATCGACATCGGCATCACGGCCGAGATGCCCGACCTGCCCGGCTTTGCCGACCATGTCGTGCCGGCCAAGCCGCTTGACGCCTTTGCCGACCGCTGGTCGGGCTTCGTGGCCGATCCGCGCAAGGGGCGGCGCGTGGTGGTGATCGGCGGCGGCGTAGCGGGGGTGGAACTGGCACTGGCCGCCGCGCATCGCATCGGGCCGGAGGGCACGGTCACCGTGCTCGAGGCCGCCCCCGAGGCGCTGTCCGCCCTCGGGCCGGGGGCGCGCCGGCGGCTTCTGGCCCATTGCGACCGGCTTGGCGTGCGGGTCGAGACGCACGCGCAAGTGGTTGCCGCGCAGGCCGGGGGCGTCACGCTTGGCGATGGCCGTTCCATCGGCGCGGATTTCGTCATCGGCACGGGCGCAACCCGCCCCGCGCCCTGGCTGCAAGAGACCGGGCTGCGCCTGCACGACGGCTTTGTCGAGGTCGCGCCGACCCTGGCCTCGGTGAACGATCCGGCGATCTTCGCCGCCGGGGACATCGCCCATATGCGCCACGCACCGCGCCCCAAGGCCGGGGTCTATGCCGTGCGGCAGGCCCCCGTCCTGATACACAACCTGCGCGCCGCATTGTCGGGCGGGCGGCTGCGCAGCTACAAGCCGCAGCGCGATTACCTGAAGCTCGTCTCGACCGGCGACAGGCGGGCCGTGGCCGACAAATGGCGCCTGCCGCTTGACGGCGCCTGGCTCTGGCGCTGGAAGGACCGGATCGACCGGCGCTTCATGGCGATGGTGCATGACCTGCCGCAGATGCCCCCCGCCGCCCTTCCCGCCCGCGTGGCCCTGGGGCTGCGCGAAGAGGTCGCGGGCAACAAGCCGCTTTGCGGCGGTTGCGGCGCCCCGACGGGGCGCCCGCGGGCGATGCCCGCGCCCGGGGGACTGGCACGCGCCCCGCGGGCGGGCCGCCTGGCGGGGCCGACGCTGCCCGCCGACAGCCCGGCGCTGGTGAT
>CALMEG010000292.1 GCA_937863185.1 uncultured Paracoccaceae bacterium | reverse complement strand
AACTGATGGTCGTGGTCGAGGAAAAGCGCAAGCTGATCGAGGTGCAGGTCAAGGAGGCGATCTTCGACAACCGCCGGGGCCGCCGCGTGCTGGGCTGGAAGCATGACCGCACCGGGGAAGAGCTGTTCCCCACCCGCTTCGCGCTTGATCCGATGGCCATCGCGGAAAAGCTGGGCCAGATCCTGAACGAGGAAGGCCGCGCGACCGACAGCGTGCAGGCAGGCCTTGCCCGCATCGCCGAGGCGCGGCGCGCCGACAACGCCCCCGAGATCGCAACGCGCACGCCCTGGTTCTGCTCGGGCTGCCCGCACAACACCTCGACCCGGGTGCCCGAGGGCAGCCGCGCCTATGCCGGTATCGGCTGCCACTACATGGTGCAGTGGATGGGGCGCGAAACCACCGGCTTCACCCAGATGGGCGGCGAGGGCGCCAACTGGGTCGGCGAGGCGCCGTTCTCGAAGCGCGCGCATGTGTTCCAAAACCTCGGGGACGGCACCTATAACCACTCGGGTTCTCTGGCGATCCGGGCGGCCCTGGCGGCCGGAACCAACATCACCTACAAGATCCTGTTCAACGACGCCGTCGCCATGACCGGCGGACAGGCGAACGAAGGCGGGCTGACCGCGCCGCAGATCGTGCGCGAGATCCAGGCCATGGGCGTGGCGCCGATCGTCGTGGTCCATGACGAAAAGGAAGAGATCGACCTGTCCGCCTTCCCCGCCGGGGTCGAGAAGGTCGAGCGCGCGGCGCTGATGCCGGTGCAGGACCGGCTGGCAAAGACGCCCGGCGTTTCGGCCATCGTCTATGTGCAGACCTGCGCGGCCGAAAAGCGCCGTCGCCGCAAGCGCGGCGCCTTTCCCGATCCGGACCGCCGCGTGTTCATCAACACCGATGTCTGCGAAGGCTGCGGCGATTGCGGGGTGCAGTCGAACTGCGTCTCGATCGTGCCGGTGGAAACCGAATTCGGCACCAAGCGCGCCATCGACCAGTCAAGCTGCAACAAGGATTTCAGCTGCCTCAAGGGGTTTTGCCCGTCCTTCGTGACGCTTTCGGGCGCGAAGGTGAAAAAGGCTGCGACGGCGGAATTCACCATGCCCGACCTGCCCGATCCCGCGCTGCCCGCGATCAGCGGAACGCATAACATCGTCATCACCGGCGTGGGCGGCACGGGGGTCGTGACCGTCGGGGCGGTGCTGGCGATGGCCGCGCATCTTGATGGCAAGGGCGCGGGCATGATGGAGATGGCCGGCCTTGCCCAGAAGGGCGGCGCGGTGCATATCCACCTGCGCCTTGCCGAACGCCCCGAGGATATCAGCGCCATCCGCGTGGCCGTGGGCGAGGCCGATTGCGTCATCGGGGGCGATCTGGTGGTGACGGCCGGGGCGAAGACGCTTGGCCTGATGTCGAAAGGCCGCACCGCGGCCGTGGTGAACCGGCACGAGATCGTCACCGGCGAATTCACCCGCAACCGCGATTTCCACCTGCCTGCCGACCAACTGCGACTCTCGCTCGAGGCGCGGCTGGGGGATCGGGTGTCCTTCTTCGACGCGACAGAGCTGTGCCGCCGGACCCTTGGGGATTCGATCTATTCGAACATGGCGGTTCTTGGCGCCGCCTGGCAGCAGGGCCGGATCCCGCTGCGCCGCGCCGCCATCCTGCGCGCGATCGAGCTGAACGGGGCAGGGGTCGAGGCCAATATCCGGGCCTTCGATCTGGGCCGTTGGGCTGCCGCCATGCCGGACGCCGCCGCCGGGGTTCTGGCCCCCGCGGCCCCGCCCGCGCCAGAGGCCGATCCCGCCCTTGCACGGGCCGCGCATCTGGAGGTCTACCAGAATGCGGCGCTTGCGCGGCGCTACCGCGATCTGGTGGCCCGCGCGCCCGAAGGGCTGCGCGACGCGGTTGCGAAGGGCTATCACAAGCTTCTGGCCTACAAGGACGAATACGAGGTTGCGCGGATGCATCTCGACAGCGCGGAAAAGGCGCGGGCCGAGTTCGACGGCGATTTCCGCATGTCCTTCCACCTTGCCCCGCCGATCCTTGGCGGCACAACGCCCGACGGGCGGCCGAAAAAGCGTGAATTCGGCCCCTGGATCCTGCCGGTCTTTCGCCTACTGGCACGCCTGAAGGGGCTGCGCGGCACGCCCTTCGACCCCTTCGCCCGCAGCGCCGAACGGCGCACCGAGCGCGCGCTGATCGCGGAATACGAATCCGACATGGCCCGGATCCTGCCCGCCGTGACCTCGGCCACGCTCGATATCGCGCGCGAACTGGCCGAGCTACCCCTGACGATCCGGGGCTTCGGCCCGGTCAAGGAGGCCGCCGTCAAGGCCGCCGCCCTGCGGCGCGAGGAATTGCTGGCCGCGTTCCGCTCGGGCGGGGCACCCGAACGCATGGCGGCCGAGTGATATTCGGAGATTTATTTCCGCCGCAATGCAGCTTATGACAGGGCACCCCCCGCGCGGATCCGCGCGGGGGCTTTCATCCTGAGGGCAGGGGACAGTCATGGCGATTGGGGTTTTCGACTCGGGCCTGGGCGGGCTTACGGTATATGATGCGCTGGTCAGGCGGCTGCCCGACACGGCCTTCGTCTATTACGGCGACAACGCGCACGCCCCCTATGGCGTGCGCGATGCCGAGGACATCTTCCAGCTGACCTGCCGGGGGGTTGAACGGCTTTGGCAGGAGGGTTGCGATCTGGTCATCCTTGCCTGCAACACGGCCTCGGCCGCGGCGCTCAAGCGGATGCAGGAAACCTGGGTGCCGCCGGAAAAGCGGGTTCTGGGCGTCTTCGTGCCGCTGATCGAGGCGCTGACCGAACGGCAATGGGGCGACA
>CALMEG010000291.1 GCA_937863185.1 uncultured Paracoccaceae bacterium | reverse complement strand
CAAGCAGGGCCGTTCGCGCCAGAACCAGGCGGTGCTGCCCCTGCGCGGCAAGATTCTGAACGTGGAACGCGCGCGGTTCGACCGGATGCTCTCGAGCGACATGATCGGCACGCTGATCACCGCGCTTGGCACGGGCATCGGCCGGGACGAGTTCAATCTGGCGAAGGCGCGCTATCACAAGATCATCATCATGACGGATGCGGATGTCGACGGCGCGCATATCCGAACGCTGCTTCTGACCTTCTTCTTCCGCCAGATGCCCGACCTGATCGAGGCGGGCTATCTCTATATCGCGCAGCCGCCGCTTTACAAGGTCAGCCGCGGCAAGTCCGAGGTCTATCTGAAAGACCAGTCCGCGCTTGAGGATTACCTGGCCCAGCAGGGGGTCGAGGGCGCGATCCTGCGCCTTGGCAGCGGAGAAGAGATCACCGGCGCCGATCTGGCCCGGCTGGTCGATGAGGCGCGCGTGGTGCGCCGGATCCTTCAGGCCTTCCCGACGCATTATCCGCAGCACATCATCGAACAGGCGGCGATTGCCGGGGCGCTGGTTCCGGGGCGCATCGACGCCGATGCCCAGGGCGTGGCCGACCGGGTCGCCGAACGCCTCGATGCCGTGGCGGTGGAATACGAACGGGGCTGGGCCGGCCGCCCGACGCAGGATCACGGGCTGCGCTTCACGCGTTCGCTGCGCGGCGTGGAAGAGGCGCGCACGCTTGACGGTCCGATCCTGCGCTCGGGCGAGGCGCGGCGTCTGGCAACCCATACCGACTCCTTGCAGGAAACCTATTCCCAGCCCGCGCGCCTTCTGCGCAAGGACCGCGAGCAGGTGATCCATGGCCCGATCGAGCTTTTGAGCGCGATCCTGCAAGAGGGCGAAAAAGGCCTGTCGCTTCAGCGCTACAAGGGCCTGGGCGAGATGAACCCCGAGCAGCTTTGGGAAACCACGCTCGATCCCACCGCGCGCACGCTTTTGCAGGTGCGGATCGAGGATGTCGCCGAGGCCGAGGATCTGTTCAGCAAGCTGATGGGCGACGTGGTCGAACCGCGCCGGGAATTCATCCAGCAAAACGCGCTGAGCGTCGAGAACCTCGATTTCTGATCCCCCGCCCACGGGTGCGGGCGGTCAGGTGCCGCAAAGCCAGACCTTGATCCCAAGCTCTTGCGCAAGTGCCGCGCGGGCCGCCATCGCGCGGTCGGCGCCCTCGGCCGAACTGGCATAGACCACTTGGATATGGTTGGCTTTGTGGCGGGCCATCATCTGGTCGCGGCTGACACCGGTCAGTACGGCGTTCATCATCGGCCATTCGCGGTTCGTGCCCTCGGACCGGCGGCGCAGCTCCTCCGGTGGCAGATCGACCGCCTGCCCGCGCCCGATATCCATGTGCAGCGCGCCGCCCTCGATGAAGATGCGCGACCAGATAATCTCTCCTGCGCGGGCGACGCCGCGCAGCGTGCCGCCCCCGGCGGGAAAGAACATGGGCGGCTGGCGCAGGCTTTCCGAACCCGCCCAGCCACCGGGATGGTGCGCGGGGGGCGCGGCGCCCGAAATCTCGAACACCCAGACGAAATCGTCGCGGCTGCCCGAGGCATCCGCCCCGCCCCAGCGCAGGTCGTGCAGCGTGGTCTCGACCGGCTCGCCAAGGGCGCGGTGCAGCCGGTTGATCAGCAGCCCGTCAAGCGCCGCGCATTCGTCCACCTCGTTGAAATGCACGATGGCCCGGCCCGGACGGATGAGCGATCCGTCCGCGCGGGTGACGGGCGGGCGGTCGTCATTGTTCAGCATCCCCTCGACCAGATCCGAGGCGGGCAGAAGATCCTTCAGCCCCTGCTGATACTGGATGCCGATCGCCTCGCAGCCGAAGCTGTCGGCCAGCCGCACGGCGGCGACATACATCCGGCACTGGTCGATCACCTGCGCCTCGGTCAGCTCGGTCGCCGGATCGGTCCCCAGGTGGAAGGTCATCCCGCGCGCGCGCATCCAGTCAAGAACGGCGCGGCCCTCGGCCTCGGGCACCTGAAGCGTGGCGTGATACAGGGCCGATTGCGACAGCCGCTCCTTGAAGATGCCAAGCGGCATCAGAAGCTCGTCGGGGATGATCGCGTTATACATCCCCATGCAGCCCTCGTCGAAGACGCCAAGGATCGCCTTGTTGCGCCGCAGATCCTGCGCGATCCCGGCAACGGTTGCGCGGTCTTCGGGGGCAAGATCCGCGTGCTCGAAGGGCCGGACATGGCGGGTGTCATGGCGGATCTTTCCGGTTGCAAGCCATTCGTCCAGCCCGGCGGCGAAGAAGGTGTCGTCGAAGCGTTCGGACCAGAGCGTCGCATAGGGCACGCCCGCCTTGGTCAGCGAGCCGTTGAGATTGAGAAGCCCCACAAGCCCCGGCCACTGCCCCGACCAGTTCGCCACCGTCAGGATCGGGCCGCGATGCGAGGTCAGGCCCGGCAGGACATGGTGCGAATATTGCCAGACCGCCTCGGCCACGATCAGCGGCATTTCCGGGTTCAGCGCGGCAAAGATGTCCATGCCCTCGCGCTGGCTGGCGATGAAGCCATGGCCCTCGGGCTTGACGGGATGGGCGCGCACCAGTTCGTGCCCGCGTTCGGCCAGCACCTCGGCCAGCCGGGCCTCCATCGCGGATTGTGCGGGCCAGCATTGCAGATTGGCGCTTTCGCGCAGGTCGCCGCTGGCGACAAGGGCTATCCTGGTCATGTCTCATCCCCTTCCATCAGTGCGACATAGGCGGCGTAATCGGCCTGCATCCGCTTGAAGACGCTGTATTTCCTGTCGTGATAGGCGCCGATTTCGCCGCCGCGCGGGGTGATCACGCGCCCACCCCCCGCCATGGCGGCCATGGCCTGCGTCAGGCCGGGTTGCGCGCCCGACGCCACCGCGCCCAGCATCGCGCATCCCAGAAGGACCGGTTCCTGCTGGTCGGGAACCACCACCCGGCAGCCGGTGGCATCGGCGTTTTCGCGCAGGAACAGGGCGTTGCGCGCAAGGCCGCCGCTGACCACAAGGGTATCCACGGCGGCGCCTGCGGCCCGCATCGCCTCGATGATCTGGCGCGTGCCATAGGCCAGCCCCTGCATCGCCGCCAGATAATCCAGCGCCAGATCGTCAGGATCGGTGGAAAGGCCAAGCCCCACCAGCGCGCCCTTGCGCCAGGGTTCCGCCAGCGGCGAGCGGTTGCCGTGGAAATCCGGCTGGACGTGGCGCCGTGCGGTCAGCGTTGCGGTTTCGGCCGCCATGCCCGCCAGATGGGATTCGATCAGATCGCTGATGCGCCGTCCCTCGGCCCCGGCCTGCGCGGCCAGGGGACCAGAGGCCCCGTGCCGCGCGATGATCGTATCCAGCAGTGCCCCCGCCGCCGATTGCCCGCCTTCCAGCGCCCAGAGATCCGGCAGCACCACGCCGAAATAGGGCCCCCAGACGCCCGGCACGAACAGCGCCTTGTCGCACAGCGCGATATGGCAGGTCGAGGGGCCGGCAATCACGGCGAGCCGCCGTTCCGGCAGCCCCTCGGCCATTTCGACCCCCAGCGTGCCAAGGGCGCCGGCATGGGCGTCGATCAGGCTGATCGAGACGGCGGTTCCGGGGCCCAGCCCAAGCTCTTGCGCGGCCTGCGGCGAAAGCCCCCCCGCCCGAGCGCCCGGAGGCGCCATTGCCGCACCGATCGCGGCATGGCCGTCGCGCGCCAGATCGCCAAGCCCGATCGCCGCAAGGAACGCGTCGTCCCAGCCTTCGCCGCCCTGGCCCAGATGGCCCAGATAGGTCCATTTGCACACCGTCGAGCAGAGCGAGCGCAGCTCGGTCCCCGTCGCGCGATGCACCAGCCAGTCGGGCAGATCCCAGAACCGGGTTGCCTGCGCCCATGCCTCGGGCCGCTCGCGCTTCAGCCAGCGAAGCTTGGGCAATTCCATCTCGGGCGAGATGCGCCCGCCGACATGGGCCAGCGGCGCACCGCCGATGGCGTTGATCCCGGCGGCATCGGCAAGGGCGCGATGGTCCATCCAGAGCATCACGTCCTGCCCCTCGGCGCCGTCGGGGTCGATGCTGACCGGAACGCCCCCGGCGCCCGAAACCACCAGCGAACAGGTTGCGTCGAACCCGATGCCCCGGATCGCGGATGCCGGCAGGCCAGAGCCTTGCAGGGCGCCCCGCGTGGCCTGGCAGACCGCCGCCCAGATCCCGGCAGAGCTTTGCTGGGCATAGGTATCGCGCGGATGGGTGGCTGCGATCGGGTGGCTGTCGGTGGCCACAAGCCGGCCCGCCGCATCGAATATGCCGGCCCGGGCGCTTCCCGTTCCCACATCAACCCCGAGAAAGTGACTCATCGCCCCGCCCGTCAAATTCCAGCCCTTGGCGGGGGCATTGGCCACATGGCCCGGATCCGCGGCGCCGTGCAACCGGCGCGCGCCTGATCCCTTCCCCCCTTCCTGCGGCAGGTTGCCAGATAAACCGCCCCGCTGACCAGCCCCGGTTTTGCGGGCCTTGTGACGCATCGGGCTGCATTGACGCCCCGATAAATAGGTATGTATCATACCTATTGAAGAAGCCGGGCTGCGCCGGCTTCCCGACCGCAAGGGCGCGGAGCTTCATGGGCCATCCGATATACCTCGCGCGGGTCTACGATCCCCCTCAGGCAGGGCAGGGCCTGCGCGTGCTGCTTGACCGGCTTTGGCCGCGCGGGATCTCAAAGGCCGTGCTGAAGGCGGATCACTGGCCGAAAGAGCTGACCCCAAGCAATGATCTGCGCCGCTGGCTGCATGCCGATCCGGCCCGGTGGGACGGCTTCGCCCCGCGCTACCGCGCCGAGCTGGCCGCGGTGCCCGATGCGGTGGCCGCCTGCCTTGACTGGTGCCGCGCGGGGCCCGTGACCCTGATGACGGCGGCCAGGGCGCCCGAACACAGCCATGTTGCCGTGCTGCGCGATTACCTTCGGGAACGGCTTGCCGGGGGGACCGCATGAGCGACCCGCGCATCCCGGCCCCGCCCCGTCCGATGGTGGCAAGATGGTAAGCTCGACCGAGCGCATGCGGGCCTGGACCGGCCCGGCGATCCTGAGCTTCGGGTTTCGCCCGTTCTTCCTGCTTGCGGCGATCTGGGCGGCGCTGGCCATGGCGCTGTGGATCTTCATGCTGGCCGGGTATGCGCCCTTGCCGACGGCGTTCGATCCCTTTGCATGGCATGCGCATGAATTCGTCTTCGGCTACCTTTCGGCGGTGATTGCCGGGTTTCTTCTGACGGCGGTGCCGAACTGGACCGGGCGGCTGCCGATCGTGGGCTGGCCGCTTGCGGGGCTGGTGGCGCTTTGGGTTCTCGGGCGCGTCGTAGTGGCGGTTTCAGCCGGGCTGCCCTGGCTTCTGGTGATGCTGGCCGATGGTGTGATGGTTCTTGTCCTGGGGCTGGCCCTGGCGCGAGAGGTCGTGGCAGGCAGCAACTGGCGCAACCTGCCGGTTCTTGGTCTGCTTGCGGTATTCCTTGCCGCGAACGGGCTGTTTCATGCCGAGGCCGCATCGGGTGCGGCCGCCTCGGACGACTACGGCCTCCGGCTGGGGCTGGCGGCGGTTCAGATGCTGATCGCGCTGATCGGCGGGCGCATCATTCCCAGCTTTACCCGCAACTGGCTGGCCGCGCGCAAATCCCCTTGGCTGCCGGCCCCTTTCGGCAGGGCGGATCGTGCAATCCTCGGGCTGACGGGGGCGACACTTCTGTGCTTCGTGCTCTGGCCCGATGCCGCGGCGCTGCCCTGTCTTGTCGCGGGGGGTGCGCATCTGTGGCGGCTGTCGCGGTGGCAGGGGCACCGGACGGGGGCAGAACCGCTCTTGTGGGTTTTGCATGTGGCCTATGCGATGCTGGCGCTTGGCTTTCTGGCTGTCGGCGCGGCGGGGCTTGGGCTGTTGCCGCAGGCCGGGGCCCGCCATGTCTGGCTTGCCGGGGCGATCGGGCTGATGACGCTGGCGGTCATGTCACGCGCAAGCCTTGGCCATGCGGGGCGCCCGCTGCGCGCCGGGCCGGGGCTGAGCGCGGCCTATCTGCTGCTGCTTGCCGGGGTCTGCCTGCGTTTCGCGGCGGGGCTTGCGCCCGGCCAGACGTGGCTTTTGCATCTTTCGGCGGCGCTGTGGATCATGGGCTTTGCGGGGTTCGCGCTGATGTTCTGGCCGATCCTGACCCGCCCCCGCGACGGCGCCAAGCGCGTGTCGCGCGCCCGCTAGCGGCCTGCGCCGGTCGCGGCGCGTTCGCGCACCCGCGCCCTGTAGCCCGAGGGCGTGTCGTTGAACGCGGCCTTGAACAGCCGCGAGAATTGCGCCTGATCCGAGAACCCGAAACGATAGGCAATCTCGGCGATCGCCAGAGATCCGGGAAGCTCCAGCAATTCGCGCGCGGCGATCAGGCGCTGCTCGCGGATATATTGCGATACCGTGCAGTTGGCGTCCGAGAACAGCTCGTGCAGGTAGCGCTTCGAGATACCGCAGGCCTCAGCGATCGTTTCGGGGGACAGATCGCCATCCGACAGCCGCAGGCGGATCACTTCCTGCGCGCGGCGAAGATGGGCCGCGCGCACGGCCGACCGGGCGCCGGTGTCCCGATCCGACTGGGCATCGAGCGTGAGGCAGAGCAATTCGATCAGATGCCGGCCCAAAACCCGCGATATGCTTTCGTCCGATGCGCCGGCCGGGGCAAGCGGCGCATCCTGCATGACCCGCCGCGCCATGGTGGTGAACAGCCCCCCCATCCCTTCGCGCCCGTTGAAGACATGCGCGCAGAACCGATCCGGGTCGCGCAGCTTTTCCGACAGCGCGGGCCGGGCAACCTTGAGAACGCACAGGTCGTTCGCATCGGCATAAGAGAATCGGTAGGGCTCGTCCCCACGCTCAAGGATGAAACCGCCCGGATCGCAGCGCACCTCGCGCCCAAGCTGGTTGAACTCGACAGGCGCCACGCGGGGGATGGTGATAAGGTATTCCTCGTCCGAACTGCCGCTGATGTGGCCCGGGCGGCGTTCATATTGCATCGGTTCGGTGCGCAGCCGTGACAGCGATACCTGCCCCAGCCTCTGCCGCTCCAGCTGCCCCGAAAAACGGGCGGGATCGCGAAAGCTCAGATGCAGGGGGAAGTACGCCTCCGAGATGACCTCGCTCCAGCGTCCGGCGCGCTTTGGCGGCGAAACATCCTGCGTGCTTTGCGTAATCAATCCCATGCAAACGCTGCTCCCATAGCATTGCTTTTCGATTCGAAGGCCAGCTTTGCGATTCGCGCAAGGAAATTTCGTGCCGATCCACCGATCATGCGCGGATCGGCAAAAAGCCGTGCGCTCAGCGTCAAATCCCGCAGGAAACTGCACGGATTGACAAAAGAACGCGCCCTGGGATGCAAGCCCGCACCGCCGCCGCGTGGCAGCCTGATGCGATCAAATCAGATGCCGGATAACCGGCACGGTTTCAGGGAGCTGTTCTTCGCACCTGTCCCGACAAGGGGCTGGCCCTGATGACGTGCCTGAACCCGGCCGCCTCAGGGAGTTGCAGATGAGCAAACGCAAGGTCGATCCTATTACCCTGTCCGTCGTGCGCGGCGTGCTGGAAACCACGCAGCGGGAAATGACGCTGACACTGGAACAAACGGCGCGCAGTTCGGTGTTCAATCTTGCGCATGATTATTCCACGGCGCTGTTCAACCACACACCCGAGATGATCCTGCAAGGGCAGGACATCCCGATCCACCTCGGTTCGCTGATCCCGGCGATGAAATCGGTGGCCAGCTTTTTCGAGGGCGACATCCACGAGGGCGACCTGATCTTGCATAACGATCCGGCCTATGGCGGCAGCCATATCATCGACACCTGCATGTATTACCCGGTCTTCTATCAGGGCGAGCTGGTGTTCTGGACGGTCTGCAAGGGCCACCTGACCGATATCGGCGGCCCGGTGCCTGCGGGCTACAACCCGAACGCCACCGAGATCTTTGCCGAGGGGCTGCGCATTCCCCCCGTCAAGCTTTGGGACAAGGGCAAGCCGCGCCGTGACGTGATGACCCTTCTCTGGACCAACATGCGGGCCCGCCGCGATCAGGAAGGCGATTTCAACGCGTTGATCGGTGCTTGCCAGGTGGGCGCGCGCAATCTTCGCAACCTCATGGACAAATACGGCAAGGAGGTGGTTCAGGACTGCATCGCGGAGCTTCTGGACATGGCCGAGGCGCATATGCGCAAGCTGATCGCAGGTGTGCCCGACGGCACCTATACCGGCACCGCCGTGCTTGAGGATGCGGGCCACGGCTTTGGCG
>CALMEG010000290.1 GCA_937863185.1 uncultured Paracoccaceae bacterium | reverse complement strand
GCCGCGCCTGATCCATCGCCTCTTCGGGGCGCAGGAACATCCCGCCATCCGAGAAACTGTCGGGCGTGAGGTTCAGGATCCCCATGATCCGCGGCGCCTCAAGGCGCATGCGGGCGACCGGCGCGCGCGGCGCGCTCAGCCGGTCCAGCATGTCGGCGGGAACCTCGGAAAGCGGTACGATACCGTCCGAGCCGCCATGCCGCAGCACCTCGACCCGGTCGAACCAGCACCATCCCCCCGCCAGCGGCAAGGCCCCGCGCGGGCGCGCGGCGGCATCGGTCATGGCGATCGGTCGGAAATACAGACGCTCCATGCCCCCGCTTTCACCCGATCGCAGCCGACTTGGCAAGAGCCTAGCGCGTCACCACCGCAATCGGCACGCGGCTTCCTGCCGGGGCTGAAACATCGCCGTGAAGCTCCAGCCGGGTGGCGGCAAGGGTTTCGGCCAACCACAGCGCAAGCGCCACGGCATCGCGCGCGGGCGCCTTGGGCCCGTCCACCGCATCGAGCACGATCTTGGAGGGCGCCCAGACGATGGTCCGGCCCTGCTTCATCGCCCAGTCGATCTCGGTCCGGCTGGAAACCACCACGCAGCGCGGATCGCGCGCGGCCAGCATCCATGCGTTCTGCTCGATCGCCAGAAGGTCGATGCGCCGCTGCGTCGGGCGATGACCGCTTTGCGGCACCGCCCCGTCGGGCATTCCCACGGCCAGGATCACCGGCAGGCCCGCCGCCTCGATCCGGTCCAGCCGCTGCGCAAGATCGGGCGCCGCGATGGCGGCGTTCGACAGAAGGGCCACCAGCGGATGCAGCGCCTCGGCCGAGCCGTCCGCCGCCACGCCCTGCACCGGAATCGCCGCGCGGGAACGCACGATCTCGACCCCGAGCGCGCCGGGGCCGCGATCCAGCTTTTCGATCCGGACGAAAACGCGCATCGCCTGCGGTTCTGCCAGAACGCGCTCGGCCACACGTTCGGCCAGCGTTTCCAGCAGGTTGAGCCGCTCATCGGCCAGTTCGGCCGCGATCGCCTCGGTGATGCGGTCATAGGACAGGATGCGGTCCACATCGTCGGCCAGCGGAGAGATCTGCCCCCGCACCTCGACCACGACATTGAAGCGCAGCCGCTGCGCATGGCCCCGCTCTTGCTGGAACGCACCGATATCTGCCTGCACGACATGATCGCGCAGCGAGATGCGGTCGCGCGGATCGGCCCCCGCAGAGGCTTCGGCGCGCTCTTCAGGATGAGCGAAGGCAAGTGAGATGTCGCTGGTCATGGGATTTCCGCTTCAGTCGGGCGGATCATAAGCAAAGGGTGGGCCCCGGCCCACCCCGAAACGGCATCCCGCAGTCGCAAGCGACCTCAGTTCATCGCCGTGCGCAGCGGCGGGCGGTAGAAGATGTGCGACCCGATCTGCGTCGTGCGCGTGAAGCGGGTCGACCAGTTCGGCCGAACGGCCGGGGTATGGAAGAAGGTCGCGCCATCGGTCAGCCCGCGTGGTGCACCGTCCAGCATCGCCCGCGCCACCTTGGCCACGTTCACGAAAGTTGCGTTCTGCGGCACCGTATCGGGGCGCCCGTCGCAGGTGAACGAAAACTGGCAGCCACGGCCATTGCTCTGGTTCACGACGCTACAGACCGAGCCCGGAAAGGCCGCGTCATCGACGCGGTTCAGAATAACCTCGGCCACGGCGATCTGGCCCTGAAGCCCTTCCCCTCGTGCTTCGTGATAGATCGCGGAGGCAAGGCACTGGAACTCGGCCCCGCCCGAAGGCGCAGGCTGCGCCGACAGCCATTCGGCCGTGATCGGTTGCGGGGAAGCAACGGATTTGGAAGACTTGCGCGGCGCTTTCGGCGCCGTGGTGATGGCAGAGATGCGTTTTGCCGGGATCGCCTCAAGCGCAGAGCGTTCCTGCCCCAGAAGCGCCACCAGACCGCTGCCCACAATCGCGGTGGGATCGTTCGACTGGCTTACCGTAACTTCGGCACGCAAGCCTCCGGCCATGGCAAGAAGCACGAGCGCGCCCCCCGTCCAGCTTTTCAGCACTGACATGTTTTCTTTCCGATAAGTTCAATCGCCCCGGCCCGCAGGCCGCGACCGCAGTGCCATACCCGAAAAACGGCCAAAGAGTCTACCCGGGGGCGGGATCACGCTTTGCGGCGCGATTTCATGCGCGGATTTCAGCCGAAGCCGCGACCTCGGGAAAGCCGGGAAAGAGGTGCAGGAGCAAAGGCAAACTGCTGAAAAAACGTGCGGAATCGCAACGAGGGTGCGGATTCAACCTCTGGTTTTAGGGGTCAGAAGCGCGAAGTGTGCCGCTGCAAGTCGCGCAACCGGTACGCGAAACGGCGAACAAGACACATAATCGAATCCCGCCGCGCGACAGAACGCAATCGATTCGGGGTTGCCGCCATGCTCCCCGCAGACCGAGATCGTCAGGTCCGACCGCGCCGATCGTCCGCGGGCCGCCCCCATCAGCAACAGCTCCCCCACCCCCTCGACATCGAGAATATGGAACGGATCTTCGGCATAGACCTTCTGATTGACGTAAGAGCCCATGAACCGTCCCGCATCGTCGCGCGACAGCCCGTAGGTCATCTGCGTCAGGTCGTTCGTGCCGAAGGACAAAAAGGCCGCATGCTCGGCGATCTCGCCCGCGCGCAGGGCCGCGCGCGGAGTTTCCACCATTACACCCAGGCGATAGGTGAAATCGGCCTTCGCCTCGTTGCGCACGGCGGCGGCGACCGCGTCGATGCGGGTCTTGACCAGTTCCACCTCGCGCTGCGCCGAAACCAGCGGGATCATGATCTCGGGCACCACGGACGCGCCGCGGCGGCTTGCCTCTACGGTCGCCTCGAATATGGCGCGCGCCTGCATGTCGTAGATTTCCGGCACGGTGATGCCCAGCCGCACGCCGCGCATGCCCAGCATCGGGTTGAATTCGCTCAGCGCCTCGACGCGGCGCGTCACGTCCGACAGGGGGCGGTCCAGCGCCTCGGCCAGCTCGCGCATCCCTTCGCGGTCATGGGGCGGGACCTCGTGCAGGGGCGGGTCGAACGGCCGGAGGCAGCCCGGAAGCCCCGCCATGATGTCGAAAAGCGCCGTGAAATCCGCACGTTGCATCGGCAGAAGGCGATCGAGCGCGATATGCCGGTCATGCGCGGTATCGGCAAAGATCATCTCGCGCATGACGGTCAGGCGGTCCTCGTCGAAGAACATGTGCTCGGTCCGGCACAGGCCGATCCCCTCGGCCTCGAACATCCGCGCGGTGCGCGCATCGTCGGGCGTATCGGCATTGGCGCGGATGCCGATGTCGCGCGCATTGTCGGCCCATCGCAGCAGGGTGCGGAACCCGTCGTCCAGCGCCGGCTCCAGCATCTCGGCCGCGCCGGCCAGAACCTCGCCGTTGGTGCCGTCAACGGTGATCACCTCGCCCTCGCGGAAGATGCGGCCATCGGGGGTGCGCAGGGTCCGCTCGCGCGCGTTGGGCTGCATGTCGGAACAGCCCACGATGCAGGGCAGGCCAAGGCCGCGCGCGATCACCGCGGCATGGCTGGTCATGCCGCCGCGTTCGGTCAGAACGGCCACGGCGGCGTGCATGCCGCGAATATCCTCGGGCACGGTTTCGCGCCGCACAAGGATGCAGGGCTCGTCCCGCGCCGCACTGGCCTGCGCGGCGGCCGAGGTGAAGACGATCTTGCCGGTCGCGGCGCCGGGGCTGGCGGCGATGCCATGCGCGATCGTGTCGCGCGGTGCGCGTGGGTCCACCTGGTAATGCAACAGCTCCGACAGCGCCCGCGGCTCGACCCGCAGCAGCGCCTCGTCGCGCGTGATGATCCCATCCTTGGCAAGCGCCACCGCGATCTTCACCGCCGCGCGCGAGGACCGCTGCACCCGCACCGCGTCGATGATCGAGACCGCCCCGTCCTCGACCGCGAATTCGATCTGCATCTCTTCGCGCAACTGCTCGCGGCAGGCCGCGCCATGGCGGACCAGACGGTCGAACACCTCGGGCGAGGCCTCTTCCAGCGATGCCCCGCGCGGATCGCGCGTCAGATACAGCGTCTCGACCGCCTGGTTGCGGCCCTGGCTCTGGCCGCGGAACCGTCCGGTGATGCGGGTGGCGCCGGTCACGCTGTCGACGAACTGCATCGTCCCCGAACCCGACAGGCCGGGCCCGATCCCAAGCGCCATCTCCTGCACCACAAGGCCAAGCGTGGCCTCGGCCGGGGCGCCCTTGGCTTGACGCAGAAGCCGCGCGGTCGTGCCCTCCCAGGCGCGCGCCATCGAGCGCAACACCTCGGCCAACTGGCGGGCGGGGGACTGCGGGAAATCCTCGTCGGTCTCGGCCTGATAGGCCTCAAGCGCCGCGGCAAGCGCATCGGGACCGGGGGGCGCGATGAACATGTCGGGATCAAGCCGCGCGACATGGGTGGCATAGCTTTGCACGAAACGCAGATAAAGCGCATCGGCGGCCTCGGCACCATGGCTCCGTTCCAGCCGGTCGCGCGCGGCATCGTTCATGCCGACATTCAGCACCGTCCCCGGCCCGCCCCATGCGGGATTTTCGGGGCTGGAGCGGACCGAGACCAGAAAATCATCGCCGAAAAGGGCGACCAGCGCCTCGGTATCGGGCATCTGGCCGGCGGCGATGGCGCGCACCGTCTCGACCGGAAGCGCCACGGTGCGCGGCACCGGAAGCTCCATCCGGATCAGGCGTTGCAGGCATTTCGCGCGCCAGCCATGGCGCGAGACGACAACCGGCGCCGAGGGCGTCAGTTCCACGAATTCGGCAAGATCGGCGCGCTTCTGCATTGCAGCATTTCCTGAACTTGCGCGAAGCATAGGGCGAAAGCGATTCGCCGCAAGCGCTACCTTTGCCCGCGCCCCTGGCCGCTCAGCCCTCGATCCGCGTCAGATCGGCGACCGAAAGGCAGATCTGGCGGATCCGCGAAAGCAGATTGAGCCGGTTGCGCCGCACCACCTGATTGTCCGAATTCACCTGAACCGCCTCGAAGAACGCGTCGATCGGCGCGCGCAGGGCGGCCATCGCCCCCATCGCGGCGGCGAAATCCTCGGCCTGCATGGCGGGCGCGATCGCGGCCTCGGCGGTATCGAGCGCGGCAAACAGCGCGCGCTCCTCGTTGCTTTCGGCGAATTTCGGATCTGCGCCATAGCTGTATTCGACCCCGTCCTTTTCCTCGGCCTGGGTCAGGATGTTGTTGGCGCGCCGGAAGCCCTGGATCAGGTTCCCGCCATCCTCGGTGCCAAGGAAGGCCGAAAGCGCCTCGGCCCGCTTGACCAGAAGCGTGAGGTCATCATTGCCCGGCATGGCGAGACAAGCGTCGATCACGTCATGACGGATGCCCTGATCGCGGAGATGGACCTTGAGGCGGTCGTGGAAGAAGGACAGGAGGTCGGCGATCTTCTCGCTATCTTCCCCCGGAATCGAAGCATTCGGGAACTGCCGGAGCAGATCATCCGCCATGAAGGGTTGTTCGTCCTGTCTGGCAATCGTGATTTCGCGCGCGAAGACTGTTTTCCCGAGTGCCTCATCTGCAATCTCGGACAGCCTGAGCCGCAGCCCATTCCCCAGCACCAGCCGGATCACCCCAAGCGCCGCCCGGCGGAGCGCGAAGGGGTCCTTGCTGCCCGTCGGCTTTTCGTCGATCGCCCAGAACCCGGTCAACGTGTCGATCTTGTCCGCCAGCGCGACGGCGACCGAGACCGGCTCGGAGGGCACGTCGTCCGAGGGGCCAAGGGGCGAGTAATGCGCCTTGCAGGCATGCGCCACCGCCTCGGGCAGGCCCGCGGCGCGGGCGTAATAGCTGCCCATCAGGCCCTGAAGCTCGGGGAATTCGCCCACCATGGCCGAGCGCAGGTCGGATTTCACCACGCGCGCCGCCTCGGCCGCAAGATCGGGCTGGGCGCCGACCAGCGGCGCGATCTCGCGCGCAAGCGCCTCGATGCGCCGGATGCGGTCGGCCTGCGAGCCCAGCTTGTTGTGGAAGGTGACATCGGCCAGCCCCGCGCCCATCCCTTCAAGCCCCTCGGCGCGCACGGTGCGCAGGTCGTTCTCCCAGAAGAACCTGGCATCCGACAGCCGCGCCGACAGCACTTTGAGATTGCCCTGCAGGATCGTCGCGCCGTGATCGGCGGTTTCGCGGTTGGCCACGGTCACGAAGCCCTCGATCCGGCCGGTCTTCGGGTTGCGGACCGAGAAGAATTTCTGATGCTCTTTCATCGAGGTCTGAAGCACCTCGGGCGGCAGTTCCAGAAACGCGGGGGCGATGTCGCCCATCAGCACCACGGGCCATTCGACCAGCCCCGCGACCTCGGCCAGAAGGCCCCGGTCCTCGACCAGTTCCAGCCCGCGCGCGAAGGCCATGTTCTGCGCGTCGTGCCAGATATGTTCCTCGCGCTCGGCGCTGTCCAGAATGACGCGGGCGGCCTTCAGCCTAGCGCGGTAGTCGTCAAAGCTGCTGACGGCGAAGCGGCCCGGCGCCATGAAGCGGTGCCCCTCGGTCGTGTTGCCCGCCACGATGCCGTCGACCTCAAGCGCCACGACCTCGGCCCCGGCTTCGGAACTGAGCAGGCACAGGATCGAATGCAGCGGGCGCACCCAGCGCAGGCTGCCCGCGCCCCAGCGCATGGATTTCGGCCAGGGAAAGTTGCGGATCGCGCTTTCCAGCACCTCGGCCACGATCTCGGGCGCGCGGCGGCCCGGCTTTTCGATCACCGCGAAATAGACCTGGCCCTTCTTGTCGTCCCGCCGCTCAAGCTGATCGAGGTCAAGGCCGGTCGCACGCAGAAAGCCCTGCACCGCGGCATCAGGGGCGCCGACAGCGGGGCCCTTGCGCTCCTCGCGCAGCGTGGGGCTTTCGTCCGACAGCCCCTCGATTGTCAGGCACAGCCGGCGCGGCGTCGAAAACGCGCCCGCGCTTTTGTAATGCAGCCCGGCCGCGACCAGCCCGTCGGTCACAAGACGGCGCAGGTCCTCGCGCGCGCGGGCCTGCATGCGGGCGGGGATTTCCTCGGAGAAAAGCTCGATCAGAAGGTCGGACATGTCACTTCTCCGCATTCTCGTTGAGTTGGTGCCAGGCATAGGCCCGGCCATCGGGATAGACCGCCACCACGCGGTCGATACCGGGGCGGATCTCGTGTTCGGACAGGAAGGCGATGGCCGCGCCGCTTTCCAGATCGGCGCCGATCGTCGCGGCGTCGAAGCAGTCGAACCAGCCCGGCGCGTTCAGCGGCGTTGCGTGGTCATAGACGGCGAAGGTCTCGGACAGCATCGCCAGCGACAGGGGCGTCGAGAAACAGCCGCGGAACCGCAGCGGAGAGCTGTCCGCGTCGATCCCCGAAAACCCTTCGGTCAGGATCGGTTCGGGCCGGCCGGTCGTAACCGAGGTCAGCCGGATCTCGGCCGCGGGGGCCGAGGCGGGCAGCGGTTCGTAATAGCCGTAGACCTGCATATACCAGACCGCGGCGCCGGCGATGAGGGCGCTCAGCACGATGGCACCTCCGACGAACTTGCCATTCACGCCGCTGCCCCACCCGCTTCGGTCTGCACGAAGGCATCCGCGCATTTCTTCGCAAGCGCGCGCACCCGCCCGATATAGGCCTGCCGTTCCGTCACCGAGATGACGCCGCGCGCATCGAGAAGGTTGAACAGATGGCTGGCCTTGATGCACTGATCATAGGCCGGATGCGCCATCACGATGCGCCGCCCGGCCGCGTCGGTTTCGGGCGCGGCAAGGATGCGTTCGCATTCTGCCTCGGCATCCTCGAAATGCGTCAGCAGCATGTCGGTATCAGCCTGGTCAAAGTTCCAGCGGCTGTATTCCTGCTCGGTCTGGCGGAACACGTCGCCGTATTTCAGTGCGATCGGGGCATCCGGATCGTTGAAGGGCATGTCCATCACATGGTCGATGCCCAGCACATACATCGCAAGGCGTTCAAGCCCGTAGGTCAGCTCTCCCGAGACGGGCTTGCAGTCATGCCCGCCGACCTGCTGGAAATAGGTGAACTGCGACACTTCCATGCCGTCGCACCACACCTCCCAGCCCAGCCCCCAGGCGCCGAGCGTGGGCGATTCCCAGTCATCCTCGACGAAGCGGATGTCGTGCAGCGCCAGGTCGATGCCGATGGCCTCGAGGCTGCCCAGATAAAGCGCCTGAAGATCGGGCGGCGAGGGTTTGATGAGAACCTGATACTGGTAGTAATGCTGCAACCGGTTCGGGTTTTCGCCATAGCGCCCGTCGGTCGGGCGGCGCGAGG
>CALMEG010000289.1 GCA_937863185.1 uncultured Paracoccaceae bacterium | reverse complement strand
AATGGGCGGTGCGGGTTCTGACCTTCGCACCGCTTCTCTTTCCGCAGCTTCTTCTTGGCGTCGTGATGCTGCTGTGGTTTTCCGTTCTGGCGGGCTGGCTGAACTTTTCGCCCGGCCTCTGGTCGGCGGTCATCGGGCATGTCGTCTACATCACGCCCTTCTGCATCGTGATCATCTCGGTCCAGATGCACGGCTTTGACGAAACACTCGAATACGCGGCCGAAGATGCCGGCGCAAGCCGCTGGCAGATCCTGCGCGAGGTGACGCTGCCGCTGATCTGGCCGGGCATCTTCTCGGCGGCGACCTTTGCCTTCCTCCTGTCATGGGGCAATTTCTACATCACATACAGCCTGTCGGGCTCGGCCCGGACGTTGCCGACCTATGTGTTCAGCGGCATCGCCGTGGGATCCTCGCCGATCTATCCGGCACTGGCCACGCTGACCTTCCTGCCCGCCCTTGTGCTGATTTTCGCGGTGGACCGTCTGCGCAGACGCGCCGCCCGCAGGCGGCTGGCAGGCGCGGCGGACGACGCGGCATGAGCGGACTTGTCGCGCCGCAGATGTCGGCCAGTGAAACCGCCGCCGCCGTGGCCGCGCGCCGCATCAGCGCCGAAGAGCGGGTGCGCCAGGCGCTGCGCCGGATGCAAGAGATTCAGCCCGTGCTCAACCCCTTCACGGTGATTCTTGCCGATGAGGCCACCGAGACCGCGCGCGCGCTTGACCGCGCCCTTGCCGCGGGTGCCCCGCCGGGGCCGCTTTGCGGCGTGCCCGTGGCCATCAAGGATTTCACGCCAAGCGCCGGACACCCCACCACACGCGGATCCTGGGCGATGAGCGACGCGCCGGGCACGCATGATCCCGTCATCGTGCGCAGGCTGAAGGCCGCAGGGGCGATCATCGTGGGCAAGACCACGACGCCGGAATTCGCCTATTCCAGCTTTACCCAAAGCCCGCGATGGGGGATCACCCGCAATCCACACGATCCCGCCCGCTCTTGCGGCGGATCGTCGGGCGGGGCGGCCGCGGCGGTGGCAAGCGGCTGCGTGCCGCTGGCCGAGGGCACGGATATGGGCGGCTCGATCCGTATCCCGGCCGCGCTTTCGGGCGTGGTGGGGCTAAAGCCCGGCCTTGGCCGCATCCCGATGGACATCCTTCCCACCGTCTTCGACGACATGTCCCATTTCGGCCCGCTGGCCCTGACGGTCGAGGATGCCGCATTGTTTCTGCACGCGGTCGAGGGTCAGGATCCCGCCGACATCCTGTCCCGGCCGCCCGAGGCGGCGCCGGCCCCGCCGCCCGGATTGCGGGGCAAGCGCTTCGCTTATTCCCTTGATCTGGGTTATTACGCCATCGCCCCCGAGGTCGCCCAGGCAACCGAGGCCGCCATCGCGCGCATCCGCGCGGCCGGCGCCGAGGTGGTACCCGTCACCCTGCCCTGGTCACGCCGCCTCAACGATTTGTGGAGCGAGCTGTGGTCGGTGGCCCTTGCCGCCGCATGGGGCGATCTGCTGCCCGAATATCGCGCCCGCATGGACCCCGACCTTGTTGCCCTGATCGAGGCCGCCGACGGTATGGACGCAATCCGCTACAAGCGCCTGGAATACGAGCGCAGCCGGTTCTGGCACGATTTCGCGCAGGTCATGAGCGGCATGGATGGTTTTCTCTGCCCCACCTGTGCCAAGCCCGCGCCGCTTGTCGCCGACCGTGACAGGCAGCACGACGTCAGCCTGCCCGACGGGCGCTATGACGGGTTGGACATGACCTGCCCGTTCAATCTTTTCGCCCCCTGCCCCGCGATCAGCCTGCCGCTTGCAACCACGGGGTTGCCGGTCGGCCTTCAGCTTGCGACGCATCCCTATCACGACACTGCACTGCTCGCGCTCGCGCGCGATCTTGAACCTGTGGTCGGGTCCGCCCCGGCCCGCCCCGCAAATGGAGCCGCCAATGCCCGCCGCGACTGACTGGAACGATCTGCAAAGCCGCTGGCGCTTTCCGACCCTGGGGTGGTTCGGGGCCGGGCGGCTGTCACAGCCTGACCACGCTCTGGCCGAGATCGGCGCGGCACGGCCGCTTGTGGTGACCGATCGCGGACTTGCCGCCTCGGACATCCTGCGCGCGGCAGGCGCGGCCCTGACGGCAGCCGGCCTGCCGCACGGGTCTTTCAGCGCGGTGCAACCCAACCCGACCACCGGCAACGTCGCCGAAGGCGTCGCGGCGCTGAGGGCTGGCGGGCATGACAGCGTTATCGCCATTGGCGGCGGCTCGGCCATGGATGCAGCCAAGGCCATCGCGCTGATGGCCGGGCAAACCCGCCCGATCCTCGATTTCGAGGATATCGGAGAAAACTGGCGCCGGGCAGATGTGGCGGCCATGCTGCCCGTCATCGCAGTGCCGACAACCGCGGGCACCGGGTCCGAATTCGGGCGCTCTTCGGTCATCACCGATACCGCAGGGCCCACGCATCGCAAGGCGATCATCTTCCATCCCCGGATGCTGCCCGAACTGGTGATCCTCGATCCGCTGGTAACGGTCGGCCTGCCGCCGGTGCTGACGGCGGCAACGGGAATGGACGCGCTGTCCCACGCGCTCGAGGCGCTATGCGCGCCGGGGTATCATCCGATGGCCGACGGGCTTGCGCTGACCGCGCTGCGGATGATCCGCGATGCCCTGCCCGTAGCCCATGCCGAGCCGGAAAACCTCGAGGCGCGCTCGAACATGCTTGTCGCCTCGGCCATGGCCTGCACGGCGTTGCAAAAGGGCCTCGGCGCGGTTCATGCGATCGCCCATCCGCTTGGTGCGCGCTATGATGCGCATCACGGCATGCTCAACGCCGTTCTGATGCCGCATGTGCTGCGCTTCAACATGGGGGCGGTGGGCCGGCAGATGGCCCTGCTGGCCCATTGGCTGGAACTGCCGGGCGCGGATCCTGGCCTTGCAGTGCAAGAGTGGATCGAGAGCCTTGCCGCCCGTATCGGCATGCCCGCCACGCTGTCGGCCATGGGCGTCAGCATCCCGCCGGACGATCTTGAAGGCCTGATCCGCGACGCGCTGCGCGACCCCTGCGCCGGGGGAAACCCTGTCCTCCTGACGCCCGAGGGCGTTTCGGAAATCCTTGCCGCGGCACGCTAGTTCCGCCCGCCCGCACTACCCGTGCGAACGGTCATACCCGTTCGGCGCGGGCGGCTGCCAGCCTTCGGGCAGCCCGTGCGGCCGGTAGACCTCGACCAGAAGCGGGTGGCACGCCGCTACGTCCGAGGAATGCTGCGCCGAGCAATCGCCCCCCGGACAGGCCGACAGGCACCCAAGCAGGTCGATCTCGGCAAAGAACTCAAGATAATCGCCGGGCCGGACGGGGCTGGCCTTCATGAAATACTGTCCCGTATCGCGGGTGAAGCCCGTGCACATGAAGACATTCAGCACGTCATGCACATGGGGTTCGGCCTCTTGCAGCGGCAGGCCCGTGGCCTGCGCAAGTGCCCGCGTCAGGTTCGAGTGGCAGCAGTGGTGATACTGCCCGCCATGGCTGAGAAGGTTGTGGGTATAGGGGTCGCAGCGTGTGCCGATCACGTCATGGACCGCACCGCCGAACGCATCGAACCCATACCAGTCCAGCGTGTCATGCGTGATCGTGGCCATCGGGCGCAGATAGGGAAAGTTCGAGAAAAGCTGATCCCCCGTGCCAAGATGGGTTCCGTTCAGCGCGCGGGTTTTGCCGGTATAAAGCCGCTCATCAAGGTTTTGGGCATTGAACAGGTTCAGATCGCCGACCTGCGGGCCTTCGCTGCACAGGATGCGGAAGAAATGCCCCGCGGGCACCGTCCAGGTCGCGGCATCGCGCGGAGGAACGGTGATGGCCTCGACCCGCTCCATCCCCGTGCGAAGGGCGCGATAGGTGGCCAGGTCGGGGTGCGGGAGGGTCTCGACCGGGTAGCAGATCACCGGGGCGGCCCGGCGGCGGGCCTCGGCATCGGCGGGGGCGGGCGTCATGGGGGCGGGCTTCATCGGGTCTCCGTTTCGTTTTCCTGCGCGGTGCGGCAGCAGCCGCGCCCTAGCCGTTCACAAAGGGTTTCAGCGCGATCCCCTGCCCGACCAGCCTGTCGCGCAGGGCCTGCGCGATTTCCACCGCCTCTGGCGTGTCGCCGTGCACGCAGACCGATTGCGCCTCAATGCTGATCTCGCTGCCGTCGATCGCGGTCACGCGGCCCTCAGTCGCAAGGCGGATAACGCGCGCGGCGATGGTTTCGGGATCGTGCAGCACCGCGCCCGGAAGGCTGCGGCTGACAAGGCTGCCATCGGGGTTGTAGGCGCGATCGGCAAAGGCCTCGGCGACGACGCGCAGACCGGCGGCGCGGGCCTGTGCAAGGATCGGCGCCCCGGCCAGCCCCATCAGCACAAGCGACGGATCGACGGCGCGGATCGCCGCGATCACGTCAGCCGCCTGGCGCGCATCCTGCGCGATGGTATTGTAAAGCGCGCCATGCGGCTTGACATAGCGCACCTGCGTCCCCGCCGCGCGCGCCAGCCCCTGCAAGGCGCCGATCTGGTAGATCGTGTCGCCCACCAGCTCCTCGCTCGAGGGGTCCATGTTGCGCCGTCCAAAGCCCGCAAGGTCACGATAGCCGACATGCGCCCCCACCGCGATGCCGCGCCGCGCCGCCTCGTGCAGGGTGCGCAGGATGCCCGCGGGATCGCCCGCGTGAAAGCCGCAGGCCACATTGGCCGAGGTGACGATTGCCAGAAGCGCCGCGTCGTCCCCCATGGGCCAAGGGCCAAAGCTTTCGCCCAGATCGCTGTTGAGGTCGATGCTTGCCATGGAGACTCCCCCCGGATAGTTTATTGTTGGATAACATAGATTAGATTGTTCAACAATATAGAACTACCCGAGGCGGCGATGACACATCAAACGGCCCTGCCCGCAGAACCCTCCCGCGCCGAAGCGGTGGCGCGCCACATCCATGGCCTGCTCATCGCGGGCGAGTTCACGCCGGGCGAGAAGCTGTCCGAGCATCAGGCCGCCGCGCGGTTCGGCATTTCCCGTAACACCCTGCGCGAGGTGTTCCGGCTGCTCTCCAGCCAGGGCCTTGTGACGCATATCCCCAACCGCGGGGTTTTCGTCGCGGCCCCCGATGCGGCCGACGTGGTCGACATCTACCGCGCACGGGCGGTGATCCAGCATGGCGCGGTGCGCGCCGCGACGCGCGGCCATCCCGCCCTCGGCCGCATGCGCGCGCTGTCCGATCAGGCCCATGACGCGCGCGGCCGGGACGACTGGTGCGCGGTCGGCACGCTGAACATGGAGTTTCACCGCGCGATGGTGGGGCTGTGCGACAGCCCGCGCCTGGACGCCGCATTCGCGCTGATCCTGGCCGAGCTGCGCCTTGTCTTCGGCCAGCTTGACGATACCGCCCATCTGCACGACGCCTATATTGAGCTGAACCAGTCGCTGCTGGCGGCGCTGGAGGCCGGCGATGGCCCGAACGCGGCCAGACGGCTGGATGAATACCTGCGTCATTCCGAACGCGCGGTCCTGAGCGCGCTAGAGCGCGCGAGGAACCGGATGCCGCGCTAGTCCAGCCTGGGCAGATAGGCCCCGTTCAGCGCAAGGATATGATCGCGCAAGCGCCCGACGACGGCGCGGGCCTCGCGCCCGGCGGGCTGCACCAGAAACCACTGCCGGATGATGGGCAGATCGGGCAGGTTCACGCGGACAAGGCGACCGCTCGCCAACTCTTCGGTAACCGTGTGAAGGCTTAGAAACGCCACGCCCAGCCCCGCCATCGCGGCCTGTTTGATCGTCTCGTTCGAATCCATTTCCAGGAAATCGACGACACGCCCCTCACCGATGCGGTCAAGATAACGCGTCATCAGGATGCGCGTGCCCGAGCCCTCTTCGCGCGACAGGAAGACGTTTTCGAGAAGCCGGTCGATATCGGCCCGCCCCCCGTCGGCCAAGGGATGATCGGGCGCGACCAGAAGGCCATGCGGATGGGCGCCAAGGGCCTGTGCCTCGACCGGCGGGTGGCGCGGGGGGCGGCCCATGATGGCCAGGTCCAGCGTGCCTCGGTCCAACCCAGCGATAATCGTTTCACGATTCCCGACCCGCAGCGCGATCTCGGTTTCCGGGCAGCGCTGATGCAGCATCTTCACCAGCCAAGGCCCGAAATACTTGCCGGTCGAGACCACGCCAAGCGTAACGCGGCCGTTAAAGCCGCGCGCAATCGCCTGCACCTCGGTCATGCACTGCGACAAAATGCCCTCGATCCGGCCAGCGGCATCCAGCACCGCGCGGCCCTCTGCCGTAAGTTCCGATCCGGCATTGTCCGATTTTCGCCGCACGAGCGAACAATCCAGGGCCGCCTCCAACCCCTTGACCTGCGAATGAATTGCCGGAACCGTCAGGCCGATTTCTGCAGCCGCAGCCGTCAGGGAGCCATGGCGGTCCACGGCAAGAAGGGCACGCAGCTGGCGAAGTGTGATGGCATCTGATCGCATCTACTTAGATTTTCTCTAATACATATTCTGAATTATTTAATTTTCATGAAATCCAGTCCGGCGCAAGGTCTCTGCATCGTCTTTGGGAGGAGACAGCATGCTGATGGCGGATCGCCCCTTCATCCAGATACCCGATGCGCCCCCCGCCCTTGCGCAGGTCTTCGAGCGGATCGCCCGCGTGGGCGCCGAACTTGCCCGGATGATCCAGTCGAACGGGATCGAAACCGACCTTGCCGCAGCCTGCGGCACCAATAGCGACGGTGACGGGCAGAAGGCGCTAGACCTGATCGCGGACGAGATGTTCTTCGACGCGCTGAGGGACAGCGCGGTGCGCCACTACGCTTCGGAAGAGCGCGAGGAGATCGCCGAGGCCAATCCCGAAGGCAACCTTGCGCTTGCGATCGACCCGCTCGACGGATCGTCGAACATCGCGGTCAATGTCTCGATCGGCACGATCTTCTCGGTTTTCGAGGCCGCCGAGGGGCCTTCGGAAAGCTTCCTGCGTCCGGCCCGCGAACAGGTCGCGGCGGGTTATATCATCTACGGCCCGCAATGTGCCTTCGTGTTGAGTTGGGGCACGGGCGTAAAGGTCTATGTGCTGGACCCTACCACCCACGGCTTTCACCTGATCCGCGAGGATGTCCGTATTGCCCCGGTTTCTTCGGAATATGCGATCAATACCTCGAACTACCGGCACTGGCCCGCCCCCGTGCGCGCCTATATCGACGATTGCGTGGCCGGCGCCGAGGGGCCCCGCGGGCGCAACTTCAACATGCGCTGGATCGCCTCGCTGGTGGCCGAGACGCATCGCATCCTGATGCGCGGCGGCATCTTCCTTTATCCCGCCGACATCCGCCCCGGCTATGCCCGCGGCCGGCTGCGCCATGTCTATGAATGCGCGCCCATCGCCTTTCTGGTCGAACAGGCGGGCGGCGGGGCCACTGACGGGTCCGAACCCATTCTCAGCCTGACGCCCGACACGCTTCACAGCCGCACGCCCTTTGTTTTCGGCTCGGCCGACAAGGTCGCGCCGGTTGCAAGTTATTTTGACATTCCCCCCGAGGAAACCTCGGCACTTTTCGGCAAACGCGGCCTTTTCAGGAGCTGACACATAAGCAAGAAGCACCCCATCATCTCGGTCACAGGCTCTTCCGGGGCGGGCACGACAACCGTCAAGCACACCTTCGACCAGATCTTCCGCCGCGAGGGCGTAACCGCCGTTTCGATCGAGGGCGACGCCTTCCACCGCTACGATCGCGCCGCGATGAAGGACGAACTTGCCCGCCGGGTCGCGGCCGGAGACCAGTCGTTCTCGCATTTCTCCTATGAGGCGAATGAGCTTGAGCGGCTTGAGGAAACCTTTCGCAGCTATGCCGCCACAGGCCGCGGCTTCACCCGCCACTATGTCCATGACGACCGCGAATCCGAACGCTACGGCGTGGCGCCGGGCCGCTTTACCGAATGGGAGGATTTCCCCGAAGGATCCGACCTTCTGTTCTACGAGGGGCTGCACGGCGCAGTGGTGAACGACAAGGTGAACCTGGCGCAGTTGGCCGATCTCAAGATCGGGGTTGTGCCGGTCATCAACCTCGAATGGACACAGAAGATCCACCGAGACCGCGCCAGCCGCGGTTATTCGACCGAGGCCGTCACCGATACGATCCTGCGCCGGATGCACGCCTATGTGCACTGCATCTGCCCGCAATTCACCGAAACGGACATCAACTTCCAACGGGTCCCGGTTGTCGACACGTCGAACCCGTTCATCGCGCGCTGGATCCCGACGGCCGACGAAAGCCTTGTGGTCATCCGTTTCCGTAACCCGCGCGGGATCGACTTTCCCTATCTCACCTCGATGATCGACGGCTCGTGGATGAGCCGGGCGAACTCGATCGTGGTTCCCGGCCCGAAACTCGATCTGGCCATGCAACTAATCCTGACCCCGCTGATCGAGCGGCTGGTCCGTGACGCCCGGCGGGCATGAGGAAAAGCATGAAGGATATCGTCCTTGACAGTGAAACCCGGATGGCAAACGCCCTGCGCGTGCTTGCCATGGATGCGGTCGAGGCCGCGAATTCAGGGCATCCCGGCATGCCCATGGGCATGGCCGATGTGGCGACGGTGCTTTTCAACCGCTTCGTCAATATCGACCCCGCCGCCCCCGCCTGGCCCAACCGCGACCGCTTCATCCTGTCGGCCGGGCATGGCTCGATGTTGCTTTACGGGCTGCATCACCTGCTGGGTTTCGAAGACATGGGCATGGACCAGATCCGCGCCTTCCGCCAGCTTGGCAGCCGCACCGCAGGCCACCCCGAATACGGCCATGCCGGCGGCATCGAGGTAACCACCGGCCCGCTTGGACAGGGCATCGCCACCGCTGTCGGCATGGCGATTGCCGAACGCCTCGGCCATGCCCGGTTCGGCGCGCTCTGCGATCATTTCACCTATGTCATCGCGGGCGACGGCTGCTTGATGGAGGGCATCAGCCACGAGGCGATCGATATGGCCGGTCATCTGGGCCTTGGCCGGCTGATCGTGCTGTGGGACGATAACGGCATCACCATCGACGGCGGCACTGCGCTTTCCACCTCGACCGATCAGCACGCGCGCTTTGCCGCTGCGGGCTGGCATGTCCTGGGTGTCGATGGCCACGCTCCCGATGAGATCGCCGACGCGATCACCACGGCGCGGGCCGATCCGCGCCCCTCGCTTATCGCCTGCCGCACGATCATCGGCTGCGGCGCGCCGACCAAGCAGGGCGGGCACGATGTGCATGGGGCACCGCTCGGCCCAGAGGAAATCGCCCGCGCCCGCGCGGCGCTCGACTGGCCCCACCCGCCTTTCGTGATCCCGCCCGATATACGCGCAGACTGGGCCGCCGCGGCCCGGCGCGGGGCCGACGCACGCGCCGCATGGGAGGCCTTGCACGCCACATCCGACCAACGGGCCGCGCATGACTCGGCCCTTGCGGGTGACAGCGCGCCGCTTGGCCCCGCGATCCGCGCCTACAAGACCGAACTTTCGGCCATGCGCCCCAAGCTCGCCACCCGAAAGGCAAGCGAAATGGCGCTTGGTGTGGTCAATGGAGCCCTGCCCTACACGATCGGGGGCTCGGCCGATCTGACCGGCTCCAACCTGACGCGCACGAAGGGCATGAACACCATCACGCGCGATGATTTCTCGGGCCGCTATATCCGCTACGGCATCCGCGAACACGGCATGGCG